>NZ_SPMZ01000015.1 GCF_012939995.1 Candidatus Competibacter phosphatis | reverse complement strand
CTTCAGGCCCGCTGTGTCCGTGTTCTTTACACTCTGTGCGTCCACGATCAAGAGCGTGCTGGAGGCGTTGCGCCCCTGTCTCTCGCGGGCCGCGCCAACCTGATTTTTTAATGCCCGCTCCAGCAGGCTCACGCCATCCTGGCCCGGCTCGCTCCACTTGGCGAAGTACGAATGCACCGTGCGCCACTTGGGAAAGTCACTGGGCAGCGCTCGCCACTGGCAGCCCGTGCGTAGCAGGTACAGTACGGCGCAAAACACCTCGTACAGGTCTACCGTCCTGGGCTTGGTTTTGCGCCTGGCCTGTTCCAGCAGCGGCAAAATTGGCCCAAACTGTTCTCTACTGATGTCACTGGGGTATCTCTTCGTACGCATCCCCCGATGTTCGCAGACTCAGCAGAAGATCGTGAACACGTTCTAAAACTGTTGGATGCACTCGACGCAGTAGTGGCGATGACGGGCGGCGCGGTGTATCCGGCCAAGGACGCCCGTATGAGCGGGGCGCGGTTCCGGGAATTTTTCCCGCAGTGGCACCACTTCAGCGAATATATCGATCTCCGGTTTTCCTCCAGCTTCTGGCGGCGGGTGATGAGGGATTAAGATGCGAAAGTATTGATCGTCGGCGCCAGCTCAGCCATCGCCGAAACCGTCGCGCGGTTGTTCGCCGTGCAAGGCGATATGCTGTATCTGGTGGGACGGCGGGCGGAGGCACTGGAAGCCATCGCCGCCGATTTGCGGGTACGCGGCGCGGCGCGAACGCAAACCGAAGTGATGGACGCTAATGCTATCGAACGTCACGCGGCTTTGCTCGATAACGCGGACACGGCGCTGGGCGGCCTGGATACCGTGCTGATTGCGCACGGCACATTGTCGGATCAGACGGCATGCCAGAAATCGGTAGCCCTGACTTTCCAGGAATTGCACACCAACGCCTTGAGTGTGATCGCCCTGCTGACCTTGATCGCCAACCGGTTTGAAGCTCAGCGTTCCGGTATGATCGCGGTGATTTCGTCGGTCGCCGGCGACCGGGGGCGACAAAGCAATTATGTCTACGGCACGGCCAAGGCAGCGGTGAGTACCTTCCTGAGCGGCGTGCGGCAGCGTTTATATAAATCTGGCGTGCAAGTGGTCACGATCAAACCCGGCTTCGTGGATACGCCGATGACGCGGGAGTTTCCGAAAGGCTTGCTGTGGGCCAAACCGGAATGGGTGGCGCGGGATATCGTGACGGCGATGAAGCAGGGGAAGGACATGGTTTATACACCAAGATTTTGGAGAGTGATTATTTGGATCATTAAATCCTTACCTGAAAAAATTTTTAAATCATTCTCTTTTTAGAGGGGTAAGTAGCAATGCATCAAATAGGCAATAATTTTTTCAAGGTGGGTTTTGAGTATTTAAGAGTCATTTTTTCATTTAAGGTTTTGTTGATAATTTCTGCTGCTTTAATAATTTACTTAAAGGCTACCAATATAATAATTTTTCCAAGGTTTTGGGCAGAAGAAGGGGCTGTTCATTTTTAAGTTTGCATATGAAAATAACCTAATTGACAGTATGCTATTTGTGCATTTGAGAGGTGGTTATTATAATTTATTTGCTAATCTTGCGACAGAAGTGGCTAGTTTTAGTTCCTTTTGGTTTATGCTCCATTTGTTACAGCAGGCTTTTGCTTTTTGTTGTACAACTTGTTCCGTATATTATATTGCTAACTGGTAACTCCTACTTATTTGACAAAGAATACAAAAAAAATATTTTGGATTTCTCGTATTGGCTTTCTTGCCTTCTATGGTGGGAGAAATTTGGTTAAACACAATAAATTCTCAAATTTGGTTTGGTTTGATTGGGTTATTTCTTCTCTTTGAAAATTTTGAAAAAATATCTAGTAAAAGAAAATATTTCTACAGATTATTATTTTTTTACTGGTGGATTAACAGGCTTATATTTGTTGGTTTTTTTACCCTTTTTTTCGTAGTAAAATCAATTTTGGAAAAAAAATAAAGAAATTGTCGTGTGTTGTTTTTATCTTAACTGTTACCTTATGTATTCAGTTGTATGTTTTTTTACTTGGCAATAGACTCCAGCTTGTTAAATGGGAAAAGATTTTCAAATATAGGGATGCAATCTATTCAATCTGTTTTTTCTTGCCCAATTTATTGTTCCAATAATTGGAAAGAATATTGATTTTATGCTTATTTTTGATTACCACTATTTCTTTCTTTTACATTTTGTGTTCCTATAAATAAAAAAGACAAAATTAGTATTTCGCTATTTTTGTCATGGCTCAGTATGGCGGCATTTACTATTTTGGGTAGTCTGCATGGAGATCCAAGTAGTCGGTACTCAATTATATCGGGATATATTTTATTATTTTTCCTTATTCATAGCTTAAATTTTGGACAAAAAAAAATCTATATTGGCGGTTTTCATGTTATTGGTATCCATTTTTTGTGGGATTTTTTTGGTTATATGAAGAAAGATATCGCGTTACAATGCGATGGAAGAAACTGGAACGATGAAGTAATGATTTTTTTTAGAAAATAAAAAAAAATGAATTAGATGAGTGCCCAAGCAAATGGAAGATTAGGCTTAATCCTTAGTAAGGGTGTTGTTGGCTCCTTTGTACCGATTGAGAATCCGGCGAATCGGGAATGTTCAGGAATGTTTCAGCAACTTTCCGATAGACATCGGTTTTTTGTATGAGTATGTTTTGTATATTATTCAAAAAGTTATTGTCAGAAAGCGAACTCTTGTACCTTGGAATTCGGTATTGCGGTTTAATCTGACAGATAGTTTAACGGCTCGGGTACACTGGATTTTCGGCAGAGCGCCTACCAATAAATCACGACACGGCTCAGCTTTGGACGAAGTAGCGGGCCAGGAATTCATCGAACGAAATCTTGTCCGCCGCTTCGATCGCGGCCTGTTCCCGCAGCGAACGCTCGGCTGCTTCGGTGAAAACCTGTATCCGCTCCTCGGCCAGCGGCCGCGATTCGAAATGGTGGCGATGCTGTTCCGACCAGCGTCGGGCGTACCGGAAGAAGTTTTCGCCGCTGGCGCGCATGGCCGCCACGATGCGGGCGGAGGGGGTACGCTCCGGCTCGGCCAAGGTCTCACGCTGTTCAGCTAGTGCCGTGGCATAGGGTTGCCCCGTCTCGCCCAGGTCCAATAACGCGCAGATCGATTGCAGCAAACTGAGTATATCGTCCGCCCAGCGCCGCAGCGGCAACACCGGGTCGCAGCGGCGACGCAATACCAGCGCCGGATCGCGGCCAGTCAGGGCCACCGCCATCTGATTGTCGTCGATCATCGCCCGCTCCTCCGCATCGAACGGCGGCGATTCGTTGAGCAGACAAAACAGCAGGAACGTTTCCAGAAACCGCAACTGGGTCTCGTTCACGCCCAGCGGCTCCAACGGATTGATGTCCACCGAACGCAGTTCGACATAAGCCACCCCGCGCCGCCGCAGCCCCACAGTCGGTTTTTCGTCGCCTTGCGGCGGCTGTTTGGGCCGCATTGAGGTGTAGTACTCGTTTTCGATTTGCAGAACGTTGGCGTTGAGCTGGCGGTAGTCGCCGTCGACTTTCACTCCGATCCGCTGGTAAGGCGGCCACGGCGTCACCGTCGCCTGGGTCAGGCTGGCGATGTACTCGGGCAGCGAGTTGTAGCACACGTTGACGCCGCTTTTCTTCTCGCTGCGGTTGGTGTAGCCGATGTTGCTCATCCGTAGCGACGTGGCATAGGGTCCGTAGCAGGTGTGCTCGTCGAATTCGGTCAGCGAAGTCGCCTTGCCGTCGAGAAACGACTTGCACACCGCCGGCGAGGCGCCGAACAGATAGAGAATCAGCCAGCCGAAACGTTGCAGGTTGCGGATCAACCCGAAGTAGGACTCGGAACGAAACTCCTGGAGCGAACGGCGATCGCCTTCCATCTGCTGGAACGCCACCCAGAACGAGTCCGGCAACGAGAAGTTGAAGTGGATGCCGGCGATCACTTGCATGATGCGCCCATAGCGCCACGCCAGCCCACGCCGGTAAACGTGCTTCATGCGGCCCAGATTAGAATGACCGTATTCCGCGATCGGAATGCTGGCTTCACCGGCCAGGATGCAGGGCATGCTGGCCGACCAGAGCAGCTCGTCACCGATCTGCCGACACGCGAAACGATGCACCTCGTCCAGGAAGCGCAGCGCTTCTCCGGGACCGGGCAGCGGCGGAGTGATGAATTCCAGCAGCGATTCGGAGTAATCAGTCGTGATCCAGGGATGGGTCAACGCCGAACCGAGCGTGGGTGGATGAGGGACCTGCGAGATATAGCCATCCGGCGCGACCCGCAGCGCCTCCCGCTCCAGGCCCAGCAGGCGACCGGCAAAGCCGGCGGGCGGACCGGCATTGAACAGCCGGCTTAAGCGCTGGTCAAGAATTCGGTACAAGATCTTCGCCTCGCGGATGCGGCAATTCATATACAAGAATCGCCGGTTCGACGAAACCGCCCTTGCCAATCTGGAGAGGGCGCTCGGCACGGGCCGGGATTTTGCGCCTTTTATCGGTGAAAATCACTTGGCGGCGCGCATGGCGCCGCGCTTGAACGCAGAGAGGTTCGCATGAACGATGGTTTGCTGCCCGCCCGTACTCCCGATTGTATTCCCGTCATCCCGGTGATCGAGAGCGAATTCGGCCCGTGGCTGGAGCGGCAGGAGGATTCGCCACGCCGCTGGCTGACCGCGACCGGTTTCAAGGCGAAACCAGGCAGTTTCAATCTGGTCCCCGACGCGGACGGCCGGCTGCGGGCCGTGGTCGCCGGCATCGCCAAGGCCGATGACCTCTGGGCGTTGGGTAACTTGCCGGCGGCGCTGCCGGAAGGGAATTACCGCCTCGACGGCGCCTTCGATCCCTGGCGGCTGGAACGGATGACCCTAGGCTGGGCGCTGGGGGCCTACCAATTCAGCCGTTACAAGGCACCCAAGAGGCCCATGGCCAAGCTGGCGCTCGACCCCGTCAGCGACGGCGACCGCATCCGCCGGCAGATCGCGGCGGTCACGCTGACGCGTGATCTGATCAACACGCCGGCCGAGGACATGATGCCGGAACACTTGGCCGAGGCGATGCTGGCGCTGGGTCGGGAGTTCGATGCCTCGGTGGCACAAATCGTCGGCGACGAGCTGCTGACACATCATTTTCCGCTCATTCACGCCGTCGGTCGGGCCAGCACCCATCCGCCCCGGTTGCTAGACCTGCGCTGGGGCAACCCGACCCACCCCAAGGTCACTTTACTGGGCAAGGGTGTCTGCTTCGACAGTGGCGGCTTGGATTTGAAGCCCTCCAGCGCCATGCGCCTGATGAAAAAAAGACATGGGTGGAGCAGCGACCGTGCTGGGTCTGGCGCGGCTAATCATGAGCGCCGGTTTGCCGGTGCGGCTGCGGGTACTGGTGGCGGCGGTGGAAAACGCGGTCGCCGGCAACGCTTTCCGTCCCGGCGACGTCCTGCGCTCGCGCCAGGGTTTGACGGTCGAGATTCACAATACCGACGCCGAAGGCCGCCTGGTGCTCTGCGACGCGCTGGCGGAGGCCGGCGTGGAACAGCCGGAGATCCTACTGGATTTCGCCACCCTGACCGGTGCGGCGCGGGTCGCGCTGGGGACTGGGGTACCGGCGCTGTTCTGCAACGACGAATCCATGGCCTCCGACCTACTGGCGGCGGCGGAGCGCGAGCAAGACCCCTGCTGGCGGCTACCGTTGCACGCACCCTACCGAGAGATGCTGGATAGCAAGATCGCCGATATCGCCAACGCCTCGGACTCGTCCTACGCCGGAGCGATCACCGCTGCGCTGTTCCTGCGGGAATTCGTACCCGCTGGCATTCCTTGGGCACATTTCGATTCGATGGCCTGGAACCTGAAAACCCAGCCGGGACGGCCGGAGGGCGGCGAGGCAATGGGGCTGCGCGCGGTGTTCGGCTGGCTGGAGCAGCGCTACGGCGGCGGTTGAAGCAGGGAACGAGGATGTGAAAACAAGCCTTGACGCGCCGTCCCTGGCGCGGATTCTCAACCGGATTGAGAGAACGATCAGGCGACTGGATGACGCAGTTGCGGATTCGCGATCGCCGGTTTTACGGAATAATCATAAAAGCCCTTGCCGGTCTTGCGACCCAGATAGCCGAGCTGCACCAAACGAGTCAGGGTGTGCGGGGGCGATACGTGCGGCTGGTGCATGTCCTGATAAATATTCATCGTCATCGCTTCCACCACGTCCAGCCCGATGTAGTCGGCCAGTTCGAACGGACCCATCGGATGGCCGGCGCCCGACTTCATCGCATGATCGATGTCGGCGATGGTGCCGGTGCCCATTTCCAGCAGCCGGATGGCGCTCAGCATGTAGGGCGTCAGTAGGCGGTTGACGATGAAACCGGTGGTGTCCTGGACGATGACCGGATCCTTGCCGAGCTTCTTGCAAAACGCGTTCAGGGTGCTGATGGTGACATCCGAAGTCTCGAAGGCGTGGATGATCTCGACCAGCTTCATTACCGTAGCCGGATTGAAGAAATGCAGCCCCGCCACCCGGTCGCGCTGCTTGCAAACCGCCATCATCGCTGTCACCGACAACGTCGAGGTATTGGTGGTCAGCAGCGTCTGGGGCGACACGATGCTTTCCAGCCGTTGAAACAGCGCTTTTTTGGTGTCCAAATCTTCAATGATGGACTCGACGATCAGATCGCAATCAGCGACATCCTCTTCCTTGGTCGTCAGTTGCAATAAACCGAGGGTGGACTCCATTTTCTCGGTGGTCATCTTGCCGCGTTCGACCATCTTACCCAGCGACTTCTCCAACCCCGAGCGGATCTTATCGGTCGAACCCGGGGTTGCCTTGACGGCGATGGTCGGGATACCCGCCTGCGCGCAAACCTGCGCCACGCCCAAACCCATCGCTCCGCAACCCATAACACCTACTTTTTTAATTTCCATCCTGCATTCCTTCAATTAACGGGATTGTTGAACACGCTGTCTTTCCGGCATCCGAAACAGGCCGGCATTAACATTAATGACAATAATGAAATTCTTCGGCGGTCCGGTCAAATCTTTCGAACAGTCCAGGCAAACCACCCCGCCCACCAAGCAGCTTCAACGGTGCTTGAACGCTGGCGAACGCTTGCCGGCGAAGGCTTCCATCCCCTCTTTCTGATCCTCGGTGGCGAATACGGCATGGAAAGTCCGGCGCTCGAACAACAGCCCTTCGGCCAAGGAGGTTTCGTAGGCGCGATTGACGCATTCCTTGGTCATCATCACCGAAGGCAGCGAATACCCGGCAATGGTTTCGGCGGTCTTGATCGCTTCCCCGATCAGTTCGGCCACGGGCACAATCCGGCTGACCAAGCCGGCTCTTTCGGCTTCCCCGACATCCATCATCCGCCCGGTCAGGCACAGTTCCATCGCCTTGGATTTCCCCACCAGCCGCGTCAGGCGCTGAGTGCCTCCGGCCCCCGGCAAAATACCGAGCTTGATTTCCGGCTGGCCGAACTTGGCGTTGTCGGCGGCAAGAATGAAATCGCACATCATCGCCAGCTCGCAGCCACCGCCCAGCGCGTAGCCAGCCACCGCCGCGATCACCGGCTTACGGCAGCGACTGACCCGTTCCCAGTTGCGGGTGATGAAATTACCTTTATAGGCATCCATGTAGGAATAATCCTTCATGCCCTTGATGTCGGCGCCGGCGGCGAACACTTTCTCGCCACCGGTCAGCACGATGGCGCGAACGGACTCGTCTGCCTCGATCACATCCAACGCCTGGGTCAACTCTTCCATGAGGTCGTCGGACAAAGCGTTAAACGCCTTGGGCCGGTTGAGGGTAACCAACGCCACCGGACCGCGGGTTTCAACCAAGAGATTCTGATAACTCATATGCTTATCCTCTTTTATCTAAATGTTATGGGTGGGGTCGCCGCGATTCTGATAGAAACGGTCCCGGCATGGTTTACACAAAAAACGCCTTGCATAGCCGGCGCTTGGCCAACACAAACGGCAGTATAAGCCAGAACCGAGTTCAGGATGCGTTCAGGATGGATTCAAGAGGAATGGATAGCGGGATGTCTATCCAACCGGGTTGGCGCGCACACGCTTTTGGCGGTGAAAATGATCTTTCAGTCCATCGCCGCAGTTACTTTTTCTATCGAACTGGCCTGCTTGGCTGGCGCCCGCAGCAGCAGGATCAACGGCAAGGCGGCCAACGCGATGAACATCATCAGCCGGAAATCCTGCAAGTAGGCAAGCGTGGCGGCCTGACGCGTCACTTCGCTGTTGATGGCCACGAGGCCCTGGGGGGGTCGTGAGGTTGTAGGCGCCCGCCTCGACGGCTTGCTTGAGCGCCAGGCTGAACGGATTGATCGCATCCGCGAAGGCCGCGTGATTGGCCTGGGTTCGTTGCGACAGATAGGTGGTTACCACCGAAATGCCAATACTGCTGCCGATGTTGCGCATCAAGCTGAACAGCGCCGTACCCTCGTTGCGGTAATGGGGCGACAGGGTGGAAAAGCTGATGCTGGACAACGGCACGAACAAGAACCCGAGACCCAATCCTTGGGTAATGCCAGTACGGACAATATCCCAGCCGTCGATGTCCGTATTGAAATGCGTCATCTCCCACAAGGCCAAACTGGTCAGGATGAGACCCAAAAGCAGTTGATAGCGCACGTCCACCTTACCCGACACCCTGCCGACCACGACCATGGCGGTCATGGTGCCGACGCCGCGCGGCGCAAGCAGATACCCGACATCAATCACGGGATAACCCATCAGGTTCTGCATGAAGGGCGGCAACAGCGCCATCGTGGCCAGCAGAATGAGCCCGACGATGAAGATGAACACCAGGCCGACGCTGAAGTTGCGATCCTTGAACAGCCCCGGTTCGATAAACGGCTGCGGATGGGTAAAGATGTGCACGATGAACAGATAGAGCGCCAAGCCCGCGAGCAGAGCCTCGGCCACCACCTCCGGGTTGGCGAACCAATCGAGCGATTCGCCGCGATCCAGCATCATCTGGAGCGCGCCGAGCCCCAAACTCAGCAAGGCAAAGCCGAACAGATCGAAACGTCGTAAGCGGTCCAACGGAGTTTCACGCACGAACACCGCCAGACCGAACCATGCCAACAGACCAAACGGCAGATTGATGTAGAACACCCAGCGCCAGTTGTAATACTCGGTCAGCCAACCGCCCAGAGACGGACCGAGAATCGGCCCCACCATGACGCCAATGCCCCACATCGCCATCGCCGCTCCATGCCGCTCGCGCGGATAGGCGTCGAGCAGCACCGCTTGCGACAGCGGCACCAGACTCGCGCCGAACACGCCTTGCAGCAACCGAAACAGCACGATCTGGCTCAGATTTTGCGCCGCTCCGCAGAGCATGGACGCAATGGTGAAACCGATCACCGACCCCATGAACAGGCGCTTACGCCCCCAGCGGGCAGCAAGAAAACCGGTCAGGGGCATACAGATGGCCGCCGCCACGATGTAAGAGGTGAGTACCCAGGAAATCTGATCCTGAGTCGCGCCCATCGTCCCTTGCATGTGCGGCAGCGCCACGTTGGCGATCGTGGTGTCCAATGCCTGCATGATGGTGGTCAACATGACCGACATGGTGACAAAACCGCGATGCGAGCCTTCCGAGTTCGCGGCGGGCATGGCGACGGCCATCATGGTTGTGAGCTCAGAGCGAGAACCCGAGCACGCAACGGCGATGACCGGTATCGATTTCCACGACGGCACTGAGACCCGCGCGCAGTTGCGGCATTCCGGGTGCGACCGCGAATTGAATCCGTACCGGCACCCGCTGCACGATCTTGACCCAGTTGCCGGTGGCATTCTGAGCCGGGATGACCGAGAACTCCGCGCCCGTCGCCGGACTCAGACTGTCCACGGTACCCTTCCAGGTGAGGTCGGGATAGGTATCGATATGGATCGCGACCGGCTGACCTGGATGAACGTAAGTGAGATCCGTCTCGGGGAAGTTGGCCTCGATCCACGGATTGCCATTGACGACCAAGGCCAGCGCCGTGGCACCCGCAGCAAGATACTGCCCCGGCTTGGGAGGGTTGCTCACGATGCCGGGGAGCGAGGCGCGTACTTCCACCCGCGCCAGATCGAGTTTGGCCTGCTCCAGTTCGGCCAATGCCGCCCGATAGCTAGGATGGTGCTCGACCGGAGCATCGACGCCACCGCCCAAGGTTTCCGCGATGCGCTTCAGATCCTGCTCCAAGGCGACGATTTGCTGCGCGGCGAGATCGGTGCTTTGCCTTGCGTTGTCGAAATTGAGAGCGGAGACGAAATGCTGGGCCACCAAATCAGCCTGGCGTCGCTGGTCTTTCTGGGCAAAAGCGTACTTGGTCCGCGCCAGGGCGATTTCCGCCTGTTTCTCACGGAAACTCGCTTTCGTCGCCGCAAGATCGACACGCACTTGCGCCAGCTTGGCCTCGGCCTTTGTCAAGGCCATCCGAAACGGCACGGGATCGAGCCGGAACAGCGGCTGACCCGCCACGACGCTCTGGTTTTCCTCGACCAGCACCTCCTGGACCGTCCCCGATACCTCGGCACTGACTGGCACCTTGTCCGCCTTGACATAGGCGTTGTCGGTTTCGACATAGCGCCCACCCTTGAGATAGAGGACGCCACCAACCAATGCAGCCAGTAAGGGCACGGCCACCAGCAGGATCAACCGAAGCCACCGACGCGGAGAGAGATGGAAACGTTCAGTCATGGTCGGCGTATGGTGGATAAAAAACAACATTCAGCGGTCATGACATACTTCTTGGCGCAGGTTGTCGCGCATTGTGTGCAGAGCGGAGAGCAGGAGCGCTGCTTGTTGCGCGTCGAGACCGTGCAAGGCGTCGGCCCGGATCGTTGCCGAAACCTGTTCGATGGTAGCTAGGTGCGAAGCGGCGGCAGGTGTCAGAAACACCTGATAGGCGCGGCGATCGGCGGGATCGGGGCGGCGTTCGACCACGCCAGCCTCCGCCAATTGATCGACGAGGCGCGCGAGCGTAATGGGCTGTACTTCCAATAATTTCGCCAAATCGACTTGACGAATCCCTTCATGACGAGAGATATAAACGAGCGCCCGCCCCTGAGCAGGCGTGAGGGCGCCGTCCTCCAATCGTTGTTGGAAGGCCCGCCGCATCAACCGAAAAACGTCCGCAAGCAGAAAACCGAGACTGTCTTGTCGCAATTCCATGAAGCTCTACCATATAATATATTATGCTTATAATATGGTAATGATGTTATTACTGTCAAACGCTCTGCATCCGGCACCTCCGAGCTCTCGGCTCGGGCCATAAGATGAAGAACGGCTTCTGGATTTGGAGAAAAGACTTACGAATCGGAAGGAACGGGAAAGAAGGACGCGCGCACGACGTGGTTGGCCTGTTCTAGCCAGGGTTCGAACAGGAATGACAGGAATGCGATCACCGACCGGGAAGCGGATCGATTTTCTTGAGCGACAGGAGCGGAGCAGCGGCGGCCTGGATTTTTTCGTCGCTGACCAGATTGTCTTGGCTGACCAATCGTTTCACCATCATGGACTGAGCCTGTGACGCCTCACCTGTGCCGACATCGAGAACGGATGTGCTAACTTGCGGTATCTGAGTCTTTATCGGAGCCTGCCATGTGATGGCGGTTTCGCGTGTGACGACCGGCGGCTTTACCGGCACAACCTGCTTGGCCGGCGCGTATACTCCAGATTGTGGTTGCTGGTCGGGCCGCTGCGGCAAAGGGATCAGGTAGGAGGCCATCGCCAGTAGCAGCGCCAACACCAGCACGATGATCTGCTTACGATGGATCTGATGGTTCATTGACATGTACTCCAAGTCCAGTTTTATCGTTTTTGGTATATGATTGGATACAAGCAAAAAAAAATTCCAAGAAATAAAAAAATAAATGATGAGTATAAGTTACTTATTGAAAATAAAAATAAAATTAATATTTTCACCTTGCGTTTTTCACAAAATCGCGGATCGTCACCCTTTAGCGCCAACGATCCACAAATGACTCCCCACAACTTTGGTCGGGCCAATCTGAACCGATCACGCGCTAATCGCGAGTGAGGAAACCGTTATCGGTGCCGGGAGGAAGAGAATGTTGGCGACACGGGTCGGGGTTGTTTGACCGCATTCCGCTTAAGTGCCATATTGCTATGTTCGACCAGCTTGGGGAACCATTCCCCTGAACCTTAAGATTCAAGCGATGAAACGAGAACCGATTAGCCCCTATTTCGACATCAAAAGCGATACCGAAGGTCATGAATACATGGAAGTTTATCTGGAGGGCATCGCCCTGCTGCGGCTGGTCCTCAGCAATAAGGGCACTGCGTTTACCGAGGACGAGCGGGTCGCCCTAGGGCTGGACGGTCTGCTGCCGCCGCAGGTCAATACGCTGGAGCAGCAGGTCGAGCGGGTCTACCGCGGCTTCCTGCGCGAGCCCGATCCCATCTCCAAGTATCAATACTTGCGCGCCCTGCAGGAACGCGCCGAAACCCTGTTCTACGCGCTGCTGGAACGGCATCTCGAAGAGATGATGCCGATCATCTACACACCAACCGTTGGTCAGGCGGTCCAGCAATTTAGCCATCTCTACCAGAATCCGCGCGGAATCTCGTTCTCGCCGCTCAATATCGACCGCGCCGACCGGGTAGTTCGCAACTACCCCTGGAACGATGTGCGGATGATCGTCGCCACCGACTCCTCGGCCATTCTCGGCATCGGCGATCAAGGCTACGGTGGTCTGGCCATCGCCATCGGCAAGCTGGCTCTCTACACCATCGGCGGCGGCGTCGACCCCTTCCATACCATCCGGTCAAGCTGGACGTCGGCACCGACCGGCTGGAATTGCTGAACGACGAGTTTTATCTGGGCGTTCGGCAGCGGCGGCTGCGCGGCGAACGCTATCTGGCGTTTCTGGATAAGTTCGTCAAGACCATTCACAATCGCTGGCCGCGCGCCATCATCCAATGGGAAGATCTCTCCAAGGATGTCGCATTCGCGGTCCTGGAACGCTATCGTAAGCAGATCCCTTCCTTCAACGATGACATTCAAGGTACCGGCGCGGTGGCGCTGGCCGGCATGCTGTCGGCCAGCCGGCTCAAGGGCGAGTCGCTGCGCGATCAGCGCATCGTGGTCCATGGCGCCGGCGCTGGCGGCGCCGGCGTGGCCTGGGCCATCACCGAGGGTCTGATTCGCGAGGGCCTGAGCCGCGAGGAGGCGCGCGACCGAGTCTTCGTGATCGATTCGCGCGGCCTGCTGGTGGAAGGGCGCAACGTAGAAGCGTACAAACAATGTTACGCGCAACCCCGCGAGAAAGTGGCGGACTGGCAGATTGCCAACGAGATTCCGACCCTGCTGGAAACCATCGAACACACCAAGGCCACTGCCTTGCTGGGACTGAGTGGTCAGGCCGGTTCCTTCAATCACCCCGTGGTGCAGGCGATGGCCCGCAACACCTCACGCCCGATCATCTTCCCACTGTCCAACCCCACCTCGGCCTGCGAAGCCCTGCCACAGGACATCCTGGACTGGAGCGAGGGCCGGGCGCTCGTCGCCACCGGCAGTCCCTTCCCCGATGTGGTCTGCGACGGCCAGATGCATCATATCGGCCAGGGCAACAACGCCTTCATCTTCCCCGGTCTGGGTTTCGGCGCCATTCTGGCCGAATGCCGGGAGATCACCGATAACATGGTATTGGAAGCCGCCTACGCATTGGCTGAATATACCGCAGCGGCGCACCTGAAATCCGGCCGGGTCTATCCGCCGGTGGGCGAGCTACGCGAGGTCAGCATCCGCGTCGCGGTGCGGGTGATCGAACAATCGCTCAGAGAGGGCGTGGCCGGCAAGACCGATCTGGCCGGGCGCGATCTCGATACCTACCTGCGCGCCCGGTTCTGGAAACCGCGCTACCTGCCGATCGTACGCGGCGACCATACCGCGATGATCGATCATCCCGGCTACTAACCGGGAGCGGCCGGTGTGCCCGGCGCGGGCTGGTCAGGCGCCAGCCCGTGCTTCCGGGTGGAGGCCAGCCGGATCCGGCCGCCTCACTCGACCGACACTCCGAACCCGGCGTTTTCCAACTGGCTGGGCGTAATGAGGGGGACCGAGCTTTCATAGGTTCGTCGTGCCCGCCCTGCGATTCGTGCCGACAAATCCGCCGAACCGGATGTGTTGTTACGCACCACAAAGCTCAACGTCACGCCCGTGGTTCGATAAACCTGCATCGCACCGTTCAACAATGTTTGTCGGGTCACCGTCTGCCCGACATAGCCATTCAACACTCGCATGACCTCGGAACGGTCCCCACCGCTCAGCCAACCGTCCACACGCACCGAGCCGATCCGCCACGCTCCGGCCCGCGACGGGGGCGCGGACGGCGTGGATGGCGTGGATGGTGGTGTAACCGACGCCGTCCTTTCCAGCGTAACCGGCAAAGTGACATCGCCATCGACGATCCGCACCGCAACTTGTTTAGTCTCATAACCCGATCGGGAAACCTCCACCGTGTAGTTGCCCGGCGGCAGTCGTACTCCGGGTCGGTAAGTGGCTCGAATACCTCGCAGCCGGATCTGGGCATCCCCCGGGTCGGCACGCACCGTTAGTTGATACTCACTGGGTTCGGGTTGTTTGACCAGCGCCACCGGCACCGTCACATCGCTGTCGACAATCCGCACCGTACCTGTTGGNNGTTCGTANNCCGACTGGCTGACTTCCACCGTGTAGCTACCCGGCGCCAGTTGGATGCCGGGTTGGTAACTCGGACGGATACCCAGCAACCGAATTCGGGCATTGGCGGGCTCGGTATGCACCGTCAGCCGATATAGGGTCGGTCGCTCCGGTTCGGGCTGCTTGGTCAGCGCCACCGGCACCGTCACGTCGCTATCGACGATCCGCACCGCCACTTGCCGGGTTTCGTAACCCGACTGGCTGACTTCCACCGTGTAGCTACCCGGCGCCAGTTCCACCCTGGGCCGATACTCGGTCTTTTCATTCAACAACCGCACCTTAGCCTGTGGGGGATCAGCCTGCACGGTCAAACGGTACTGTACCGGCCGCGGCGACTCCAGCTTGCTCAGCGTCACCGGCACGGTGACTTCGCTGTCGACGATCTTCAGCGGAAACTTGTGGGAGGCGTAACCATCCCTCGTCACTTCGATCTGATAATCGCCGGGAACCAGTTGCACGCCGGGTTGATAGGCGATCGGACTGTTCAATAACCGGATTTGCGCGTCTGCCGGCTCCGAGCGAACGGTCAACCCATATTTGGCTTTTTCCAGCGCGATATTCAGCGCCACGTCACGATCCGCGATCCGCACTGATTCCTTGCGGGTTGCGTAACCTGATTGAGTCACTTCGATGTCGTAGTTGCCGGACGGCAAGCGGACACCCGGCTGATACGGGGTCGGGCTGTTCAATAGGCGAACATTGGCGCTGGGCGGATCGGTCTTGACCGTCAGGGCATAGGTCGGCGCCACGGGTGGTGGCGCCGTGATCATGGCCGCCAATTCGTTGACCTTGATCTGAATGGTATCGATATCCTTGCCCTGGATCTGACCGCTGCGCAACAAGGATGCGGTCTTGGTGTCGATCAAGCGCGCCGTAACGGTGATCAGGTCGCCGAGTTTATACACGCCACCGGTTACCACGGCGTCCACCCCATACAGCCGGCCCAGTTCGGCGGCGGTCTTGGGATCGAGCAGGCCGGTGGAACCGAATTCCTGCGCCTTGGCGATCTTGGCCGCCGCCGACAGCGGCAAGCGGTCTTTCAAGGTGAAACGTCCCGTATTGGCGATCGCCGACATCATCAGATCGGCGATGATCGCTCCGGCCTGTTCGTTCAGGCCGCCGCGCACCGCGAATTCGATCACCGTCGCCGTCATCCGTTCGGGCGGTTTATCCGCCGCCAGCGCCAACCCCGGCAACCAACTCGCCAACACGAAAAGCAGCGCCAGCATCGGTTTCAAGAGCTTGAGAATCACTCTGTCCACACCTTCTCCTCCGCCGCCGGCCAAACGGCCGGCCACCGTGCTCGTCATGGTTCCAGCACCAGCCGGAATCCCAGGTCGAATTTCCCGTATTGCGGGGATGCGGGAAACCGATAGGCGAACCGCACCAAACCCGGATAATCCGACCACGAACCTCCCCGTAACATCCGGCGCCCCACCGCCGCCGCGCTCTGATCGGCGCAGCGAGTCTCGCCGCCCGAGTACGTGCTATCGTAATCCGAGCAGGTCCATTCGGCGGCATTGCCCAGCATGTCGTGCAAACCAAACGCGTTGGCCTTGTACTTGCCCACCGGGGCGGCCACGGCCTGACCGTCATCACAAGGATAATTGGCCCAGTTGAATTGCAGGGCTTTCTTGGCGGTCGCATCGTAGATGTTGGCGTAATCGCACGCTCGGTTCGGATCTTCTCCCCAGTCGCGGGAGATCGTCTTGCCGGCGCGCGCCGCATATTCCCATTCCGCCTCGGTCGGCAGGCGGAATCGCAGGGTGGTCTTTTCGGACAGCCAATCGGCGTAAGCGGCCGCTTCCTGCCACTTGACCCGCACCACCGGCTGCTCGGGCGCGTTCAGATCATGGGTATCGTAGCCGCCGCTGTCGTGATTGGCGTCAAAACGCCGGTACTGCTCATTGGTGACTTCGAATTGACCCATCCAGAAACCTTTGAGGCAGACCCGATGCGGCACTTCGTTGGCGCTGCGATCCTTTTCGTTTTCCGGGCTGCCCATGCCGAAACAGCCGGGTGGAACCCAGACGAACACCATGCCGGTCTCGGGATCGGTGTAGATCTGGCCGGACTGCGGGTTGGCTGGCGGCGCCGGCTTGAGCGGCACAGGCGGCTTAGCCGGCTCGACGGGCGGCCCGTTCGAGGACGTCGGCGGCCCCGTCAACCAATACGCAATCCCGCCCCCTCCCACCGCCAATATCGCCAGAAGGCCGATTCCCCAACGCCATCCATTCCATCGGGGCCGCGCCGGCGATGGTAACGGTTCCCGCGCCGGTTCGACCAGCGCCGGACGCGGCTTCTCGCCGCTGCGATGCAAATCGGGACGCAACGGCAGTTCCAGCTTGACCGTACGCTCGCCGCTATCTTCCAGGGGGGCATTCAGGGCTACCCGCATTTGCTCGATCGATTGGAACCGTCTCTCCGGTCGGACCGCCATGGCCCGGTCGATTAGCCGCAGCAAAGTCGGATTGTATCTCCCGGCCGCGACTTCCTCCGCGGGGCGCAGCGGATCGTCGAGCACTCGCGCCGGCGCCTCGATCGGCGCGGCGCCGGTCACGCAGTGATACAACACCGCGCCCAGGGCGTAAATATCGGTCCATGGACCGTAACCCTTCCCATCGACCAGATATTGCTCGATCGGGGAGTAACCCGGCGAAAACACGCTGGTGACGCTCTTGCTGCGCCGGCCCAGCGCCTGACGGGCCGCGCCGAAATCGATCAGAATCGTGCGGTTATCCGAGCGGAGATAAAGATTGGCGGGTTTCAGATCGCGATGCAGGTAGCCCTGGTCATGCACCGCCTTCAGCGCCGGTAACACATCGTCGACCAAGCGGCGAACTCGTTCTTCCGGCAGGGTTTTTTCCCGCTGTAGCAACTGGCTGAGCGCTTCGCCGTCTTCGTAGTCCATCACGATATAGGCGGTGCCGTTCCCTTCGAAGAAATCCCGCACCCGCACTACGCCGGGATGATTGACCTGAGCCAGGATCCGCGCTTCGTTGAGGAACCGTTCCAGACCCCAGGCGTAGCAAGCTTCCTCACCGACCTCGGAGGTCGGCAAGGTGCCTTGGGTATTGGCCAGCACATTGATATCGTTGCGGTCCCGGTAGGACCATTCCACCGGGAAGTATTCCTTAACCGCCGCCCGGGTTTGCAGCGCTTCGTGCACGGCCTTGTAGGTGATCCCAAATCCGCCCGCGCCCAGCACCGCTTCGATGCGGTACTGATGCAGGCGATAACCGACGGGTAGCGTGTTGGATTTCTTGGTCATGGCATCCTATCGTGGTATCGGCGAGCACCTTCAGGCACTTCCGGCAGAGCCGCGCGGCCGTTCCGAACACTCCAAAAATTCCGAAAACAAATGGGGCGGTTTTATTCGAATCCGCCGCTTTCCATAAACGATTTTACCTGTCCCTACCGCAAAGGCACACTGGATTCGCGCTCCAGCAGACCGATGGCCTGTTCGTACTCCTGGGCCTGAACCTGCTGGCCGGTATGCCGGGCGATGGTTCGGGCCTGCCGATAAAGTTCCAGCGCGCCGCGCGAATCACCCTGCTCCTGGCGCACCCGTGCCAACAGGGCCAGATCGTGCGCCAGACCGGGCAAATTTTCGGCTTCCCGATCCAGCTCGACGGCTTCCGCGAGCCAAGCATCGACTTGGCGGGTCTCGCCGACCGACAGCGCCAGGCTGGCCCGATTGGCCAGCGCCGCCGCCAACAAGCGCTTTTCCCCGCTGGAACGCGCCAGCGCCTCAGCCTCGTCCATGAATTGCCGCGCTTCGCGTACTTGCCCCAAGCCCTTGTAA
The DNA here is from genome assembly GCF_012939995.1 of Candidatus Competibacter phosphatis. Lineage (GTDB taxonomy): Bacteria > Pseudomonadota > Gammaproteobacteria > Competibacterales > Competibacteraceae > Competibacter > Competibacter phosphatis. The sequence continues at coordinate 56,546 of NZ_SPMZ01000015.1, read as the reverse complement.
GTCAACCCTAAACCATTCAGCGCCGCCAGCACGGCGGCATTGTCCCGCTGCTCGCGCCCCTGGTCCAGCGCGCGCTGGAATTCCGTCCGCACGGCCGCGAATCGACCGCGCCGCAATTGGATCTCCGCAAGACCCAAACGCGCCTGCAACAGGCTTGCGGGATCGGGCAGCGCCGTCGCCACCCGCAGTGCCTTTCGCAAATTCCGTTCCGCCAGTGACCACTCGCCCAGCGCCAGCGCGACCGCGCCCACGTTCAGGGACTGCGCCACGATCGCCGGACGATCGTCGGCGATTTCGGCCCAGCGCAGGCTGTCCTGAAAACCCTGCAAGGCTCGCGGCAATTCGCCCCTTGCGTAGTAGCGCAGCGCCCGTTCCTCGCTACTCTGGTATTGCGACTGCAACGGTGTCGGCGCCGGACCACCGCAGGCCGTCAGCCCCGCCAACAACCCGCCCGCCAGTAGCACCGCGCCCCGGCCGCATCTCAGCGCCATGTTCGCCATCCGCCGGTCACGCGCCACCATCCGGTTGCTAGGGAGGCGGCGCGACGGGCGCGGACCATTCGATATCCCGAGGCGCCTCCAGCAGGCGCCGGCCCGGTTCCGCCGGATTCAGGATGCGAAGCAACGCACTGCGCTTGATTCCGCCGACCATGTCATCCACGTCCTCGGCCACCAAGCGGCCCTTGTCGATCAATCCGGGCACCTGCGAGCTGGCTTCGGCCAGCTTGGCCGTCATGCGTTCGGTCTGTTGCAGGATCCGCTCGACCTGCTGGCCATAAGCCGGCAATCGGTCGGTCAGCTTTTCCAATCCCGTCAGCACCGCCCGCAACTTACGCGTGCTGGCCGCCACATCGCGAGAAAGCGGGCTATTGCTATCGGTCATGCCGCCGAGCACGCCCTGACCTTCGCGGATTCGCGCGCCGACCGCAGCCAAGTCTGCGGCCGAACGGCTCGCCTCCCGACTGACGGCCGTCAGCTCCCGCAGCAAGGGACCGAGTTGTCCGCTCAGTTCGGCCGCGTTGCGCAGGACGCCGTCGATCCGTTGCAGGTAACCGGACAGCCGGGTCGAAAATTCCTGCGTGACCCGGGCAAAGGCATCCAGCGTCCCCAGCAACCCGCCCTCGGGTTTCTTGAGTTCCTCCGTGATGGTCCTGACGTTGGCCAACACGCCGGATACCTGGGTCAACTGTTCCTGAGCCTGACTCAGCAATGCATCCAGATCGGGAGAGCGCACAAAGGGAATGTCCGCCCCATCCCGCAACACCGACCGCGCGGGGTTGCCCATATTGATTTCGATGTGGGCGTTACCCAACAGGTCGGTCTTGACTTGAGCGACTGAATCCTCGCGGATGCGCGACTGATATTCGCGGTCGAGAATCAGTTCGATGCGAATCCGGTTGTAGTCGGTGATCGCCAGATTGTATACCTCGCCGATCTTCAATCCCGCCAAGGTGACCGGGGTGGCTCTCTGGATGCTCTTGACGTTGTCGAGAAATCCGTGCAGATGGTAGATCTGACTGAAAAATCCAAATTGGCGGTTGGTCATCCACAGCATGGCGAACAGCACGCCCAGCGTGGCCAGGACCAGCAAGCCCACCGCGCGCTGGTAGAACCGGTAACGGGCGCTGATCAGGGTCTCAAGCATGATCGAAACGCGCGAAGCGTCTGACCAGGGCATCCGGATGCCCGGCGAGGTCCACGGCTCTACCCGCCGCCAGCAATGTCCCCTGGTCCATGACCAGCAGGTCGGTTTTCGGACCCATCGGCAGCGCTTGCGGACCGGCATCGACCAGAATCGTCATCTGCATCGGCACGACCATCTCTTCGAAAAACGTCCACACGCCATAACCCGCCACCAGGGTTTCCCGCGGCAGATAAGCACTGACTAGCAACAGCCTGGGCTTGATGATCAGCGCCCGCAGCAAACCGATCCAACTGCTTTCCAGCGGCGATAGTTCGTTGGCTTGTCGCGCCAGGATCGCCGGCGGCAACCGGCAGGCCTCCACGAAAGCCGTCACATAGCCTTCGATCTCGCCGTCCGGCACCAAACGGTGGTAACGCACCAGCAGCGCCAGATTTTCAAACACGCTCCAGGCCGGCACCAGGCCCGCATGTTCCAGCACCACCCCGATCCGGCCGCGCAGTCGCGCCCGCGCGCGCGGATTCATCCGTTCCACGACCTGCCCGAACAGTTCGATGTGGCCGGTTCGGGGCACGGCCAAACCGGCGATCGTTCGAATCAGCTCGCGCCGGCCCGAACCGACCGCGCCCACCAGCATCCATGTCTCGCCCGCCATGGCTCGAAAATCGAAAGGACGCGGCGGCGGGTGCAGATTCAGCTCCAGGCCACGCAACCGCACCAAGGTCTCAGCCATAACGCAGCAGCGAAACCAACAGGGTGATGATCAGGCAACCGATGAAGGATTGCGCGAACGCGCTGGGCAACGCCCGGGGAATATCCACATAGGCATTGACTCGAAAAGCGCGCTGGGTCTGCACCAGGACGATGTGGATGCCCTGCATCACCACCATGCCGCCGGTCAGCGCCAGCGACCCGTGGCTCAACCCCGACAAGCAAACCCGGAAGAAAACCGTCGGCGGGATGTTCTGATAGACGCTCAGCATGCCCCCCGCCCCGACCGTTACCCCAACATTCAGCCAGAGAGTCAACACCAGCAACGACAGCACCACGCCGATCAGACGAGGCAACACGAAAAAACCGTACGGGTTCAAGCCCATCGCAACCAAATGCTCGATCGCCTGATTGGCCTTGAGTTCGCCCAGTTCGGCGGTGATGGCCGCGCCCGACATCCCAGCCACGAACAAGCTCGCCAGAATGGGGTCGAGCTGATGATACATCATGATATGCATGATGCGCCCCAGCAACAGGGGGTCGTGAATGCCGAACACGATCAGCGGTAACGCCACCAGGGCACCGATGATCAGGCCGACCACGGTGAAGATGTATGCTCTTTGCACCGCCGTAAAATAGATCTGCTGCAAGGTATGCCTGAACAGAAACCGCCACTGCCCCCGCGTGACCAGGCCCGCGCTGATCAGCACGATCGCCAGGAAATCCAACTCCTCCCGCAATCGCGTCAGGGGACCGGCCACCAACGCGCCCACACTCTCGACGACTGGCCAGAACCCACCCCGCGCGGCGGTCTTCATGATTCCTCATTCAGGGCGGCGAAACGCTCAAGGCAGTTCGCGCACCAAGCGAAAGCCCAGAAAGTAATCTCGGAAATCGGGATCGCTGCGATGCCGTTCGGCCGAACGCACGTTGCGCGGCTCGTCGTTCCAGGAGCCGCCGCGCACCACGAACTGGCGGCCCGCCGCCGGCGCCTCACAACTCTGAATGGGCGCCTGGGAGTTCTCGTCATAGAGCGAACAGGTCCATTCCAGCACGTTGCCGGCCATGTCGTGCAAGCCGAAATCGTTGTTCCGGTAACTCCCGACCGACGCCGTATAGACCTCACCATCATGACATTGCATGACCGTCCAGCCGACAAAAACCCGCTTGCCGTCCAAATCGGCGGCGTTGGCATAGGCGCAGCCTCGGTCGGGATCGTCGCCCCAATAGCGGCTGGTTCGCGTCCCGGCGCGCGCCGCGTATTCCCACTCCGCCTCCGTGGGCAAGCGGTAGCGCTGGCCGGTTTGCTGGGACAGCCAATCGGCATAGGCCGTGGCATCCCGCCAGCCCACATTGATCACCGGGCGCCGGCCGCGCCCCCAACCCTGATCGGGAGGCAACGGACGCCCCGCCGCCGTCGCGAAGTGGTCGTATTCGTGAAACATCACTTCGTACTTACCGATGGCGAAGGATTTCGCAATCCGTACCGAATGTAACGGCTCGTCGCTGTAGCGGCCTTTTTCGTTAGATGGGGAACCCATTAAAAATCCGCCAGCCGGGATGACAATCATTTCCGGACCCTGCGAACCGTCGTTCAGCCGATCCCGTATCAGTGGGTTGTTCGGGCTCAGTCGAGTCAGCGCGGTCTCGGCTTCGGCCCGGTGACCGCATGCCGACGCGCAGCGGTCCAGATAGGCCCAATACGATTCGCGGGTGTTGGCACGTCGGGCAGTGGCAAAAGCGTCGGCATCCAGACGCCGAGCCTTATCCATCGCTTCGGCTTCCTCCAACCTCCGGGTCAATTCCACCAGTTCGGGCGGGGACGGCTGCATGGCTTCAAGCTTTTTGTACCATTTATGGGCGGCGCCCAGCTCCGAGCGATCCAGGCTAGACCGCACCAGCGCCGTCCAAACAAGCACCACTCGCCGCCGCCCGTCAGCAATGAACGGATCGTCCGGCACCAGTTTCGCCAGGGCGTTCAGTTGGGCCAAGGCTTGATCGCCCTGCCCGCCGTCACCTTTCTGGTCCAGATCTTGCATCAGAACTTCGAACTTCGCCTTGAGTTCACCGACTTGCTGCTGGATTTCCAAGTCTGAAATGGCCTGTCGCGCTGGCTTCTCGTAGCCGCAGCGCGGGCAGCGTTGCAGGTACAACCGATAAGCCAGCAGCGTGTTCACCCGTTTGGCGGCTTCGAAAGCGCGCAGATCGACCGCGCTTTCCACCTCGTGCGAGGAGGCGGCCTGGTCATCGGTCGGTAGCGTTTCCGTGCCCCGAGCGGGTTCGCCGGCGGCAACCGGAGGGCGCTGACCGGATTCAAGCGTCTGTTCTTGTCGCGTGGCCAGCCAGAAAATCGCCACAGCGGCAACCAGGCCCAAACCCGCCACCAGCATCCGACGGGAGCTCAGGATCGAATTCAGTCCTTGGCGCGCCGCCACCGTCGGCCGCTGCGCCGCATCCAACGCGCTGATGAACGCGCCAGCCTCGGTCGGACACAACTCGCTGGGATAGGCCAAGCCTCGCCGTAGGACGCGCCAAGCGTCATCCATCAATCCTGGCGGGCGCGGCACCATATTGGGCGAATCGCCCTGGACTGCATAGGCGCTCCGCCCAGCCAGCGCCTGGTAAACCAGCAAGGCCAGGGCGTACACGTCGCGGCGGAAGGCGATGTCGGCGGCGACCGATTCCACCGCGCCTTCGGCAGTCGCCTCCCCCGCCGAGCCGCCGGTGCTGAACAGGCCAGCGCTGAACAGGACGCTGCGCGGCTCTCGCGGTTCGGTCGCCAACCCGAACCCCAACAGCTTGATTCCCCCCTGGTCACTGGCAAACACCATGTCAGCGTCCAAATGCTGGTGGGGCAATCGATGTTCCCGCCGGGCATAATCCAGTGCGGCCGCCACCGGGCTGAGCCATTGCAGCACCGTTTCCCAAGGCAAGCCGTTTTGATCCTGCTCTTGCAGTAATTGACCAAAGGTACGCCCCTGCCGATGATCGATGTATTCCATCTCGGCGAACGCCCAGCCATCGGCGCCATGCCGCCAGCCCTCGATCCCGGCGATGTTGGGATGCACGAGCTTCGCGGCCTGTTCCACCCGGGCCTTGACCTTGGTCAGATAGGCGCGCAAGCCGATCAGATCCGCTCGCAATGCCCGTTCGTCGCGCCCGGATTCGCGCGGGCCAGCTAGAAAGCCCGCCGGCAGAAAGAGCTTGATGGCGCGGAAATCGCCGTCCGCGCCGTTGCCGCTCTTGGAATCCGGCATGACGACGCGCGCCAGCCATATCCGTCTCCGGCCGCTGAGATCGTGCAACAGACGGACCCGCCGCTCGGCGGGTCCGATCACCACCCCGGTTTCCAGCGCCTCCAGTTCCTGCTCCCGCCAGAGCGACGGTATTTGCGGATCGGTCTCGGCACCGATCGTCAGTCCGCCCACCGTAGACTGAATGCTCTCGGCGCGACCCTCCGAAACCGCTTCCCGCAATAAGGTCTCCTGGCGGCGAGCCAGTTCGGCTTCGTCCAACCGGCCGGCGGCATACGCTGCCGCAAGTTCTTCAAGACGCGTTTCGAGATTCATAAGCTACGGATTCGCCGTGCGATTCTGAAGATGTGTTTGAATTGGCGACTATAAACTGCATTATTGTCTAGTTTAGCAGAATGATGAAACTAGCTGACGCCACTCGCCAAGAGATTCCATGGGGTTCCATCGCGCGGGGGTTTAACATACCTGTGGCGATGCCCTTATCCATGACCGACCCTGCCTACAGATGCGCACTCACACCGACCCCACCATCCCGAATCCGGCCAACGCCCACAACCAGCCGTTACCGGACAATGTAACTTCCAAGAGAGAATTCGATTCCGGGGCGCTTTCGGAGGAAGCGGCCCTCCAGGACGATGCCTCGTTGGAAATCGCCGTGCGCTCGCTGCTTTCGCCGACCGGTCACGGTCGCCGTGAAAACCAGGATAATTTTCTGATCGTGGACAGCGTGGGCCAGGCTCGCCTGCTGTGGCACGAACAGGAAACCCAACTGCGGCTGGCCGATTGGCCAACCGGACACCGGCGGCTCGCCGTGCTCGACGGCATGGGCGGTCACAGCCACGGCCGGGAGGCCGCCGAGAAAGTCATCGAAGGGCTGCTTGGCCTGCCAGCCGCCACCGATCTTGTCCAGCTCTCCGAAACCCTTAACGCCCTGCACCAGCGGCTTTATCAGGAATTCCACACGGCGGGACTGGAAACCGGCTGCACCCTGGTGCTGCTGGAAATCCCTCGTCAAGGTCCCGCCATGCTGTTTCACGTCGGCGACTCGCGGCTGTACGCCATCGACGAGCATCGAGTCCAGTGTTTGACCGTGGATCACGTCCCGGCCACTCACCTGGCGATGCTCGGCCTGCTGAATGGCGCTCAGTGGCTCCAACAGGTCCACATTCAAACCAGCTCCCAAATCAGTCAGGCGTTCATTCTCGGCAGTACCCTAGGCGTGCCGCATCTTTACGCGGAGACTATCGACGCCGAGCTGTACGAGCTGCATGAAGGTAATTTGCCTCTTTTTCTACGCGGCCTGGGCGACCGTCGCATGCTGACGCTGGAACCGGGCTGGATTTACCTGATCGCCAGCGACGGCCTCTGGCACTTGAGCAGCCCGCAGGCTTTCATTCAGCGTTGGCCGGCGCTGCTGGCGCAGCCGCAACGGCCTTTGGAGGAGCTGATGGACGAGTTGCTGGAGGTCCTGGCCGAAACCATTCGCCAGCAGCGCAGCCTGCCCGACGATAACTGCACGGTTATCCTGGTTCGCAAACCCTCCCAGACCCAGCGTCCACCAAGTCAACCCTGACCACCGCATCGAGGACTCACGCTTGAAGATCCGGCATATCCTGTTCTTGTTACTGGCCCTGTCGGCGATCGCCTTCATGCAACCGCTGGTCTCTTTTCTGGGCGGGCTGACCCTGTTGCTGGGCGTGGGAGCTGTGATTTATCGGGATCTGCCGCCGGCCGGTCAGGATGCCGTGGAACGCCGGGTACTTGCTTGGCTGCGGCGGACCCGCGCCGGTTCGGTGACGGAAAACAGCTCGCCAGCGCTTTCCGTCCGAGGCTTGTCGTCCGTTTTGTCCGAAGCCGGCATCTCCACCGGACGGCTTCGCCGCGCTCGGACCAAAGCCGCCCGCACCGATCCAGCGGCAGCTATCCCGCCGCAAACGCCCAACCCGACCGATGACCCGCCGACCGTTTGATTTTCAAGACAAGGGAAACTGATGGGCGATACCGTTGCCGGTACGGTGGGCAACCCGGCCCTCGGAGGTGAGGAACGGACGACTGGGAAAAAAGGGTACGCCGATCGGATCGACGATCCTGTCAAAACGAGGGTGCCGAACATTGCGGCAACGCCCGGCCCCCGTCGATCCCGGCAAACAGCGTCAGGCCGATGCCCGCGCCTGCGCCATCCTACGCAAAATCGTATAAATCTCGTCTTTCAGATGCAGCCTTTGCTTTTTGAGGTCTTCCGTGTAGAAGTCCGAAGGTGTCTCGATCTGCAACTCGATACGTTCCACTTCGCCGTTGACCACATGATACTCGTCGTATAGCTCGGCAAACCTGGAATCGGCGGCCTTCAACTCGGCGATGCGATCCTTGTATTCGGGGAATTCGTGGAACAGATCGTGGCTCTCTCCAAGCATCGGGTTGTCCTCCTGATCATGGTTTTATTGTGGACAGATGAACGTTTGGTGAAAGTTGAGTATAAAAGCATCATACGTCATCGTCAGCACCCAAAGCGCTGGGAGGTTCATGCACCGCGCGGTCGCGCGCAATCACGGCGGGAGCGATCGCACCAAGTTATTCACCTCGCCATCACCGGTGGCCCGGAGCGACCCGTAAACCAGTTGTTCGCTAGTTATGCAAATGCATCGAGAGATCCAGCCCATGAAGCATAAACCCACCAGTTTGATCCTGTGGTTATTCGCCGCATCCCTGTGCCTGACCGGCGCTGGTCTGAGCGGCTGCAACACCGTCAAGGGGGCCGGTCAGGATCTGAAGTCCGCCGGGCAGGCCATCGAACGCAAGGCCGAGCAGAAAAAGTCTTACTAACCCAGCCGCGCGGTCAACCCGCGTGATCTGGACTGCAAATCCCGGCCGCCCTTGGTCGGAGTCAATGCGGCGATTCATCGCGCCAATGACTGGGGCGGCGTATTAACGCCGCCCCACGAACATCAATTCTCCTCGTGGCAGAAGTTGATCAGGCCAAGAGTCGATGCATCGTGACCGGCCGCCGGCCGCTCGCCCTTCAACTCCGGCAGGATGGCGTTGGCCAGTTGCTTGCCCAACTCCACACCCCATTGATCGAAGGAATTGATGTTCCAGATCACGCCCTGAGTGAACACCTTATGCTCGTACAGCGCCAGCAGCGCGCCCAGCACCCGCGGAGTCAGGCGATGATAGAACAGGCTGGTGCTCGGCCGGTTGCCGGGGAAAACTTTATAAGGCAACAACTGCTCCAGCGCCTCGCCGCTCAATCCCTGCTTTTCCAGTTCGGCGCGGGCCTGCGCCTCGGTCTTGCCCACCATCAGCGCCTCGGCCTGCGCCAGACAGTTGGCCAGCAGAATCGGATGATGGTCGCCAATGGGATTCGGGCTGTGCGCGGGGGCGAGAAAATCCGCCGGCACCAGATGCGTCCCCTGATGCAGCAGTTGGTAGAACGCATGCTGACCGTTGTTCCCCAAACCGCCCCATAGAATCGGGCCGGTCTTGACCTGAACCGCCTGACCGTCCCGGTCGATGGACTTGCCGTTGCTCTCCATGTCCAGTTGTTGCAGATAGTCGGGCAACGAGCGCAGATAATCGTCGTAAACCAGCGTCACCTGGCTGTCGGCGCCGAAAAAGTCGATGTACCAGACACCGAGCAGCGCCAGGATCATCGGTAGATTTTCCTCCGGCGGCGCGGTGCGGAAGTGCTCGTCCATCTCGTGCGCGCCTTCGAGCAGCTCGGTAAAGTGCTCCACGCCGAGATAGACCATGATCGGCAGGCCGATGGCCGACCACAGCGAATAGCGCCCGCCGACCCAATCCCAGAACTCGAACATGTTGGCGGTATCGATACCGAACTTGCTCACTCCGGCGGCATTGGTGGACACCGCCACGAAGTGCTTGGCCACCGCCGACTCGTCGCCCAATTCCTTGATCAACCAGGCGCGGGCGGTATGCGCATTAGTCATGGTCTCCTGGGTGGTGAAGGTCTTGGAGGCGACGATGAACAGCGTACTTTCCGGATCGCAATCAGCCAGCACATGGCTGATGTGCGCGCCGTCTACGTTGGAGACGAAGTGCATCCGCAAGGTCGGATCGCCGTAGGGCTCCAGCGCCTGGCAAACCATCTTCGGCCCGAGATCGGAACCGCCGATGCCGATGTTGACCACATCGCGGATGCGCTTGCCGGTGTGGCCACGCCACTTGCCGCGCCGAACCTGCTCGGAGAACTTGCGCATGTGCTCCAGCACCTCGTTCACGCCCGGCATCACGTCCTGCCCGTTGACGAGGATCGGCCGGTTGCCGCGGTTGCGCAGGGCGACATGCAGCACGGAGCGGCGTTCGGTGTGGTTGATCATCTCGCCGTTGCCCATCCGCTCGGCCCAGGCGGGTACTCCCGCCTGACGGGCCAACTCGGCCAACAGGCGCAAGGTTTCCTCGGTGATGCGGTGCTTGGAAAAATCGACCAGCAGATCGCCGAACCGCCGGGAGAACTTGGCGAAACGCCCCGGGTCGGTGGCGAATAAATCACGCAAATGCAGATCGGCGATAGCGGCATGATGGGCTTTCAGTTCTTGCCAGGCCGGCAGATTGCTGGGAACGGACATGGACAGCTTCCTTATGTGAAGTGCTGACGAAACCGGATGAAGATGCAGAACCGGGTCGGCCGCCGGCTGAGGACGCACACCGTCGCCGACGGAACCCCTGGGTTACTACTGGGTTACTATAGTTTCCACCTGAGTGGCTGTCGAATTGCGCGGCTCCGACACGATTCCACGGCTGCATCGCGCGAACCCAGCGCCGCGCTTCGCCACCCATCGCGGGAAAACCGACTCAGCCGCGACGGGCGAATTTTTCCCATCGGACCCCAAGGAAACGACACTCATCCTTCTCAACCCGATTTCCGCCCGTACACCGTCGCCAGCCAGATCCCCAACCCGATCAAACCGATGCCGGCGGCGTGAAAGGCGTACAACCGTTCGCCCAGAAAGATCATCGACAGCACCGCGCCGAAGGCCGGCATCAGGTGCAGGAATTGCCCGGTGCGATTAGCGCCCAGTTCCGCCACCGCCCGATTCCAGAAGATGTAGGCGAGGATCGAGGGGAACAGCGCCAAATACCCAATGCTGGCCACGGTCGCGGTGTTCACGGCGACAAAACGCTCGTGCGCCAAGTCCCAGCCGTACAGCGGCGTCAGCACGATCATCCCGATCACCATGGTCGCGGCCTGAAAGTTCAGCGGCTTGAGTCCCGCCGGCCGCCAACGCAGGCAAACCGAATACAGCGCCCAACTGGCCACCGCCGCCAGAATCCACAGATCGCCGGCATTGATCCGCCACATCAGCAGCGCCTGAACATCGCCGCGAGCGACGATCGCCAACACCCCCGCTAACGATACCAGAATGCCCAACGCCTGCCAGCGGGTCACGGTCTGACGCAGCAGCAGGAACGACAGCGCCACGATCAATACCGGCGTGATCGACAGCATGATGACGGCATTGGTGGCGGTGGTGGACTGGAGGCCGATATAGACGAAGGTATTGAAGTTGACCACGCCGAGCACGCTGAGTAGCAGCAGAATCGGCCCGTGGCGACGCAGCAGCGCTCTCTGCTCGCTCAGCGAACCCCAGACGAACGGCAGCAGGATCGCCAGCGCCACCGCCCAGCGCCAGAACGACAGGGTGAACGGCGAAAACACCGTGTGCACCGCCCGGCCCAGCACGAAGTTACCCGACCAAAACAGCGTGGTCAGCACCAGAAGCAGATAAGGCGAAGGATGCCAAGCGATCAACGACTTAAACATGATGGACGCACGAGGGTTATTTTTGCTGGCGGTTTTGCCGGCGGGTTGGCGGCCGTCACATCGGACCACCATGAAATTGTTCGTGGGTCATTGTGCCTTCGCGACGGTTATTTTAATTTTGCCGGGCCGGGTTCGCCTCCGCCCGACTCGAACCGGCAAACTCAATCATACGCAACTTTCGGACGTACCGATGCCTCAACTCATGCAACACCCCCAGCCTCCCTGGACCCCGGCAAGCTGGCGGAATAAATCGGCGGCGCAACTGCCGGACTACGATGAACCGACAGCGCTGGCCGAGGTCGAGCAACGGCTGGCGCACTCGCTGCCCCTGGTGTTTGCCGGCGAAATCGAAACCTTGCGCCAGCAACTGGCCGAAGTCGCCGCCGGCCGGGCGTTCCTGCTGCAAGGCGGCGACTGCGCCGAGAGCTTCGCCGACTTTCACGACCGCGCCATCACCGATACTTTTCGGGTACTGCTGCAAATGGCGGTGGTCCTGACCTTCGCCGCCACCTGTCCGGTGGTCAAGGTCGGGCGGATGGCGGGCCAGTTCGCCAAACCGCGCAGCGCTCCGACCGAAACCCGCGACGGGGTCAAGCTACCCAGTTATCGGGGCGACATCGTCAATGGTCTCGATTTCACCCCGGAAGCACGCCGGCCCGACCCACGCCGGCAACTACGCGCCTACTCGCAGTCGGCGGCAACCTTGAACCTGCTGCGGGCGCTGGCGCAGGGCGGCTTCGCCGACCTGCACCGGGTCCAGCAATGGAATCTGGATTTCCTGCGCGCCAGCCCTCAAGGCGCGCGTTACCGCGATCTCGCCGACCGGATCAGCGAAACGCTGGCGTTCATACGCGCCTGCGGCCTGGACGCCGCCACCGGCCCGCAGGTGCGGCAAGTGCAGTTCTACACCTCTCACGAGGCACTGCTGCTGGGCTACGAGCAGGCGCTGACCCGGCGCGAACCGGTGACCGGGGAATGGTACGACGGTTCGACGCATTTGCCGTGGATCGGCGAACGCACCCGGCAATTGGACGGCGCCCACGTCGAATTCGCCCGTGGCATCGCTAACCCGATCGGCCTCAAGCTGGGGCCGAGCACCGACCCCGATACGCTGCTACGCCTGCTGGACGTGCTGAACCCTGATGACCGACCGGGCCGGCTGACCCTGATCAGTCGCATGGGCGCGGATCGGATCGACACCGCCCTGCCGCCATTGATCCGCGCGGTCCAGCGCGAGGGGCGACAAGTGATCTGGTCCTGCGATCCGATGCACGGTAATACCCTGGAGGCCAGCACCGGCTACAAAACCCGACCCTTTGCCCGTATTCTCGACGAAGTGCGGTGCTTTTTCGCCATCCACCGCGCCGAGGGTAGCTATCCTGGCGGAATGCACTTCGAACTGACCGGCCAGGATGTCACCGAATGTCTGGGCGGCGCCCAAGCCATCACCGAACAAGGTCTGGCCGACCGCTATCACACCCAATGTGACCCGCGCCTGAACGCTTCGCAGAGTCTGGAACTGGCGTTTCTGATCGCCGAAACACTGAAGGATTACCGACAAGCCACCATGAAGGACGAGCACGATGAGTGAACTCCCCCGTCTGTTGCTGGTGATGCAAACCGCTGACGGCGGCGCCGGTCGCTGTGGCCGCAAACTGCGGGAACGCGGCTACCAGACCGATTATTGCTACCCGCAATCCGGCCAACCGCTACCGGTCGGCATGGACGGCTACGCTGGAGCGGTGGTGTTCGGTGGGCCGATGAGCGCCAACGACGACGACAAGCTGCCAGGCATTCGGGCGCAACTGGACTGGATTCCCGCCGCATTGGCGTCCGGTCGCCCGTTTCTGGGGATTTGCTTGGGCGCGCAACTACTGGCGCGAGCGCTGGGGGCGGCGGTCAAACCGCATCCGGCGGGACTGGCGGAAATCGGCTATTTCCCGGTACAACCCACCGCCGCCGGCCAAACCGTGTTCGAATCTCCACTACACGTCTATCACTGGCACCGCGAAGGTTTCGAGCTGCCGGCCGGCGCCGAATTGCTGGCCACCGGCGAACGCTTCCCGCATCAAGCCTACCGCTACGGCACCCACGCCTTTGGGGTGCAATTTCACCCGGAGATGAACCGGAAAATTCTGGATGCATGGCTGGTGGAAGGGGCGAAGGAACTGGCCGCGCCCGGCGCGCAATCGGCGATCGAACAGCGCGGCCACCACGCCCGCCACGACGCGGCGCTGGATCGCTGGTGCGATGGCTTTCTGGACGAGTGGCTGCGAGTCGGTGGCACGATGGAATAGCGTGGCGGAAACCCGCTATTCCGCATCCCCTTAAATTCACCCGACGAGGATTCAGTCATGCCGCTCAAGAATTCAGCCGACCAATACGGCACGATGACCCGCTTCCTGCATTGGGCGGTATTTCTGCTGTTCGTCTGGCAGTACCTCAGCGCCAACATCATGACGCGCCTCGGCCGGGACAGCGCGCTGTTCGGTCTGAACCCGAACGACTACTATAACTGGCACAAATCCATCGGCCTGGTGCTACTTGCGCTGGCGCTGGCGCGGTGGATCTGGCGCAAGACCACGCCCCTGCCGGAATGGGCGCCCACCCTGTCGCCGGCCGAGCGGGCGATTTCCCACCGCAACGAAACGTTGCTGTACGGTTGCATGTTCCTGCTGCCGATCAGTGGGTACCTGTTCGTGATGGCCGGCGGTTACGGGATCAAACTGTTCGGCGTTTACATACTGCCCGATCCCATCGGTAAACAGGAGTGGCTCGCGGCGCTGGCGCGACTGCTGCACATTCTCGCCGGCTACGCCGCAGTGGTGTTCATCGCCTGGCACGTCGGTCTCGGCCTCAAGCACCACCTGTTCGACCGCGACCGTTTTCTGTACCGGATGCTACCGTTCAGGCGGCAATAATAACCCGGGGAGCCGCTGGGTGTATAATGGCTCGAAAGGGAACACGGGAGGCCGCCATGAGACCGCTCATCCCCGAGGGCGAGGCGTTGCGCCGGGCGTTGCTCTGGATCGCCGATCACGGGGGGCATTGCACCCTGAAAACCGTCGGACAGGCCAGCCTGCTGTTCGATCTGACCCCACGCGACGAGGAGTTCCTGCTGCGGCAGTTCGTCCACCATCGGGGCGCGAGCAGCGATGCCTCCCTTTCAGGACAACAGCGGACTCCTTAGTCGCCGGGCGAACCCGACCAGCATGGCGGCGGTCGCCCCCCAAATGAAGCGGTTCTCGTACGGAATCACGTAGTAGCGCCGCTGCTGACCCTTGTAGTACATGCTGCGATACTCGTGGTGGCGGGGATCGAGCACGAACGCCAGCGGCACCTCGAAGGCCTCGGCCACTTCGAATGCATCCAGCGTCAAGTCGAACGGGGGTTCGACGAAACCCACCACCGGCGTGACCAGAAAGCCGGTCACGGTCTGGTACACATCGAGAAAGCCGGCGATCTCTCTGACAGACCGGCGATGCAAGCCGATTTCTTCCTCCGCCTCGCGCAACGCGGTCTCCACCGGACTGCGATCATGCTCCTCGGCGCGACCGCCGGGAAAACTGATCTGGCCGGCATGATGCTCCAGATGCGCTGTGCGCTGGGTCAGCAGCACGGTCAAGCCCTCGGGCCGCTCCACCAGCGGCACCAGCACCGCCGCCGGCATCAAGGTCCGCTCTTCGCGCTCCAGCCCCGCCACCGCATGATCGCCGGTGATTGTATCCAGTTGGTGAGTCGGGTGCAGGCAGCGACGAATCCGGTCGCGCAGTTCCGAAACATCCATTCTACTCCGCCTCCACTGTTACTCCGAATAGCCGACCATAATTGGCGGTGGTGGTCGCGGCCACCCGCTCCAACGGCTCGCCGCGCAAGCCGGCGACGAACTCCGCCACATGGCGAACCCAAGCCGGTTGGTTGGGTTTACCCCGATGCGGAACCGGCGCCAGATAGGGCGAGTCGGTTTCCACCAGCAACCGTTCGGCCGGCAGGCGCCGGGCCACCTCCTGAATCTGTTTGGCATTCTTGAAGGTGACAATGCCGGAAAACGAGACGTGAAAGTTCAAGGCCAGCGCTTGTTCCGCCATGGCCCAGTCCTCGGTGAAACAATGCAGCACCCCGCCGACCTCGGCTGCACCTTCCTCCTCCAAGACACGCAGGGTATCGGCGCGGGCGGCGCGAGTATGCACGATCAGCGGCTTACCCAGTTCCCGAGCGGCGGCGATGTGAACGCGGAACCAGTCGCGCTGGCGGTCGGCGCTGTCGGCGCCGTAGTGGTAATCCAGCCCGGTTTCGCCGATGGCCACCACCCGCGATTCGCGGCCCAGTGCTGTCAGCGCCGCCTTCGTTGGGGCACGCCCACCGTCCTCGCTGGGGTGCACCCCCACCGACAGGGCGATTTTCGGATAGGGTTCGGTCAATCGGGCCAGCGCCGGCCAGCTTTCCAGATCCGTCGCCACGCTCAGCAACCGGGTCACGCCGTGCGCCTCGGCAGTCTCCAGCACGCCGGCCAAACCGCCGAAACGCTCCAGATCAAGCCGGTCCAGATGGCAGTGAGAATCGACCAACATCGTTCGTCAGCGCGCTTACATGGTGTTGGTCATTTGCTCGGCGCGGGTATAACCGGCCAGCAATGCTTCGACCTTCTTTCGCAGATTGGCCCCCTCCACGCCACCGAACTGAATGCCAACCCCCATCTGCCGACCGCCTGGCGTGGTCCGGTAATTGATCCAGGTGACCTTGCCGGTGATGGCAAAGCGCTCCGGGTCCTCCAGCAAAGTGAGCAACAGAAACACCTCGTCACCCAGTTCAAAGGATTTCTCGGTCGGGATGAAAATCCCTCCCCCGTTGATAAAGGGCATATAGCTGGCATGCAGCATCGCCTTGTCCTTGATGGCGAGGGAAATGACACCTTGTCGTGGACCCGCCATATCGTTCGGCCTCCGGTAAACCGCGTCGGCAAGACGCCAAGAATGATCTCAACAAGGATCCGCGCCGCCAGCGAGAAACGCTTCCAGTAGCAGTTGCGCGTTGGCTTGCGTGGTCGTGCATAACGTGTACAACTGGATCGCCGCGTCCAAACGCTCGAACAGGACACGCAATGGGTATCGATCGACCCAACGCCGTAACATGTCACCTAAATCGACATTATTCAGACGCGGCGGTTCGGGATTCATCTTAAGCCGAATCAGATCGGTATGCCAACCGATCAGCCAGCGCAGATTTTCGGTCAGGCTCTCCTTCAGCCAGCTTTCCGCAACCAATATCGGGTCGGCCCGAGCCACCGATACCTGCTCGTAACCTTCGGCCAGTTCCCGCCGCCAGCGCCAGTGTCCCTCGTCGGCATAGGCCAGCGCCGCCAACGGGGCACCGCCGGCCCAATCGAGCAACGTTTGCGGGTCGTCGGGACCCTCCGTCACCCGCGCGGCCAACCAGGGAACGGCCAGCGTCGGCGACGGTATCCCGAAGCTCAGCCGCTGACAACGACTACGCACGGTGGCGGGCAAGCGCGCCGGCCAAGCGGTCACCAACAGTAACAGACAGGCGCCCAGCGGCTCTTCCAGTGTCTTCAGCAAGCTGTTGGCGGCATTGCCGTTGAGGCGGTCGGCCGGTTCCAGCAGGGCGATCTTGTAACCGCCATACTGCGCGGTATAGCCAAGAAAGGCGCACAGTTCGCGGACCTGATCGATCTTGATGACCTTGCCTTCTTCGAGTGGCCGCACCGGACTGTAATCGGGATGGCTGCCTGCCTGGAACAGCCGGCAACTCCGGCATTGACCGCAGGACTCTCCTTCGGCGGTGGGCGCTTCGCACAACAGCGCCCGCGCCAACCGGCGGGCGAACAAGCCTTTGCCCATCCCGGGCGGACCGACCAGCAGCAGCGCGTGCGGCAGGTGGCCGGCACTGCGTCGTTGCTGGATTTGTCGCCACTGCTCGCGATGCCAGGAGAGACGCGGGTCCATCAATCGCTCTCCAGCCACTCGGCTAGCATGGTTTCCACTTCGGCTTGCACCACCTCGACCGATTGGCTGGCGTCCACGACTCGGTAACGGTCGGGCTCGTGGGCGGCTCGTTCCAGGTATATCGCCCGAACTCGCTCAAAAAAATCCACATCTTCCCGTTCGAAGCGATCCGCCACGCCGCGTTTTCCGGCCCGCGCCAATCCCGTCGCAACCGGCAAATCGAGCAACAGGGTCAAATCGGGACGCAGCGCGCCCTGCACCCATTCCTCCAGCACCGCGATTCGCTTCAAAGACAGGCCGCGACCACCGCCCTGATAAGCATAGGTGGCGTCGGTAAAGCGGTCGCACAGTACCCAGTAACCAGCGGCTAGCGCTGGTCGAATCACTCGTTCCAAATGTTCGGCACGGGCGGCGAACATCAGCAGCGTCTCCGCCGTCAGCGCCATGCCCCCATCGCGATGTCCAAGCAACAGTGCGCGAATTTCCTCGCCCAGTGACGTGCCGCCTGGTTCGCGCGTCGCCACCACCCGGCAACCTCGCCGCTCCAGATACTCGCGCATGAATCCCATTTGGGTGGTTTTACCGGCGCCCTCGCCGCCATCGACCGTCACAAATCGGCCGGACATCTCATTTCTCCCGTAACTGATAGCGTCTGACCGCCCGATTGTGTTCATCCAGCGTTCTGGAAAACACATGACCGCCCTGACCGTCGGCCACGAAATACAAGGCATCGCCAGCGGCCGGATGAACGGCGGCTTCCAGTGCGCCCGCTCCCGGCAGGGCAATCGGCGTCGGCGGCAAACCCTTGCGCGTATAGGTATTGTAAGGGGTATCGGTGACCAGATCGCGACGGCGAAGATCGCCATCGAATGCCGCGCCCAAACCGTAAATCACCGTCGGATCGGTCTGCAACAACATCCCCGCGCGCAGGCGCCGCGCGAACACCCCGGCAATGGCGGGCCGCTCCGCTGTCAGTCCGGTTTCCTTTTCGACAATCGATGCCAGAATCAGTGCCTGATATGGATCATCCAGCGGCAGATCGGCGGCGCGCTGGCTCCATGCTCGCGCCAAACGCTGCTCCATCGCCGTCAGCGCCCGCCGCAGAAATGCTTCGTCGGTGAAGCCAGCGGGAAAATGATAGGTATCCGGGAAAAACCAGCCCTCGGGATGCCGCCCCGGTCGATCCAAGCGCGCCATGATCTCGGCATCGCTCGCCTCCCGCAGGGTCTGCGCGATCTTGGGATGCGCCGCCAGTGCCTGTCGTAATTGCTGGAAGGTCCAGCCCTCGACCACGGTCAACGGATATTGGATCACCTGACCGGTTGCGATTCGTTCGAGCAAATCGCGCGGAGTCATTCCCGGTGCAAGGGCGTATTCGCCGACCTTGAGGCGGGGCGCCAAGCCATTGAACCGGGCGTAGGCTTCCAGATAGAACGTCGAACGCAACAGGCCTGGCTGCCGCCGCAACTCCCGGGCGATCGCGCCAATCCCCATCCCCGGCTTGACTTCCAGCACCAGGCCGTCCGTGGGTACGCCAAGCGGCGTATCGAGAAACCGGCGATAATCAGCGTGAATTCCATACAACGCCGCGCCAGCGACCAGTACCGCTAATGCAATCGACAGCGAGAGACGAAGCCGCACGGAAAAACGCATTCCTTACACCCGGCCCGCGATTTGCCCGGGAGCGGGAACGGTCTCCAGCCTTTCCCGTCCCCCATCGGACGAAGCCGCAGGTAACGTCGAAAGCGTTCGAGCAGGCCGGGGAGAGAGCAACGACAAGGAGCGCGGTCAATCCAGCGCGCGGAACACCACCGTGCCGTTGGTGCCGCCGAAGCCGAAGGAATTGGACAACGCCACTCGGACCCGCCGTTCCTGCGTCTGGTGTGGGACGTAGTTCAAATCGCAACCCGGCTCCGGTTCGTCCAGGTTGATGGTGGGCGGCGCCACCTGATCGCGGATGGCCAGCACCGAGAAAATCGCTTCCACCCCACCGGCGGCACCCAGCAGGTGACCGGTCATCGATTTGGTCGAGCTCATCGCCAAGCGATGGGCATGATCGCCAAACACCGCCTTGGCGGCGTCGCTTTCGATCTTGTCGCCGGCCGGCGTGGACGTACCGTGGGCGTTGATGTAATCCACATCTTCGGGAGCGATTTCCGCATCGCGCAGGGCGTTGCTCATCGCCCGCCGCGCGCCGTCGCCGTTGGGCGATGGCAGCGTCATGTGGTAGGCGTCGCCGCTCATGCCGAAGCCAATCAGCTCGGCGTGGATGCGCGCGCCGCGCCGCTTGGCGTGTTCGTATTCTTCCAGCATCACCACGCCGGCACCGTCGCTCAACACGAAGCCGTCGCGATCCTTATCCCATGGCCGACTGGCTCTTTCCGGCTCGTCGTTGCGTACCGACAGCGCGCGCGCGGCCGCGAAGCCGCACAAACCGGTGGGTGTGGTCGCCATCTCCGCGCCGCCGGCCAGCATCACGTCGGCATCGCCGTAGGCGATCAATCGCCCGGCCAAGCCGATACTGTGGGTACCGGTGGTGCAGGCTGTCACCACCGCCAGGTTCGGACCCTTGATCCCGTACAGCACGGACAGGTTGCCCGATATCATGTTAATGATGCTGCGCGGCACGAAAAACGGTGTCAGTCGACGCGGGCCACCCTTCAGAAAAGCCGAATGACCTTCCTCGATGCCCGGCAGACCGCCGATTCCCGAACCGATGAAAGTACCCACTCGCTCGGCGTTGGCTTCGGTGATCTCCAGCCCGGAATCCTGGATCGCCTGCACCGCCGCACCGATGCCGTAATGAATGAAGAAATCCATCTTCTTGGCTTCCTTGGGATTCAGGTACTGCTCGACCTGAAAATCCTTGACCGGCCCGCCGATGCGTACCGGAAAATGGCTGGCATCGAAAGCGGTGACCGGTCCGATCCCGCTGCGGCCAGCCAGGATGTTCGCCCAGGCGGTTTCCACGGTGCTGCCGACCGGGGACACAATACCCATGCCCGTTACTACCACTCGCCGCTTGGCCACAAAGCTACCCTCTTGTACGCTGCACCGACAAAACAAAACCGCGGAACCCGGCGAGGGCAACCGCGGCGACGGATTTTGATCGGTACGGGACTGACACCTTTAACCGTTATGGGACGAGATATAGTCGATGGCCTGTTGCACTGTGGTGATTTTTTCGGCGTCCTCGTCGGGGATCTCCAGTTCGAACTCCTCTTCGAGCGCCATGACCAGCTCCACGGTATCCAGGGAATCGGCGCCGAGGTCTTCCACGAAAGAGGCTTCGTTGGTGACCTGCTCTTCCTTCACTCCCAGTTGCTCGATGATGATCTTCTTGACGCGGGCTTCGATGTTGCTGATGTCAGTCATGATAGTTTGTTTCCTCGTTGTGAACCCGGACAACCATGGCATTGCCGCAGGGTATTGTATGGAAAATTCCGGCGCGGATGCCATTCATTCTAGCCGCCAGCACCGTCAGGCCATGAACATGCCGCCATTGACGTGCAGGGTCGCTCCCGTGACATAGTCCGCGTCCGCCGACGCCAGAAACGCCACCACATTGGCGACATCCTGCGGCTCGCCCGGCCGTTGCAGTGGAATCGACTCCACCAGGGCCAGACGCTGCGCTTCCGGCAGCGCCCGGGTCATATCGGTATCGATCAAACCCGGTGCCACGGCGTTGACAGTGATGTTGCGGGAACCGACCTCGCGCGCCAGCGACTTGGTGAAACCAATGATACCCGCTTTAGCCGCAGCGTAATTGGCCTGCCCGGCGCTACCGGTGGCACCGACCACCGAGGTGATGCTGATGATGCGCCCGCGCTGGGCTTTCATCATCCCCCGCAACACCGCCTTGCTCAGCCGGTAAACCGAAGTCAGATCGGTATCGAGAACGCTCGCCCATTCCTCTTCCTTCATCCGCAGCAACAGGTTGTCGCGCGTGATGCCGGCGTTATTGACCAGGATGGTCGGCGCGCCGAATTCCTGAGTCACCGCCTTGAGCGCCGCGTCCACGGCTGCCGGATCGGTGACGTCCAGACGCAGGCCGCGCCCCCTGATGTCAAGATCGCGCAAATCCCGATCGATCGCCTCGGCGCCGGCCTGTGTGGTCGCGGTACCGATCACGGCCGCGCCGCGCCGTCCCAGTTCACGGGCGACGGCCTGGCCAATGCCGCGACTGGCGCCAGTCACCAGTACGATTTCGCCATCCAGTGTCGTCATCGTAAAATCTCCTTCGCGTTCAATACTTCAGCAGGACCGCGCCCCAGGTGAACCCACCGCCGAAACCTTCCAGCAGCAGGATATCGCCGCGCTGGATGCGACCATCGCGCACCGCCACATCCAGCGCCAGCGGCACCGAGGCCGCCGAGGTGTTACCGTGCAGCCGCACGCAATCCACCATCCGCTCCTCGGGCAAACCCAAGCGCTTGGCGGTGGCCGCCAGGATGCGGCGATTGGCCTGATGAGGAATCAGCCAGTTGACGTCGGCGACTGTCATGCCATTGGCGGTCAAGATTTGTTCGGCGATTTCCTTCAGGGTGTGGACCGCCACCTTGAAGACTTCGCTGCCACGCATCTCCACGAAAGCGGCGTTTCGCTGAGTCTGGTCGTAACCGCTGGACACGCCGGCCGGCACCCACAACAGCTCCTTGTAGCGGCCATCGGCGTGTAGCCGGCTGTCGATGATCCCCGGTTCGTCCGTCGCTTCCAGCACCACCGCGCCGGCGCCGTCGCCGAACAGGATGCAGGTACCGCGATCCTGCCAGTCGATGATGCGGGTGAAGGTATCCGCCCCCACCACCAGCGCCCGCCGAGTCGCGCCGGTGGCGATGAAACGCCGGGCGATGTCCATGGCGTAAACGAAACCGGTGCAAACCGCCTGTACGTCGAAAGCGGGGCCACCGTGGCAACCCAGTCGATGCTGCAACTGCGTGGCCACACTGGGAAACACATGATCCGGCGTGGTGGTGCCCAGCACGATCAGATCGATATCGCGCGCCTCGATACCGGCGGCCTCCAACGCGCGTCGGGAAGCCTGCTCAGCCAAGTCGCAGGTGGTCTCCCCAGGGGCGGCGACATGGCGTTCCTCGACACCGGTCCGCTCGACGATCCAGTCCGCCGTGGTCTCGATCATCTGTTCGAGATCGGCGTTGGTCAGTATCTTTTCCGGCAGGTAGCCGCCGGTTCCGATGATTCTGGCGTGGTTCAAAGCGCTTGCCTCGCGGCGTGAAGGGCGGCCAGATGGGCATCGATACGCCGCGGTACCGCCTGCTCGACTTCCAACATCGCCACCCCGATGGCGTTGGCAAACGCCAGGGCGTCGGCACCGCCGTGGCTCTTGATCACGATACCCTGCAAGCCGAGCAGGCTGGCGCCGTTGTAGCGACGGGGATCGATCCGACGGCCGAAGGCGCGCAGCACCGGCAAGGCAACCAGCCCAGCCAACCGAGTCAGCAGGTTTCGTTTGAATTCCTGCGTCATGTAATAACGGATCAACCGGGCCACGCCTTCGCTGCTCTTGAGCGCGACGTTGCCGACGAAGCCGTCGCAGACCACCACGTCGGCATCCTCCAGATAGACGCCGTCGCCTTCCACGAAACCGACGTAATTGAGGTCGCTGGCCGCCAGCAACCGGGCGGCCTCCCTGACCTGTTCGTTGCCCTTGATATCTTCCTCGCCGATATTCAACAGAGCGACTCGCGGCCGTTCGATGCCGTTGACGGCCGCCAGCACCGAACCCATCACCGCGAATTGCAGCAGATGCTCGGCCTTGCTGTCGACGTTGGCGCCCAAATCGAGCATCCGGGTCTGGCCGCGCACGGTGGGCAACGTGGTGCAGATGGCGGGGCGATCGATACCGGGCAGGGTCTTGAGCACGAAACGGGCGGTCGCCATCAGCGCGCCGGTGTTGCCGGCGCTGACGCAGGCGTCGGCTTCACCTTGCTTGACCAGATTGATCGCCACTCGCATCGAGGAATCTTTCTTGACGCGCAGGGCCTGGGCCGGCGACTCGCCCATGCTCACCAATTGCGAG
This sequence comes from Candidatus Competibacter phosphatis, assembly GCF_012939995.1. Taxonomy (GTDB): domain Bacteria; phylum Pseudomonadota; class Gammaproteobacteria; order Competibacterales; family Competibacteraceae; genus Competibacter; species Competibacter phosphatis. The sequence continues at coordinate 33,155 of NZ_SPMZ01000015.1, read as the reverse complement.
GCATGGCGGATGACGATTTGAGGATGCCCTCCGGCCTTGAGCAGAGCGGCCGACAGCACATCCTCCTGCCCGACCAGGATCAGGCGCAGCGAATCGCCGGCGGTCTCAAGCACGCGCAAAGCGGCGGGCACGACGATGTCGGGACCGACATCGCCGCCCATGCCATCCAGGGCGATGGTCAACGGTTTGCTCATGGGCCGGGCAGGATGGCGGAGGAATCCGGCGGGCGGGGCGACACGACGATCAGTCTTCGCTGTCGACCGCAGCGGGCTCGCTGATGACCTTGCGGCCGCGATAAAAACCATTCGGGGTGACGTGATGGCGGCGATGCAGTTCGCCGGAGGTGCGATCCGTCGATAGCGTGGCCGTGGTCAGGGCATCGTGGGCGCGACGCATACCGCGTTTGGAGGGACTTTTACGGGATTTTTGTACGGCCATGACTCAATTGCTCCTTTTGGAATCTTGCAACAAGGACGCTAGCGCCGCGAAGGCTTGAGGTTGTCCAACATTCGGCGTCGGTTGGCTAGGCGGCGCATGATAACCGGCGGCCTCGCATTCGCGCGCATCCCGATGGCGGGGAATCTGCGGCAAAGCCAACAACAGTTCGTCTTCCACTAGATCGGCGACGGCCAGGTCGGCGCCAGCGGCCAGCAGTGGTTCGCGCTGGCTGGGCAGGCGGGCGAACTCGGGTTCGGACTCGGCACGTATCAGCGCCAAACTGACCGCCACCCGCAACGGCAACCGCAGTGGACCCAGGCAACGCTGACAAATCAGTTCGACCTCGGTTTGCAACGAGCCCTCGACGAAGCGCAGCCCTTGCTCGTCAACCCCCGCCGCCAGCGCCACACTGACCGTGCCGTTGGCATGTTCGAGCAAAGCGGCCAACCGCGGCAGCGCCGCCAACCGCAACTCGCCATCCAGCCGCCCGTTCTCGGCGGCCAGTTGCCAGGGGTCGATCCGGTCGGGAAGCGTTGGGATTTGCATAAGGCGCGGAATAATATAGGCATGCTCGATTTCTGTCAAAATAAAGCCAAATTCCGCATAATTGTTCAGATTTCCAACCTGTTCACCACGCTGCCGCCATGCCCGAAACCCTGCCCGATGGCCGTCGTCTGATTCTCGCTTCCACTTCGCCATTCCGTCGCGAGCTGCTGGCGCGGCTGGAATTGCCGTTCGCCGTCCAGGCGCCGGACACCGATGAAACCCGCCAACCCGACGAACCGGCGACGACGCTGACGGCGCGGCTGGCGGAAATGAAAGCCCGCGCGGTCGCCCAGCGCGAAACGGCGGCACTGGTGATCGGTTCGGACCAGGTCGCGGAACTGGATGGCGAGGTGATCGGCAAGCCCGGCGACCACTTGCGGGCAGCGGCGCAACTGCGGCGGGCGGCGGGACGCGCGGTCACTTTTTATACCGGGCTGTGTCTGCTGGATAGCGCCAGCGGTCAATGCCAGGTGGTGGTGGAGCCGTTTCGGGTCGTATTTCGGACGCTGACGGCGGCAATGATCGAGGCTTATCTGCGGCGCGAGCGGCCGTACCAGTGCGCGGGCAGTTTCAAGTCCGAGGGCTTGGGCATCGCCCTGTTCGAGCGGCTGGAGGGCGACGACCCCACCAGCCTGGTCGGCTTACCGCTGATCCGGCTCACCCGGATGTTGGAGGCGGCCGGGGTCGCGGTGCTGTGAGAGCGGGCGATCGCGTTTCAGGCAGTCCCGCCCCTTCGTGAAGATTCGCCAGCCGGCAACCCTACCGCCATCGTGCTGTTCCATCGAACTCCAATACCTTCAGCAGCGCCGCGCCCAAACTGGCCTCCGCGCCATCAAGCAGCCGTTCCACCCATCGGGTGCGCTTGGTGTAATCCACCATGGTCTTCTCGCCGATCACTTCCTCGGCCACAAAGCGAGTGTCGCCCAACGCGTCCACCAGCCCCAGCTCGACGCTCTGCTCGCCGGTCCACATCAGGCCACTGAACACCTCCGGGTTGTCCTGCAGGCGCCCACCTCGACCCTGCCTGACCGCCGCGATGAATTGCTGGTGGATCGCATCCAGCATCCCCTGTAAATGCTGAACTTCCGTCGGGTTGACCGGCTTGAATGGGTCGAGAAAATCCTTGTTGTTCCCCGCCGTGTACGCCCGCCGTTCGATACCCAACTTGGCGATGGCATCGGTGAAACCGAAACTGTCCATCCGCACCCCGATGGAACCGACGATGCTGGCCTTGTTGGCGTAGATATTCTGCGCCGCCGCCGCGATGTAGTAGCCACCCGAAGCACAGACGTCGCTAGCCACCGCGTGGACCGGAATCTTGGGATGTTTTTGACGCAGTCGCTGAATCTCGTCGTACACCTCGCCCGCCTGCACCGGACTGCCGCCTGGACTGTTGATCTGCACGATCACCCCGACCGTTTTCTCATCCTCGAACGCTTTGCGCAGCGCCTCGATCACATTCTTGGCGCTGGCCTCGGTGCTACTGGCAATCAGCCCATCAACCCGGACCAGCGCGGTGTGACGCTTGCCGCCACTGGCGGTGGTATCGAGACTATCCGGCCAAGCCAGTACCAGCAGCAGCACCAGATATGCAAAAAACAGCAGCTTGAAGAAAATCCCCCAACGCCGGGTCCGCCGCTGCTCGGTCACGGCGGCGAACGCCAGCTTGCTCAACACTTCACGCGCCCAGCGCTCATCATCGGGCAGTTTCGGATTCGGATTCGGGTCGATCATGGGTATTTCTCGCTTACCTACCACTCAGGCTCGCCAAACGCAGGCGGTCCAGGACACTCTTGAGTTCGGCATCCAATGGGGCGCTCACCGCGATATCCCGGCCACCCAGCGACAGGCTCAAGCTGTGGGCGTGCAGGAACAAGCGGCGCAGGCCGCAGCGTTCGGTCATCGTCCGGTCGAACGCCGCATCGCCGTACTTCGCGTCGCCAGCCAGCGGATGACCGATGTGGGCCGCGTGAACGCGGATCTGATGGGTACGGCCGGTGGCGATGCTCGCTTCCAGCAGCGAAGCCAGCTTGAACAGGCTGACCGGGCGAAACCGGGTCAGGGCCGGTTTCCCGTCGTCCACCACTTCGACCAGCCGCTCCCCGCCGCGCAACACGTTGCGGCGTAAAGGCTGGTTCACCTCGCGCGGGCCATGGTTCCAGTAGCCTTGCACCAGGGCGAGATAGCGTTTCTCCACTCGCCCGGTCCGCAAGGCGTCCTGAATCAGCCGCAACGCCGCCGGAGTCCGGGCCAGCAGCAAGCAACCACTGGTGTCGCGATCCAGTCGGTGCGCCAGCTCCAGAAACGGCTCCCTCGGGCGCAGGGCACGCAATAGCTCGATCACGCCATAATCGACCCCGCTGCCTTTGTGCACCGCCAAGCCGGCCGGCTTATCGAGCACCAATACCTCGCGATCCTCGTACAGCACCGCCGCTTGCAGGCGTTCCGCCCAGCCCGGCGGCGGCCGGAACGCCCTGTCCTCGCGCTCACCCAGCCGCACCGGTGGAACACGCAGCCTATCGCCGGCTTGCAGCCGCTGGCAGGGTTGCACCCGGCCGCCGTTCAAGCGGACTTCCCCCTTGCGCAGGATTCGATAGATCAAGCTTTTGGGCGCACCCTTCAGCTCGCGCAGCAGAAAATTGTCGAGGCGCTGCCCGGCGTGCTCCGCAGTAATCTCCAGGTGGCGTACCCCACTGGTGGGCACGGAAGCAGGCATCGTTTGAAGCGCACCAATCGGACTGTTATAGTTCATGGAAGTTGTCGCTGATTGGCCCGAAAGGCCGGCGAAACAGGATTCATACACGATATCGGTTTTCACATCCGCACGCCAGCAACACAGGCGGGCAGGATTTGTTAAACGGGTTTATCCGCCGCTCACCCGACCTATTCTAAGCGGCTCTTGACCGCGCTCCCAGCCGACTGGTTACGAACTTCGCGGCGCATCTGGACCTTGCCCGACGCACTGTATGCGATCGTCGGGCTGTTTGTCATTCCAGTTACGCCTCGGCGACAACTGCGTCGCCACCGGTGATGGTCGAGCGCAGGGAATCTTTTCAATGAAACGCATGCTGATCAACGCAACTCAGCAGGAAGAGTTGCGCGTGGCCCTCGTGGATGGCCAGAAACTTTACGACCTCGATATCGAAACTCCCGCGCGAGAGCAGAAGAAATCCAACGTCTATAAAGGCCGCGTCACCCGCGTCGAACCGGGATTGGAAGCGGCATTCGTCGATTACGGCGCCGACCGGCACGGGTTTCTGCCCTTCAAGGAAATCACCCGCAATTACTTCGACCCTCAATCCATCGCCGACGGCGGTCGACCGAACATCCGGGAAGCCATCAAGGAAGGCCAGGACCTGGTGGTCCAGGTGGAAAAGGAAGAGCGCGGCAACAAGGGCGCGGCACTGACCACTTTCATCAGCCTGGCCGGCCGCTATCTGGTGTTGATGCCCAACAATCCGCGCGCCGGCGGCGTGTCGCGGCGGATCGAAGGCGATGATCGCCAGGAAATCCGCGAGGTGATGAGCAGTCTCGACATCCCCGATGGCATGGGCCTGATCGTCCGCACCGCCGGCGTGGGCCGCTCGCAGGAAGAACTGCAGTGGGATCTGGATTACCTGCTGCACCTGTGGCAAGCGATCGAAACCGCGTCCTCCCAGAAAAAAAGCCCCGTTCCTGATCTATCAGGAAAGCAACATCATCATCCGTGCCTTGCGCGATTACCTGCGCGCCGACATCGGCGAGATCCTGGTGGACAACCCCACCGTCCACCGCCAGGCACAGGATTTCATGCAACAGGTGATGCCGCACAACCTGAACAAGCTCAAGCTGTATCAGGACAACGTGCCCCTGTTCACCCGCTACCAGATCGAATCGCAGATCGAAACCGCTTACCTGCGCGAGGTCAGTCTGCCCTCGGGCGGTGGGATCGTCATCGACTACACCGAGGCGTTGGTGTCCATCGACATCAATTCGGCCCGCGCCACCCGGGGCGCCGATATCGAGGAAACGGCGCTCACCACCAATCTGGAAGCCGCCGAGGAAATCACCCGGCAATTGCGGCTGCGCGATCTGGGCGGTTTGATCGTCATCGATTTCATCGACATGAACATCGCCCGCAACCAGCGCGAGGTGGAAACCCGGCTGCGCGAAGCCTTGAAAATGGATCGCGCCCGCGTACAGGTCGGCCGGATTTCCCGGTTTGGCTTACTGGAAATGTCGCGGCAGCGGTTGAGTCCGTCGCTGGATGAAGCCAGTCACATGATTTGCCCGCGCTGCAACGGCCAAGGCACCATCCGCAACATTGATTCGCTGGCGCTCAGCGTGCTGCGGCTGATTCAGGAAGAAGCGATGAAGGACAAGACCGGCCGGGTTGTGGTTCAGTTGCCGGTCAAGGTCGCCACCTTCCTGCTCAACGAGAAGCGCGAGGCGATCCGCGCCATCGAACAGCGCCATCGGGTCGGCGTCATGCTGATACCGAACGAATCGCTGGAAACCCCGCACTTCAAACTCAATCGGCTGCGGGTGGACGAACTGTCGGAAGCTCAGTTGTTGTCGTATACCCTGGCCGAAGACTTCGAGGAACAATTCGAGCCGGCGGCGGGCACGGCGGCGCGCAGTTCGGACGAGGAACCGGCGGTCAAGGGCGTCGCGCCGACCACGCCGGCCCCGCTTCCCCCACCCGCGCCGACACCCAAGCCTGAAGTGAGCCCGAGCTTCTTCCGCTGGCTATGGAGCAACCTCTTCCAGCAGGCTCCACAACAGCAAGCCCAGCCAGAACGAACCAGTCGGCCGGGGGGAACCCGTCCCACCAAGCCGGATCGGCAGCGCCGCGACCGTACCCATCGGCGGCCCGAGACGGAACCCACCGTGGAAACCGCCGCCAATGGGAATAATGGCGCCCCGACCGTTTCCGCGACGCCTCCCGCCGTCATCGCGCCACCGGCCGAGGATTTACGACCAAAACCCAGCCTCGATGCCGAAGCCTCGGTGCCCGCCCTTCCCGGCGAACCGGCTGGCGAGCAGACCATCGGCCCTGAAACCGAAGAGGAAAGTTCCGGTGCGCGCAATCGCCGCGGCCGACGCGGCGGCCGGCGGCGGCGGCGCGGCGAAACGGCAACCCCAGCGGACGCGACCCCGACCAGCGTCAATTCCGGCAACGAACCCGATGAATCAGATCAAGCGACCGCGTCCGGCTCTGGCGGCACGGAATCGCACGACTCGGGCAGAACCGCCGCCGCGCCCGCCGAGGCACCCTCAGCCACACCGCAACGGCGCATCCGCAGCGGCCGCCCCCGCTTGCCACAGGGAGCCACCGCCGTCGTCAAGACCCGCCCCACAGGTGCTGTACCGCCGACGGTGACATCCACATCCGAAGAAGTATTGATCCCCCCACCGTCTCTACTCATGGAATATCCAGTGGCCGAGGAAGAGATGGAACAGCCAGGAAACGATCACGAAACGGCCTCGTCTCCGACACAAGCCGAACCGCCGATGACGGAACCACCGCCACCCTCGGCCAAACAGATCGAAACTTCCGAACCAGCGGCCACCTCGATGGAAACGGCGGCGGTATCGACCATTCCCGATTCCGTACCGACTCTGCTCGAACCGCCCACTCCAGCGGTTTTCAGCGAAGTGGCGACAGACCAGCCAGCGCCCACAACCGTAGAAGTGGAGACCACCACCAGCGAAATCGAATATGCCGTGAGCGCACCGGCCGCCACCGAAAGCGAAGCCGCCACCGCGCCCAGCACCGAGGATGCAACGACGTCTTCGACCGAAGCTCCCGAGCCCTGCTCTCCTGAGCCCGACACGACGCCTCCCTCAGTTGCAACCGCGACCGCCGCCGAGGACGACGTGCCGGCCACTTCGCCCCAGCCGATCGCCGCGAAGTTCGAACCCGAAGCGCCGGAAACGACGACTCAAGCGGAAGCTGCCCCTTCCATGCCGGAACGCGAGTCGGTCGCCGCCGCGCCTTTCCAAGAAAACACGATTTCGGTCGAGGTCGAGGGCGAAGTCGTGGTGGCAACGCTTGCCGCAGCCGATGACACCGGACAGACGGAATCCACCCCAAACGAGCCGCAATCCATTGGATCGACCGATTCGCCACAGTCGGAATCTGACGACACCGATCGAAAACCGGCCTCCTGATCGACGACGAAAAAAGCGGGGCTGATCGACAGCCCCGCTTTGCCGAACCAACGCTTGGCTACCGCCGCTCAAATTCGATAGCGTTCGCGCAAATGAAGCAGCAAGCCCTGGGCGCCTTCCTCAACCAGATCCATGACCCGTTCGAAGCCGGTCGGACCACCGTAATAGGGGTCCGGCACTTCCCGCTCCGGCAAGGCGGGGGCGAAGTCCATGAACAAGCGAATGCGGGACCGCAGCTCCGCGTCCTGGCACGCGGCCAGCAGATCCTGGTAATTCGCGCGATCCATCGCCAGCAGGTAATCGAACTCGACAAAATCGGTCGCCGCCACCCGCCTGGCGCGGATGTCGCGCAAATCCACGCCCCGGCTCAGCGCCGTGGCTTGGCTGCGGCTATCGGGCGGCGTGCCAATATGGTAGGAATGGGTGCCGGCCGAATCGACATAAACCTGTTCGACCAAGCCAGCCCCTTCCAGCATGCGCCGGAAGACCCCCTCCGCCATCGGAGAGCGACAAATATTACCCATGCACACGAACAACACCTTAACCATCGCCTTCGACCTCGCTACTTCCAACCGTCGCGGAGAGCCGAACATCGCGCGCACCGCTTGCATAAATTTGAATTTCATCACCTTGGCCGCCGTCCATGCCACGGATTGATCCCGAAAAACTGCAAAAATTGCTCGGTCAGATCCTGCATTACCAAGGCCGCCCCCATCAGGTCATCGAGATCCTGAGCGAGGAGCCGGCGTTGGTGTTGCGCGACCGTCAGGACCGCAAGATTCTGCAAACCAATCAATACGGTAATGCCAGCGGCTGGGCACCGCAAACCTTCACCGTTGCCTTATTGGATGCCGGTCGCGACCGCCTCAACCCCGACTTACCCGAACTGGCCGGGTTCGACCTGTTGCTCTGAGCGTTCCAACTCCGCCACCACCCGCGCCAAGTCGGCTTCGGTGTCGATTCCGGGTGGCGGGGCTTCGGCGGCCTCGACGACATGGATGCGGATACCGTGCCACAGGGCACGTAACTGTTCCAGCGACTCGGCCCGCTCGGTCGGCGCCGGTACCAGGCGGGGATAACGGCGCAGCACCGCCGCCCGGTAGGCGTAAATCCCGATATGGCGGTAATAAACGGCGCCATCGTCCGGCAGTTCGGTCAAGCCGCTCCCACCGCTCGCAAACGCCTCGCGATGCCAGGGAATCGGCGCGCGGCTGAAGTACGATGCATCGTCCAACGCGTCCCGCACCACCTTGACCACGTTCGGGTCGAACACCTCCTCCAGTCGCCGGATCCGGGTACAGGCCGTGGCGATGCCGGCTTCGGGACGCGCCTCCAGCGCCGCCGCCACCTGTCGGACCAGCACGGCCGGCATCTGCGGTTCGTCGCCCTGCAGGTTGACGATGATATCGTCGTCCGGCCAACCGCGCCGATCCGCCACTTCCGCCAGTCGATCGGTGCCGGACGGATGTTCGGGCGCGGTCATGCACACCGCCGCGCCGAACCCCTCGGCCACCTCGCGGATGCGGGAGTCGTCGGTAGCGATCACCACTTCCAGGGCGCCGCTGGCCAAGGCCCGTCGGTAAACATGTTGGAGCAGCGGCTGCCCGGCCAGCAACCGTAGCGGCTTACCCGGCAGACGGGTCGAGGCGTAACGGGCCGGAATCGCCACTCGAAACCGGGGACCGCCCTCACGCACTCGGATCGACCTCTTCATCCGCCAGCCGTCGCGCCTCGGCTTCCAACATGACCGGAATGCCGTCGCGCACGGGATAGGCCAGACGACTCTCCCAGCAAATCAATTCCTGCCGCGCCTTATCGTAGATCAACGGTGCCTTGCTGACTGGGCAAACCAGAATGTCCAGCAGTTTCTTATCCATCTCGTTTACCTCATTCTCGGGAAACATCGGGCTGGGGATGCGTGCCAGCCCCACGGCCCGGTTTTCCTCGTTCGCGTCGTATGCCCTTGGCCAGGGCGATCGCCGCCAGCCGTTTGAGAAAATGCTCCTCGAAATCCGGATCGAGCCACGCATCGACCGGCACACACCAACACCCCTCCGCCGCGAAAGCCCGACACTTGATGGCATCCTTCTCGGTCATCAGAACCGGTAAATCCTGTCGGAAATGAATGTCCTCGGGCTTGAAGCGATGATGATCCGGAAACGGATGCTCGATCAGCCGTAACCGGGCGTGTCGTAAGTGATCGAAAAACCGCCCCGGATCGCCGATGCCGGCCACCGCATGGACGGTGCCGTGCCGGAATCCGGTCAGCGCGCTGCTGACACAGGGATCGTTGAGGTTCACTGCGGTTTCGCCGCGCAGCGACATCAGATATTCCCCACTGCGAGCCGCGCCGTTGCCAATCACGAAATCGACCTCGCGCAAGCGGGAGGGTGGTTCTCGCAGCGGCCCGGCGGGCAGACAAGCTTCGTTGCCCAGCCGGCGAGACCCGCAGATCACGGCGATTTCGATATCGCGCCTCAATCGATAATGCTGCAAACCATCATCGCTCAGGACCACATTGCAATCGTAGGTTTCGAGCAGAACCCGTGCCGCCGCAACCCGGTCGGGATCGACTACGATCGGACATCGGCAGCGACGAGCCAGCATGACCGGCTCGTCGCCCACCTGGCTCGGGTCGCTGTCGACCGTGACGTGGCGCGGCCATTCGGCGGACTGACCACCGTAGCCGCGACTGACGATGCCGGGTTTGTAGCCGGCTTCCCGCAGCAGTTCCACCAAGCGGGCCACCAATGGCGTTTTGCCGGTGCCACCGACGCTGATGTTGCCCACCACAACCACCGGTGCGCCGACCGCTTCGCTGTGCAGGAGACCGTGCTTGTACAACAGTCGCCGCCCGCGCACCGCCACCCCGAACAACAAGCTGAGCGGCCACAACAACACGGCGACCAGATTCAGGGAATAACCATGGCGATCCAACCAGTTCATGGTCAGGGCGTCGGCGACGGGTTGGTGGCGGACGGCGGTGGCACGGTGGTGGGCGCGGCGTTCATGGTGGCGATATCCACCTGCCTCAAACCCAGTTGGCCGGCGACTTCCAGTACCGTCACCACCGCCTGGTGCGGGGTTTGGCCATCGGCGCTGATTTTCAATGGCAACTCTCGCCCGCCGGAGGCTTTCAGCAGCCCTTCCCGCAACAGCGCCACATCGGTCGTCGGATCCAGCAGCCGCCCCTCAATGCCATGGATGGAATAATGGCCCGCCGCATCGATGCTCACTTCCAGCGACGCCAGACTGTCCGGCAACGATTTGCCCGATGATGCCTCCGGCAACCGGATTTCCAGCTCCGACTCGTGCCGCAGGCTGGTGGCAATCATGAAAAAAATCAACAGCACCAACACCACGTCGATCATCGGCACCAGATTGAGTTCAGGATCGTCGCGGCGGCGAGGGCGCAGATTCATGGCCGCTGCTCCCTAGCCTCTGTCCCACTATCCAGCAAGTCGATCAATTGCAAGGTCTCCTGCTCCATGCGCACCACCAGTTCATCCACGCGGCCCTGGAAATAGCGGTAGAACAACAAGCTGGGGATAGCGACGGTCAGCCCGGCGGCGGTCGTCACCAATGCCTCGGCGATCCCCACCGACAGCAGACTGAAGTTGCTGTTGCCCTGCACGGAAACCACCTGAAAGATTTTGATCATGCCAGCCACGGTGCCCAGCAGACCCAACAGCGGACTGATGGCGGCGATGGTGCCCAAGGTGTTGAGAAACCGTTCCAACTCATGCACCACATGGCGGCCGGTGTCTTCGATCCGTTCCCGCAGCACTTCGCGGGGACGGCCGCGATTGGCCAAACCCGCCGCCACGATCTGGCCCAGCGGCGAAGCCAGTGGCAATGTTTGCATTTCCTGCTGGTCGATCGCGCCAAGTTCGATCCAGTGCTGGAGAATCGTCATCAATCGCCCTGGCAGCACCCGTGCCCGCCGCAGCGCCAGCAGGCGCTCGAAGATGATGATCGCCGCCACCAACGAGCAGACCAGAATCGGCACGATCAGCCAACCGCCGGCCTTGATCAATTCAGGCATGCCATCCTCTCCATCCCACTTTGCATCGTCACTTTGTCCCAATCTCGTAGTGGGCGTTCAATCATACTGGATTTGGCGGATTTGTCGCGGGCTCGCCCCAGTTAGGGCGCGGTCCAGTAGCGATGGTGGTCGCGTCGGTATCGCTCCGGCGCCAATGGCCGACCCGGTTCCAACCGGAAGGTGAGTGCCCCTTCGTGGGAAGCATCGAGCAGCGTGGCGCCAGTCGCTAGATAGCGGGCCACGGTTTCCGGACGGGGATAATCGAACCGGTTGCGATAACCGGTCGAAAACAAGATGTAGTGTGGTTGCACCGCCGCCAGAAACGCGGGCACCGACAGATTGCGCCGGCCCTGATGCGGCGCGACCAGCACATCGGCGGCCAGCTCAGCGCCGTGGATCGCGGTCAGGGCAGCCTCGGCGCGAGTTTCGATATCCCCCGGCAACAACACGCGACCGGCCGATCCAATCACCTGGAGCACGCAGGAAGCTTCGTCATCAACGAATCCCGTCGCGGGTGGATGCAACAGTCGAAACCGCACGCCGTCCCATTCCCAGTCCTGGCCCACCCGACAGAGTTCAGCGCCATCGATCGGCGTCTGTTCCAGCGATGAGGTTAGAATACGCCCAACCGGCATCTGCTCCCGCAACGAGCGCACGCCGCCGGTATGCTGCTTGTCGGCATGGCTGACGATCAGCATATCCAGCTTAATCACCCCTTGCTGGCGTAGAAAGGGCGCGATCACAGCCCGACCGGCATCCAGCGTTTCTCCCAATCGCGGCCCGGTGTCGTAAACCAGTACATGATGCTGGGTCCGCACCACCGCCGCCAGCCCCGGTCCCACATCCAACAGGGTAAACCAGACCCCGCCAGAAGGTGGCGTGGCGGCGGGTGGCCACAACAGGGGCAGACACAGCGGCAACCCCAGCCAGCGACCCGGCAGGCCGCGAGGCCCCAACAACAGCGCCACACCCGGCAGGGCGAACGCCAGCGCCCACAAGGGTGGCTCCGGCCTGTACCACACCATGCCCGGCCACCGATCCAGCCAGAGCAGAATCCGCCAAAGCCCTTCCATGGTCAGCGCCGCGCCTTCCAGCAACGGGGCCTGCACAGCGGGACCGATCCAACCTGCCAGAACCGCCAGCAAAGTCAACGGCAGTACCGTACAGCCCACCCAGGGAATGGCGATCAGGTTGGCCAATGGTGAAAGTAGCGGGAATCGCTGGAAAAACAGTAGTAACAGCGGCAACAGGGCCAATGCGATGCTCAATTGCAAGCCGATCGTCTGGCCAAGCGGCCGGCGCACGCGCCAGTGTCCACCGACGCTGTAGAGAATCGCCGCCACCGCGCCGAACGACAACCAGAACCCCACCAGCAAAGGCGCTTTCGGATCGATGATCAACACCGTCAGCAGCGCCAAGGCCAGAATATGGCTGGACGCGGCGGCGCGCAGGAAAAACAACGCGGTCATCGCCACCGCCAACATGAGGAAAGCGCGTTGCGCCGGCACCGACAGACCGGACAGCAGCGCATAGCCACCCGCTCCAACCAAGGCAACCAGCGCCGCCGCCCGCGCGGCTGGCCAGCGCAAGGCCAACGCCGGAATCCGGCTCCAGAATCCCCAGGCCAGCGCGAACATCATGCCGGCGATCAGGCCGATGTGCGAACCGGAAATGGACATCAGATGGCCGACGCCGGTGCGGTTGAACACATCCCATTGCCAAGGCGTGATGCCGCCCTGCTCGCCCATCGCCAGCGCGGTCAATACCCCGGTTTGCGGGTTACCGGGCAGCAGGCGGTCGAAGGCTTCGGCTACCTGCTGGCGGTACCGATCCAAGGGATAGCGTTCGGCTTCGGTCAGTAAACGGGGCATCGGATGGGAACGGATGCTGCCCGTGGCGACGATGCCTCTGGCGTACAGCCAACGCTCATGGTCGAAACCGCCCGGATTGAGCAGGCCATGTGGCCGCTTTAGTCGTACCGCGAAGCCCCAGCGGTCGCCAACCCGTAAGGAAGGAATCGTTTTCGCCGCATTTTCGATGCCGGTGGAGTCGCTCCACCACGACAGCCGCAAGCGTTGGCCGACCAAGGTGGCGGATTCCTCGCCCCGCGCCAGCGCCCGGCCGACCACGAACTCAAAACGGGTGCTGCGCCCTCCACGGTCGGGGATGGCGGCGATCCAACCTTCCACCCACATATCGACGCCCTCCAGTTCCGTCGGTAGCGGAGCAGGCGGCGGCACCAACCACAGCGCCCACAGAAACCCAGCCGCGCTCCATGCTGGCAGTCGCCAGCGGGGCACGAATGCCAACACCGCCAGCACACCGGGCAACCCCAAGGTCCAAACACGACCCGGTAGTTCCGGCAGCGTCTGCAAGACCAGAATCCCCAGCAAAAAAGCGACGGCTCCCAGACGCATGGGTGATCATCGTCGTCTCAGCACTCTCGCGCCAACACGCCATCCGTCAACCGCAACACTGCATCCATGCGGGTCGCTAACACCGGGTCGTGGGTGACCACCACGAAACTGGTGCCGAGATCACGGTTCAGTTCGAGCATCAGCTCGAATACCTGTTCGGCGCTATGCCGATCGAGATTGCCGGTCGGTTCGTCGGCCAGCACGCAGGCCGGTTCGGTGATCAAGGCCCGCGCCACCGCCGCCCGCTGGCGCTCGCCACCCGACAGTTCGCCCGGCTTGTGCCGCAATCGCTGGCCCAGCCCGACCCGCTCCAGCAACTCCGCCGCCCGTCTCGCCGCCTCGGCTGATGCCTCGCCGCGAATCAGCAAGGGCATCGCCACATTCTCCAAGGCCGTGAACTCCGACAACAGATGGTGGAATTGATAGACGAATCCCAACCAGCGATTGCGCAACCGCCCTCGGTTGGCATCGCCCAGTCGGCTCAGTTCCCGGCCCGCCACCCACACCGAACCTGCGGTTGGCGTATCCAGACCACCCAACAGGTGCAGCAGCGTACTCTTACCCGATCCAGAACTTCCGACGATGGCCAACCGTTCGCCGCGCCGGATCAGGAAATCGACTTCCCGCAACACTTCCAAGCGCTCGCTGCCCTGCCGGAACGCCTTCGCCAACTGGCGGCATTCCAACACTACTGTTCCATCGTTCGCCGCTTCCATCGTTTTGGCCTCATTCATAACGCAGCGCCTCCGCCGGCTGGGTCCGCGCCGCGCGCCAAGCGGGATACAGCGTCGCCAGCGTCGCCAATCCGAAAGCCACCAGACCGATGGTCGTAACATCGCCCCATTGAACCTGCGAGGGCAAGTCGCTGATCAGATACACATCCGGGGCCAGAAATTTGACCCCGAATAGTCGCTCGATAAAGGGCACCACGACATCGACATGGGTCGCCAACGCTACTCCACCAGCCAAACCCAGCAGGGTGCCGACCAACCCAATGGTAATGCCTTGCACAATGAAGATGCCCATGATGCTGAGCGGCGTTGCGCCCAGTGTGCGCAAGATGGCGATATCAGCCTGTTTGTCGGTCACCACCATCACCAGGGCGGATACGATATTGAAGGCCGCCACCGCCACGATCAGGGTCAAGATCACGAACATCGCGGTTTTTTCGATCTGCACCGCCCGAAAAAAAACTGGCATGATCCTGAGTCCAGTCGCGGGCCAGATAGCCGTCCGGCAACCGCGCGGCGAGCTGGCGGGCCAATCGCGGTGCCTGAAACAGATCGCGCAGCTTCAAGTGCACACCGTTGACCGCTCCATCTGGATACTGGAATAGCTTGCCGGCATCCGCGACATGCACCAACGCCAACCCCCGGTCGTATTCGTACATGCCGGCCTTGAAGATTCCAACCACATCGAAACGCTTGAGCCGAGGTAACACCCCGGCTGGGGTCACGGTGGCCTGCGGGGTAATGACCGTCACTTTGTCGCCTACCATCAGCCCCAGGGCATTGGCCAGTTCCTTACCGAGAATGATGCCGAAACCGCCGGGGCGCAGATCGTCCAGCGAACCTTGCACCATCTTGCCGTCGATATCGGAAACCTGTTGCTCCTCGTCCGGCAGAATCCCTTGGATCAACGCGCCACTGACCAGCGAAGCGTTATTCAGCATCGCCTCGCCGCGAATAAACGGGGCTCCGCCCTGGACTTCGGGATTTTGCAGCACCTGATCCCGCACTGCCCGCCAATTTTCCAGCGGCCCGCTCCAGCGACTGATCGTGGCATGGGCAGTCATGGCCAGAATGCGTCCGCGCAGCTCCTGCTGAAACCCATTCATCACCGACAACACGGTGATCAGGGCGGTAATCCCCAAGGCAATGCCTAGCATCGAAGTCAGGGAAATGAAGGAAATGAAGTGATTGCGACGCTTGGCACGGGTGTAGCGCAAGCCAATGAACAATTCTAGGGGACGAAACATGAACACGATCCCGATCATGAGTTGCGGCGGCTGCCGGGAAACGCGCCATTATAGGACGTTGGCCGCCCAAGAGGCGGCCAATACGACTTCTCGCAAAATTTAAGACGCGATGATTACTGCTTGGCTGGCTCAACCGGCACGGCTGGTACGGCGGCCTTGGGCACTTCGGGCATCTTCGGCGTCGCTGGCATGGCAGCCCCGCCGACCATCAACATATCTTTATTGGCGGTCAACGTCTTTGCGCCGACGCCCTGCACCTTACTCAAATCCTCCACGGACTTGAAAGGACCATTGGCCTCTCGATACTTCACAATTTCGGCTGCTTTCTTCGGACCAATGCCCTTCAAGCCCTCCAACTGCGCGGCGGTCGCCGTATTGATATCTATCGCTTGCGCGAACGTCACTGCGGAACAGAACGCCAGCAACAAACCAAAGATCACATTTATCAATCTCATCAGCATCCTCCCAAAGTATGAAATTGGAGACAGTGTCCTGCTGGCGCGCACGCACCAGTACTCATAACTTAGCCAATAAAAAATACGAATGCAACTTGGATGGAGCTTATTGAGACAAAAACGCTGGAAATGATGCAAAAGTGCGTTTTAACCGGCAAAAACTTGGCGGTTTGCACCGTCACGACAAGATCTACTACGCACTGGTTTTCATCACCAGGTCGGGTATCGGCTTGATCGTGCTCCACTGCAGGCAGCTGGGGCAACACCAGTGCAGGGATTTGACGACGAAGCCGCAGTTATCGCAGCGGTAACGGGCGGCATTGTTAAGCATCTGCGTACTGATGCAGTGCAAGGCTTTCAAATCAGCGTACTCCGCGCCTTCGCCCCGCCCCAACTTAATCTCGACCAGCCGGCGCAGTCCGAGCAGGGTCGGATACTCTCGTAGTTCGCGTTCGAGAAACCGCAGCGCCTCCTCCTCGCCTTCCTGTCGCAGCAACCATTCGGCCAGCGCATCCGTGATCCGTCCGCCATGGTCCCGTTGCTGGACATCACGCAGGTAGGTCAGCCATTGATCGAGATGGCCGAGTGTACCGTAGCACTGACCGAGGGGCGCGATCACTTCCGGAAAATAGCCGCGATCCTGCCGCTCAACCGCCTGAAAAGCCCGGATCGCTGCCTGATGGTCGCCCGCGCACATCGCCAGATTGCCCAACAGCAGGTTGGCACGGGTACAATCCGGATCGCGGGCCAGCGCGTCGAGCAGCCACATTCTGACTTCGGCAAGTGCGTTGCGCGAGTTTGCTTCCTCGGCTAGTTCACAGCAGAAATGCGCGGTCTGCCGTCGCCTGGACTCGCCACCGATCCGCTCCAGCCGATCGCAATAGACAATCGCCTGGCGCCAGTCCTTTTCCTGCTGCAAGATGTGGATCAGGCGGGACAGCGCCACTTCCATGTGATCGGGCTGGTCCACCAACTCCTGAAACAAGGCCTCGGCCCGATCGAACAAGCCAGCGCGCAAATAATCCTCGCCCAGTTCCAGCATGGCCCGGCGGCGCTGATCGTCGGTCAGGTTGGTTCGTGCGATCAGGCTACTGTGGATATGGATCGCCCGGTCCACTTCACCGCGACGGCGGAACAGGTTCCCCAAAGCCAAGTGCGTTTCGGCGGTATCCTGATCCACATCGGCCATGCGGGTAAAAACTTCGATGGCTTGATCCGGCTTATCGTCGATCAGGTAATTCAAACCCTTGAAATACTCGGTGCTGCGAACGGTTGCATCGCTCCGCCGCGCGTGGTCGCGCCGAGCCACCCACCAGCCAGAGGCAGCGGCAATGGGCAACAGCAGCCACAGTAATTCCATCATGGCCCAGCGAAACAGCACCGGTCGCTCAACGCATTTCCCGGCCTGCTTTCCTGACCAACAAGTTGATTTCCTGCTCCTTGCTGGATACAGCCTGACGCAACCGAGCCACTTGCCAGCGCAAGGGTAATACGACGAAGGCTCCGATCAGCGCGGTCACCAATACGCCGGCGGCGAAAGCGTACACCACCACCAGCGCCAGCGACACCTTGACCTCACCCTCGCCCAACAGGTATTTGACGGTCACGTCATTGGCATTGAGCGTGGAAAATTCCACCCCCAACAGTAATACGACCAGCAGAATGGCGGCAATCAGAATGAATTTAATCCAGAACATCAGCTTCCCCCACCGCCGGAGCGGCTTGAAATCGATAGAATGAAGAAGTCTATCGATTTGTGAGCATTCTTCCAGCCTCTCAACAAAAAACCCACTCTATACCGTGGGTTTTTGAACGGCCAATGACAGCCGACCACCTGCCGGATCGATGGAAATATTACAAAAACCCATCGCCACCGTCATGATAAGCGTGGTAGTCGTTGACTCGTTCGCGCAACTCCTTACCCGGTTTGAAGTGTGGCACATATTTGCCGGTCAGCGTCACGGCATCACCGGTCTTAGGGTTGCGACCGATCCGTGGGGGGCGAAAATGCAACGAAAAACTCCCAAAACCACGAATTTCGATCCGCTCGCCACCAGCCAACGATTCACTCATCTGCTCCAACATGGTCTTGACCGCCTGTTCCACATCCTTATAGGGAACATCGCCGCGTTTGCGCGCGAGAATTTCGATTAACTCCGATTTTGTCATGAAGTCCCCCATCGAAAAATGACTACACCTCCCTCCCTTGCGGGAGGGAGGAAATTGCTACAGGCCTTATTCGTCTTGCGCGCCCATCTGCTCCTTGAAAATATCCCCCAAGGTCGCGCCAGTACTGGATTTTCGGCTGTAGTCCTGCATGACTTCCGCCTCCTCGGCCATATCCTTGGCCTTGATCGACAAGGTAATAGTGCGATTCTTGCGATCGACGCCGATGAATTTCGCCTCGATTTCCTCGCCTTCCTTCAACAGCGATCGGGCATCGTCAACCCGCTCGCGCGACAGTTCGGAAGCACGCAGCGTCCCCTCGACACCGTTGCCCAGATCGACCATGGCCCCCTTGGAATCCACCGAAACCACGCGGCCCATGATCACGCTGCCCTTGGGATGATCGGCGACAAAATTGGAGAATGGATCTTTGTCGAGCTGCTTGATACCCAGCGAGATGCGCTCGCGCTCGGGATCGACCGCCAGCACCACTGCCTCGACTTCCTGAGCCTTCTTGTACTGACGTACCGCTTCTTCACCGGGCATATTCCAGGAAATGTCCGATAGATGCACGAGACCGTCGATGCCACCGTCCAGGCCGATGAAAATACCGAAATCGGTAATCGATTTGATCTTGCCGGAAACGCGATCGCCTTTGGCATGGCCTTGGTCGAACTCTTCCCAAGGGTTCTGCTGGCACTGCTTCATGCCCAACGAGATGCGGCGGCGGTCTTCGTCGATATCGAGCACCATCACCTCGACTTCATCGCCCAGCGCCACCACCTTATTGGGGTTCACGTTCTTGTTGGTCCAGTCCATCTCGGAGACATGGACCAGGCCTTCGACGCCTTCTTCGATCTCCACGAAGCAACCGTAGTCGGCGATGTTGGTCACCTTGCCGAATACCCGCGTCCCAACCGGATAACGGCGGGCCAACGCGATCCAGGGATCGTCACCCAACTGCTTGAGACCCAGTGAAACGCGGTTGCGCTCGCGGTCGAACTTGAGCACCTTGACCTGGATGTGATCACCGACAGCCACCACCTCGGAAGGATGCTTGACCCGTCGCCAAGCCATGTCGGTGATGTGCAACAGGCCATCGATACCGCCAAGGTCGAGGAAGGCACCATAGTCGGTGAGATTCTTGACCACGCCCTCGACGATCTGACCTTCCTGCAGATTCTGCAGCAGCGCTTCGCGTTCGGCGCTGTATTCCTGCTCCACTACCGCTCGGCGCGAAACCACCACGTTATTGCGGCGACGGTCCAGCTTGATGACCTTGAATTCCTGTTCCTTACCTTCCAGATAGGCGGCGTCCCGCACTGGTCGCACATCCACCAGCGAACCGGGCAGAAAGGCACGGATCTCGCCGATATCCACGGTGAAGCCGCCCTTGACCTTGCCGCTGATCAGGCCCTTGATGATTTCCTCGCCTTCGAATGCCTTTTCCAGGGCACTCCAGACCCGGGCGCGTTTGGCCTTCTCGCGGGAGAGCCGAGTTTCGCCGAAACCATCCTCAAGGGCGTCCAGGGCGACCTCGACCTCGTCTCCGACCTTGACTTCGAGCACGCCCTCTTCGTTGTAAAACTGTTCGAGCGGAATCAGTCCTTCCGATTTCAGGCCGGCGTTAACCACCACGGTATCCGCCCGGATTTCCACCACCAATCCCTGGACGATGGCGCCGGGCTGCATCTGCTTATCGGCCAGGCTCTGTTCAAACAGTTCGGCAAAACTTTCAGTCATGGGTTATAGCTCAAAAACCGGCGGCACGAGCCGCCACGGGTTGGTTTGCATGAGGTTCGGCAACGACGGGGCGCCCGAACCGGTTTCGAGTGACTGCGCTTCCGCCTCAACGGAAACCTTCAGGGCTTGCGCCCAGAGCGCCCAGTCCCGGCACTCGGTCAATTCGGTAACGTCAAAGCGTAGTCAAGGGCGCCGCCGACGTAAAGATCGGAACCCTAGGGGATTACCCTTACCGCCAGTCGGCGAACCGCTAGCGCCAGCGCCCACTCGCACACTTCCATCACGCTCAATCGGGTGGTATCCAGCATTTCCGCATCGGCGGCGGGCTGGAGCGGCGCCACCGCGCGTTGGGCATCGCGAGCGTCGCGTTCGGCAATCTCCTCGATAAGGCCGGCAAGGTTAGCATCCATGCCTTTTTCAATCAACTGCTTATATCGTCGTCGGGCGCGCTCCTCGGCGCTGGCGTTCAGGAATAGCTTGAGTCCGGCTTGCGGAAACACCACCGTACCCATATCCCGGCCGTCGGCGATCAGACCAGGGGGACGGCGGAAATTCCGTTGCCGTTGCAACAACGCGGCCCGCACCGCCGGCAGCGCCGCCACCCGGGACGCGGCATTACCGGTGGCTTCGCCACGCAGGACATCGCCCACTTCGACACCGTCCAGCAATACCCGTGAAGTACCCGCGACATCGGCCACGAAAACCGCATCCAGCGCGACAGCCACCGCCGCCACCCGGGCTTCGTCCTCCAACGGCAAGCCCCGGCGCTGCGCCGCCAGCGCGGTCAGACGGTACAGCGCGCCGCTGTCGAGCAGATGCCAGCCCAACTGCGTTGCCAGCCATTGGCAGAGCGTACCCTTGCCAACCCCGCTCGGCCCATCGATGGCGATGACCGGCACTTTGTCGCTCATGCCGCCTCCCGCTCTGCCAGATTCAGACCGGCGATGCGCGCCAAAGCCACAAAATCGGGAAAGGAAGTGTTGACATTGGCGCAATCACGGATTGAAACCGGATCGCGGGATCGCAGCGCGGCCATGGCGAAACTCATGGCGATGCGGTGGTCGCCATGGCTGTCGACCGTGCCTCCAGACAGCGTGCCACCCCGAATGACGATGCCGTCCGTGGTCGGCCCAGCGGCGATGCCCAGTGCCGTCAAACCGTCGGCCATCACTTGAATCCGGTCGCTTTCCTTGACCCGCAACTCCTCGGCGCCGGTCAGCACGGTGATACCCTCGGCGCAGGCGGCGGCGATGAACAATGCGGGAAATTCGTCGATGGCCAGCGGGACCAAATCCTCGGGGATTTGGATGCCATGCAACGGTGCGTGGCGCACTCGCAGATCGGCCACCGGCTCGCCGCCGGCCAGTCGTGGGTTCAACACCTCGATATCGGCCCCCATCAGGCGCAGGATGTCGATCACCCCGGTGCGGGTCGGATTGATGCCAACATGTTCCAATAGCAGATCGGAGCCCGGCCCGATACTGGCGCCGACCAGGAAGAATGCCGCCGACGAGATATCTGCCGGTACATCGATTGCGGTCCCCAGGAGCGTCCCGCCGCCGGTGATGGCGACGGTGCGGTCGCCCTCGCGAGCGAGCGGATAGCCGAACCCTTCCAGCATCCGTTCGGTGTGATCGCGGGTCGGCGCCGGTTCGGTGATGCGAGTGACTCCTTCAGCATAGAGGCCGGCTAGTAACAGACAGGACTTGACCTGAGCGCTGGCCACCGGCAGCAAATAATCGATACCGGTCAAGCGCTGACCACCACGAATCCGCAATGGCGCGGTGCCCGATTCGGTGGCTTCGATACGCGCGCCCATGAGCGCCAGCGGTTCAGTCACCCGCCGCATCGGCCGGCGATTGAGCGAAGCATCGCCGGACAGCACCGTATCGAAAGCCTGCCCGGCCAGCAGACCGCTCATCAATCGCATCGAGGTACCGGAATTACCCATGTCCAGGGTACCTGCCGGCGCGCGCAACCCGCGCAGACCAGCGCCATGTATGGTCACACGGCCCTGGTCCGGGCCGTCGATGCGCACGCCCATGGCGCGGAAAGCCCGCAAGGTCGCCAGACAGTCCTCGCCTTCCAGAAAACCGGTCACGGCGGTCATGCCTTCGGCCAGCGCGCCAAGCATGATGGCTCGGTGGGAAATCGATTTGTCGCCGGGCACCCGCAAGCACCCACGCAGCGCACCGCCAGATTCTACGGTAAAGGTCAGATCGGTCATGGGAATCTTGGATCGGAGATTGAGTTGAATGGCGGTGCGAGCCGGATCAAAGCAGGTCGCGCAGATCGAGGTCGAGATCCGGGAAGGCCAGTGGGGCCAGTCGTATGGGCGGGCTCAGACGCAGTGACTCTCGATAGCGATCCGCTTGCGGCTGACGATGTACATCCACAGCGCTCAGAACCAGATCGACAATCCAGACTTCGGCGATGCCATGCCGCGCATACAACGGCAGCTTGACTTCTCGATCGTAGCGCAGTGAGGAATCGGCCACTTCAATGATCAGCAGCACATCACTAGCCTGAGGATGGCGAGTTTTATAGAAATCGGCGCGAGACCGCAATAGCGCCACATCGGGCTCCGGTTCGGAGTGCTCATCAAGCACAATTGGATCCTGAATCGACAGGATCGCCCGATTGCCCACTGCGCTCATGAGCAAACGAGCCAAGTGCTTGATCGATCCCGCGTGCAAACTGCCAATCGGCGCCATGTCGAAGATTTCCCCTTCAAGTAGTTCCACATGGGCATCTTCCGCCAAAACACCTGTCATGCTCATCTGGTGATAGTCCGCCACCGTCAGGCGATGCCGGGGTAACCAGTCCAGAACCGCGTTCATGGCCTCATCACTCCAGATACAGGTTATCGCGGGCACGTTTGGCGCGCTGGAACATGGCGAGCACAGCGGCGCGGTCGTCGGCGCGGATCGCCTCGGCCAACCGCGCCAGATCGGCGCTGAACAGCGCGATCATCTCCAACAATTGCTCACGGTTGGCCACACAGATATCGTGCCACATTTTCGGGTCGCTGGACGCAATGCGGCTGAAATCGCGGAAGCCACCGGCAGCGTAGCGAAAAATTTCCGCCCGGTCGTCGAGTCGCGCCAGGGTATCGACCAGGGTGTAAGCCAGCATATGCGGCAAATGACTGGTGGCGGCCAGCACCGCATCGTGATGGCGCACGCCCATGTCCACCACCTCGGCGCCGGTCAACTCCCACATCCGCCTGATCAGGTGGTGCGAAGCGGCGGCGGTTTCCGCCAGCGGAGTCAGGATCACCCGCCGGCCTTGAAACAGGGTGGCGAAAGACGCCTCCACCCCACTCTGCTCGGTACCGGCGATGGGATGGCCAGGCACGAAATGCGGCGGGACATGGCCGTAAATCCGCTCGACGTCCGCCACCACGCTGCCCTTGGCACTGCCGACATCGGTCACCACCGCAGCGGGGGCCAAATGCGGAACGATGGCGCGCAATACCGGCTCGATGGCACCCAGTGGCACGGCGACGACGACCACATCGGCACCGGCCACCGCACGAATGGGATCGGTGTCATAGCGATCTATCACGCCCAACCGCACGGCGGCACGCAGATTGTCCTCGCCACGCCCGGAACCGATCACCTCGCCCACTTCGCCGGCTTGCCGGAGCGCGCGGGCCAGCGACCCTCCGATCAGACCAACACCGATCACGCACAAGCGCTGGATCAACGGCTGCTCCGTCACCATATCAACCTCGTAATATATCGTGCATGGCCTCGATCCAGCGCGCGTTTTCCGCTTCGGTACCGATGCTGATCCGCAGATGGCGCGGCAAGCCGTAGTTGTCCACCGGACGGGCAATGACACCGCGCTTCAGTAACTCCACGAACACTTCCCGTCCCGGCTGGCCCAGGTCGACGCACAGGAAGTTGCCGGCCGATGGCAGCCAGCTCAAACCCCATTGCCGGCAAGCGTTCTGCAACTGCTTCATGCCGGCGCGGTTGGTCGCCCGGCTGCGCTCCAGGTGCTCGACATCATCCAGCGCCGCCGCCGCCGCAACCAGCGCTAGGCTATTGACGTTGAACGGTTGGCGTACCCGGTTCAACAGATCGGCCACCTGAGGATGGGATACCGCGTACCCGATCCGCAATCCGGCCAAACCGTAAGCCTTGGAGAAAGTGCGGGTGACGACGAGATTGGGAAACCGGTCGAGCCAGCGCAGGGCACTGGGACAGTCCGCCTCGGTCTCGACGTATTCGTGATACGCCTCGTCCACCACCACGATGACCCGTTCGGGAACGGCTTCCAGCAAGGCCTCCAGTTCCGCCGTTTTCAACCAGGTGCCGGTGGGATTGTTGGGATTGGCGATGAACATCACCCGAGTCCGATCACTGATCAGTGCCAGCATGGCTGCTGGATCGTGACCGTGGGGCATGGCATGGTCGGGCGGATTGGCCTTGGCGACGCGAGCGGTCGCGCCGCTGGCCTGGGTAACGATGGGATAGACGGCGAACGCGTGTTCGGAAAATATTGCTGCGTGCTCCGGCGTCAGAAAGGCCCGCGCCACCAATTCCAACAGGTCGTTGGAGCCGTTACCGAGCGTCAGCATCGACATGGAGATACCGAGCTTGGCGGACAGCGCCGCCTTAAGCTCGAAGCCGTTACCGTCGGGGTAACGGGCCAGATCGCCGAGCGCTTCCCGCACGGCGGTCATGGCCTTGGGGCTGGGACCGAGCGGATTCTCGTTGGACGCCAGCTTGACGATGTCGCTCAGACCGTATTCCCGGCGCAATTCACTCTCCGGCTTACCGGGCTGATAGGGTTGCAGGGTGCGCACGCCGGGAGCGGCAAGGGAGAGGAAATCGCAGGACATGGGGAATGAGTTCCTTTGAGCTTGAAGATCGCTTCTCGTACCAAGGCAGTGGGGCACTGCCGCGTTCAAATCACCTCGACGCTACACGCCGATCTCTCTTCATCCAGGGAAACCAAATGCCAGCCGCGCCAAGCAACCTCAAAGCACGCCCTTCGGATACGAGCCCAGCACCCGAAACAGGCTGGCCTGCTCGCGCAGTTCGGTGAGCGTGCTGGCAACCGGCTCGTCCTGGGCATGGCCATCCAGATCGATAAAGAACACATAATCCCACATGCCGCGCCGCGAGGGCCGCGACTCGATGCGGTTCATGCTGACCTTGTTCCGGGCCAGCGGCTCCAGCAGATTGAACAATGCGCCGGGCCGGTTAAGCGAGGCCACCAGCAGCGCGGTCTTGTCGTCGCCGGACGGCGCGATCGGCTGGGTACCGATGATCAGGAAGCGGGTGGTGTTGTTCGGCTCGTCCTCAATGTTGCGGACCAGGGTCGGCAACTGATAGATGTCCGCCGCGCACTGGCCGGCGATCGCCGCCGCGTCCGCTTCGTCGCGGACCCGCAACGCCGCCTCGCCGTTGCTGCTCACCTCGATCTGTTCGACCCGAGGCAAATTCGCATCCAGCCATTCGCGGCATTGCGCCAGCGACTGCCGGTGGGAATAGATGCGGCGGATGGCCGGCAATTCGGCAGCGCGGGTGATCAGGTGATGGTTGATGCGAATCTGCACCTCGCCGCAGATTCGTAGCGGCGATTGCAGGAACATGTCCAGGGTATGGTTGACCACCCCCTCGGTGGAATTCTCCACTGGCACCACGCCGTAGTCGGCGGAGCCGGCCTCGACCTCGCGGAACACCTCATCGATGGCCCGCAAGGGGATGCTGTGAATGGACTTGCCGAAGTGCTTGAGCGCCGCCGCCTGGGTAAAGGTCCCTTCCGGGCCGAGAAAGGCGATGCGTAGCGGCTCTTCCAGCGCCAGACAGGCCGACATGATCTCCCGGAACAGCCGGGCCATTTCTTCGTTGCTCAGCGGCCCCGGATTGGTTTCGAGCACCCGGCGCAGCACCTGCGCCTCGCGTTCGGGGCGATAAAAATTGCCGGTGGCGCCAGCAGCCTGCTTGATCGCGCCCACTTGCTGCGCGCAACGCGCCCGCTCGGAGATCAGCGTCTGGATTTGCCGGTCCAGCGCATCGATGCGGTCGCGCAGTGCACGCAGGCTGTCCGCTTCGTTCATGCCGGCCCCTCGTCGCCTTCGCCCTGGGCATCCTCTGGCGGCGCGCTTTCGTCATCGCCCGGCGCGTCGCCGGAGACGTCCACCTCGCCGATGCTTTCGATTTTCTCGACCCCGACCAGTTTCTCGTCGCCTTGCAGGCTGATCAGCTTCACGCCCTGGGTATTGCGGCTGACCAGTGAAATTTCCTCGACCCGGGTGCGCACCAACGTACCCCCGTCGGTAATCAGCATGATGTCGTGGTCGTTCTCGACCTGCACCGCACCGGTCACCAGACCGTTGCGTTCGGAGGTCTGGATGGAGATGACGCCCTGGCCACCCCGACCCCGGCGCGGATAATCATCGACCGGCGTGCGCTTGCCATAACCGTTTTCGGTGACGGTCAGCACCGTGCCCTCGCCCACCACGATCAGGGCGATGACCTTCTGCCCGTCGCCCAGACGAATACCTCGCACCCCACAGGCGGAGCGGCCCGTGTCGCGCACCTCGGTCTCGGCGAAACGCAGCACCTTGCCGGCATCGGTGAACAGCATCACATCGCTCTGACCATGGGTCAGTGCCACGTTCACCAACTGGTCGCCCTCGCGCAGATCGATCGCGATGATGCCGCTGGGACGCGGCCGGGAATAGGCTGATAGCGGCGTCTTCTTGACCGTGCCGTTGGCGGTGGCGAAGAACACGTCATGATCGTCGCTGAACTCGCGCACCGCCAATACCGCGTTGATCCGCTCGCCCTCTTCCAGCGGTAGCAGGTTGACGATGGGGCGACCGCGCGCGGTCCGGCTGGCCTGCGGCAGTTCGTAGACTTTCTTCCAGTACACCTTGCCGCAATTGGAGAAGCAAAGAATGGTGTCATGGGTGTTGGCGACAAACAGTTTGTCGACAAAATCCTCTTCCTTGAAGGTGGTGGCCGCCCGACCACGCCCGCCGCGCTTTTGCGCCCGATACAACGACAAGGGCTGCGATTTGACGTAGCCGGCGTGCGACAGCGTGACCACCATGGCTTCTTCGTTGATCAGGTCTTCGAGATTCAGGTTCTGCTCGTCGGGCAGAATCTCGGTGCGACGGGCGTCGCCGTACTGGGCGCGCAACTCCAACAGTTCGGCGCGGATCACCGCCGTCAAGCGTTCCGGCACGGTAAGGATTTCCAGAAAATCCTGGATGCGGGACAGCAAATCCTGATACTCATCCAGCAACTTACGCTGTTCTAGCCCAGTCAGCCGGTGTAGTCGCAAATCCAGAATCGCTTGCGCCTGGGTCGGCGACAGCCGGTAGCCGGCTTCGCCCAGGCCACATTCCGCCGGCAGATCCTCTGGCCGCGACGCCGCCGCGCCGGAGCGGGCCAACAGCTCGGTCACCGAACCCGGCATCCAGACCTGCTCCAGCAACGCAACGCGGGCAGCGGCGGGATCGGCGGCGGCGCGAATCAACGCGATCAGAGAATCGAGGTTGGCCAGCGCCACCGCCAATCCTTCGACGATGTGAGCGCGCTCGCGGGCCTTGCGCAGATCGAATACGGTGCGCCGCACCACTACTTCTCGGCGGTGCGCCAGAAAGGCTTCCAGAATCTGCTTGAGATTGAGCAAACGCGGTTGGCCTTCGACCAGCGCCACCATGTTGATACCGAACACGCATTGCAGCGAGGTGTGCAGAAACAGGTTGTTCAGCACCACCTCGGCGGCCTCGCCGCGTCGCAGTTCGATGTAAATGCGCAAGCCGTCCTTGTCGGATTCGTCGCGCAGTTCGGTGATGCCCTCCAGCTTGCGGTCCTTGACCAGCTCGGCGATTTTTTCGATCAGCCTGGCCTTGTTCACCTGATAGGGCAACTCGGTGACGATGATCGCCTGCCGGTTGCGCAGCTCGTCGGCTTCGATTTCGGTTCTGGCGCGCATCCGCACTCGGCCGCGACCGGTCTCGTAGGCTTCGCGGATACCGCTGGCGCCGTTGATCAGCGCGGCGGTGGGGAAATCCGGTCCCGGAATGTGACGCATCAGTTCGGCGATACCCAGCGTCGGATCGTCGATCAGCGCCACGCAGGCGTCCACCACCTCGGTCAGATTATGCGGCGGGATGTTGGTGGCCATGCCGACGGCGATGCCGGAGGAGCCGTTGACCAGCAGGTTGGGCAAGCGGGTCGGGAAGACCGACGGCTCGCGCTCCGATTCGTCGTAATTGGGGACGAAATCGACCGTCTCCTTGTCGAGATCGGCCAGCAGTTCATGAGCGACACGGGCCATCCGTACCTCGGTGTAGCGCATCGCGGCCGGAGCGTCGCCGTCGATGCTGCCGAAGTTGCCCTGCCCGTCCACCAGCATGTAGCGCAGGGAAAAGGGCTGCGCCATGCGCACGATGGTGTCGTAGACTGCGGAATCGCCGTGCGGGTGGTACTTACCAATCACGTCGCCGACCACGCGAGCGGATTTCTTGTACGGTTTGTTCCAGTCGTTGCCCAGTTCGCTCATGGCGAACAGCACCCGCCGATGCACCGGTTTCAGGCCGTCGCGCACGTCCGGCAGCGCCCGCCCGACGATCACGCTCATGGCGTAATCGAGGTAGGACTGCCGCATTTCGTCTTCCAGATTGACCGGCAGGATTTCTTTGGCGATATCAGTCATGCGGGACCCTCGTCAGCACCCAACCCGGCCGCTTGGGGCAGCCGTAAGACGATGGATTTTAGCACAGCCAGGGGTCGGAATTCGGACGGCATCGTCACATCCCCCTGGTCGCGCATCGGAACCCGCCAGATGCGTGGAGGGGAAAAAGTCATTGCGACCCGTTAAGATAGCGTCTCAGAGTTCCGGCGGACCAGCGATCGCCCCGCTCCCGTATCCGCCGAGTCATGATTTGTCCGCGAGATCCCCGCATCATGCCTTTGATTACTTTTGCAACGATTCTTCTGGTGCTGTTTACCGTCGAACTATTGGAACCGGTACAGATCTGGATCATTCAGCCGTTCACCGCGGTGGTGGCCCAAGTGAGCGCCGTCGTACTTCAGGCTTTCGACAGTACGGTGCGGGCGCATGGCATCGTGCTGAGCAATGTCGAGACGGGCGCGGCGGTCAGCATTCAGCCCGGCTGCAACGGGGTCGAGGCGATGATCGTGGTATTGGCCGCCATCGCCGCCACCCCGGCCAGTTGGAAACAGAAACTTATCGGGCTCGGGCTCGGCTTCTTGGCTATTCAAATCCTGAACGTGATTCGAATCGTCAGCTTGTTCTATCTGTTGCAATGGAACCCGGTCTGGTTCGAATGGGCGCACCTCTATCTCTGGCAAGCCTTGATCATGCTGGATGGCTTGATCGTCTATCTACTGTGGGTGCGAACGCTGCCGGCGCCGGCGGTCTCGCCATGATGCCGCGCCGCCCGATCGATCGCTTCCTGCTCCACACGCTGCTGTGGCTGGTACCCATGTTCGTACTCTGGTACGCGCTGGCACCACTGTTGTTGATGCCGGTCGCGGGATGGGCACATTTTGTCCTCAGCCATCTGTTTCCGCACGCCATCGTCGCCGTCGAGCAGCAGGGCACGGCAGTCGATATCGTCACCCAGTTCGCCATGGCCGCGCCGGCGGATGGCTCGACGCCGCTCGGCGCGCGCGGGCAACTGGTGTTCACGATCAACGCGCTGAAGTACGCCTACGGCCTGCCGATGCTGCTGGCGCTGACCCTGGCGGCGCCGATGGCTTGGAGCGAAAAACTCTATCGTGCGGTCTTGGGCGGCTTACTGCTGTTGCCGATACCGGTCTGGGGCGTGGCCTGCGAGGCACTCAAGACCCTGGTCTTCGACATGGACCCCGCCGTCGCCCTACAGATGGGCACCACACCCTTGACCCGGGAGTTGTTGGCGCTGGCTTACCAACTGGGATATCTGATTTTGCCGGCGGTGGCGCCGATCCTGATCTGGGCGGCGCTGCACCGGGATTTTTTTAGGCGAGCTGGTGCCACGGGATCGCGAAGCGCGGCCGGTATCGCCCGGAACGGAGTGACGGTGCACTGCAAAGGATCAGCGCAACGATTTTCCATCCCCAGCAAAAAGACCCGTCGGATGACGAGCCTTTTTTGCTCGACAACAAGCCACTCCCCTACGGCGGGTGGACAAATTGCCGGAAAAAACATTACGCCGACATCCGCCCCGTCCACCGGGACTGACGCCAGACCAAGCCACCCAGCAGCAACCCAAGCAGCAGTAGTGCCCAATCTTGCAGAGTGGGAATGGGCGCTGCCGCCGCCCGTGCCTGAATGCTCGTATTTGCTGTCGCCGTGTTATTGGCTGGGTTGTCGTCAGTCTCGGCACCACTCGCCGTCGTCGTGACCGAAATGACATCGGTACCATCTGTCGCATTGGCCGCGACGTTAACGTTCAGCGTGAGTGTCGCCGATGCGCCTGCCGTCAGAGCACCCACCGTCCATGTCGGACTGCTCCAGGTCCCAACGCTTGGTATCCCGGAAACCTCGGTGACACCAGCGGGGAAAGTCTCGGCAATGTTCACCGTAACTCCCGAGGCATCGCTTGGCCCATCGTTGGTCAGGGTCACGGTATAGGCCACGCTGCCACCAGCCGTTACGGGATCGGGCGCGTCGGCAACGGTGACGTTCAAATCCGTCGAACGATTGACGGTGGTCGTTACAGTGTCCGAATCATTGGTGTTGTCCGTGTCCGGGTGGGTGCTGGTGATTGCTGCGGTATTGCTGAGGACCGCTTCATCCGCCTCGGAACTGGGTACGGGCACCGTCAATTGGATGGTTGCGGTAGCGCTGCTGGCCAGACCGTCGCTGATGGTCCATTCATTGGTTCCGGTATCGTAGGAGCCATCCCCGCTGCTCGCCGTCACTGCGTAGCCAGCGGGTAAGGTATCCTGAATCACGATGTCTTCACCGACGGGGATGGCGTCGGGACCATTGTTCGTCACGCTAAGCGTATAGATCAGATCTTGGCCGGCAAGCACCGGATCGGGGCTGTCCGCCTTGGTCACCTGCAGATCGGAGGCCAAGTAAGTGACATTTCCGGCCAAGGTGTAAACGTTGACGGAGCGTCTGCTGGGGTTCAAGACACCACCAGATCCCGTCTTGACCACTCCGATTTCCAAGGTGGTCGCGCCCGTCTTGGTGATGGAACTTACGGCGATAGTCTGAGTGGTTGCCGTTCTGTTGGTGAATCCTCCAGATGTGGTGATGTTAGTCCCGGAATCAGTGTCGGCGCCATTCAGACGGGTGAAGGTTTGGAATGTACCACCCGAGGTCAACGTACCACCATTCAATGCGGTGGAGCTTTGGCAAACGATGATGTCCACAGCAGTAATGCGCGCCCCATTCGGGATGGAAGTCAAGTCAATGGTCGCGGACTGCCTAGTGCCCAGTGGATTCGGTGGCCCCGCATGAATCCAAGTTTCAGTCAAAAGATTTAATAAATCCGTATCACCCTGACAACCGACCGCCTCATCCACAAAGGTGTAGCGAGCAAGGCCAAGGCTCCACTGCAAGTAAGTACCATCTCCGTTCGGACCCAGACTCATCGTAACGGAACCGTGGACAGGCGAGGCGACGACGCCCCACAACAGGCTGGCCACCCCCATGATCGTTATTCTCTTTCTGAAACAATTACTCATCAAAGCTCCCCTTCTTATTTGTAGTAGACACACCTGACCTGATTTTGTGAGAGTCCTCACCGGTTCAGGTAATCGCTGTGATGGATCGGCCAGTCGGGTCACGGAACAAAGTACCTCACCCGACCTGGATTGACGGATAGAGGCGTTTGAGTTTGATGCGTGCATCTGCGGTGGTGAAACGCCAATTGACGGGTCGAGGATCGGCATTGCGTGCCTGTTGCCAAGCGGTGACCTCTCGGACCAGGGTGGTGGCGTCGGGGATACGGCGATTCAAGCACTGCTGGCTCAGGACACTCCATTCAATCTCGGCCATGTTCAGCCAACTGCCGTGCTTGGGGGTGTGATGGATTTCCAGTCGTTCGAGGAGACGCCAAGCAACGGCGGGTTCGAAAGCCTGATAGAGCGCAGCCGGTTTATGGGTATTGAGGTTATCCAGGACCAGGACCACTTTGTCGGCATGGGGATAACGTACTTCCAACAAGTCCTTGACGATTTGGGCGAAATCAACGGCGGTGCGTCGATCAGTCACAGTGACATACCGTTGTCCGGTGAGGGGTTCAACGGCCATAAACAGATTGGCCGTCCCCTGCCGTTCGTACTCGTAGTCCACCCGTTGCGGCTGACCCGGTTCGACCGGCAGCGGGGTCCGGGTTTCAGCCACCAACTGCTTGCTGGTCTCGTCCAGGCAGACGACCGGTCGAGTCGGATCATAGGGTCGGGTATAGACCTCCAAGACATCCTCCATGGCGCAGACGAACTCGGCATTGGCGTGGGGCGGAATCACCCACGAGGCCCGCAACCAAGGCTTAAGGTGATTTCCGAAGATTCTCATACCGTGCAAGCGGGCCGAATCAGGATATCCCATTTGGGCAACTCGGGATGGCGTTCCAACCGAGCCTCTACCGCTTGCATGGCCTCTTTGGAAAGGGAGATACCTTTTTCATAGACCTTGCGAGTCAACTCCACAACCGGGTGAACACCCTTCCAAGTCATGCTCTTTGCCCACGCCAGCATGGTCTGAGCGTCGGCCAGTTTTTGTGCCGTTCCAGTGCTTTTTCCAAATTTCCCCCAGCAACGCTCCACCGGATTGTATTTGCTGTGGTAGGGCGGGTAGTACAGGAGCTGGATGGGTTTGCCGATGTGATCGGCGAAGTCCACCATTCGGTTGAGAAATTGCGTGCGTCGACCATTACTTTCCGGCCCATGGTCGGCCTTGATCTGCAACAGCGAGAACGCATCGCGTTCCGCTGGCGATTGGTGATCCCACCACGAGTAGAGGCAGTCCACGATGAAGTCGCTGGTCTTCGCGGAGCTGCCGAAGGCCAAGTACAGATCCGCAGTGTCCTCGTTCACCATGCCGAAGGGGGTATATTTTTCCTTGCACCCCATGTCGTGGTCGTTGGCCTTGTTATCGCCGCGCGTCTTACCACCACGCAGTACTCGCCGATGTTCACCGTGGCCTTGCAGTCCATCGCTCAAGCGCATGACCGTCCTCCCTTCGTAGGCTTGGTCCTTCTCGTGGATGTTGGCGAAGAT
>NZ_SPMZ01000121.1 GCF_012939995.1 Candidatus Competibacter phosphatis | reverse complement strand
ACCGGGCCGGAAGGATTTGCCGAGTCGCCGTTCGGACACAGCTTCGTCTTGGGGAGCGATGAGCCGCGAGTGCGCGTCATCCTGAATAGCATACGGTTCGTTGTCGCATTCAGGTGCCGGTGGCGACAGGGTGAACGGCAACTCGACGTAGAACGTCGAGCCTTTTCCGGGCTGGCTTTTTAACGTAATGCGTCCATTCATGAGTTCGACGAGCTGGCGACAGATCGCCAGTCCCAACCCGTTCCCGCCATGCCTTCGCGTGGTGGATGAATCGACTTGCGTGAACGGCTCGAAGATTTTCACTTGCAGCTCGGGAGAAATACCGAACCCAGTATCCTGGACGCTCAAGTGGAGGTCGCATGTATCCTCGCCGGTTTGCTGGTTCCAGGCGCGAATCCGAACCTGGCCTTGCGCGGTGAATTTAATGGCGTTATCGATCAGATTATGTATGACTTTTTCAAATTGCTCGCCGTCGGTTCGGACCCATTCCGGCAAGTCGGGATCAAGGCTCAAGGTGAGGCGCAGCTTTTTGGCCCACGCGCGTACCTCAAACGGCTTGACGACGCGCTCCAGCAGTTTTTTTGAGCGGACACGGTTGTTCCCGTAGAGGGAGTCCGCGCGCTTCCAGTTGGGAGAAATCCAAGATGCTATTCATTTCTCTCAATAATCGATCCGCATCTTCCCGTATCATCACGAGATAGCTGTTCTGTTTGTCCGAAAGCGGCGTCTTTTCCAGCAGGGAAAGCGCACCGAGTAGGCCGTGCAGG
>NZ_SPMZ01000014.1 GCF_012939995.1 Candidatus Competibacter phosphatis | reverse complement strand
GCCGGAAACTCTCTCGGCCGCCCGAAACCCCGCTGCATCCGCCGGCGCGGCCCGCCGAGCCNGTGAACGGTCTGGAGCAACGCCGCCAAGAGCACACCGCCCGCTACTTCACCAGCTATCGCGGTCGTACCGACGGCCGTACCGGTGGCTGACGATGGACGCCGTGATCAATCGTTTCATTTTTCTGCTGAAAAAGCAGGGCGTGCGGATTTCGCCGGCCGAATCGCTGGACGCGATGCAGGCGTTGGCATGGGTCACGCTGCACGATCGCGACACGGTGCGCGCGGTCCTGTGTAGCACTCTGATCAAGGATGTGCGTGATCAGCCGGTGTTCGAAGAGCTGTTCGAGCAGTTCTTCGGCTTGCCCAAGGCATCGCCGTCGCCTGAATCGGCGGCGGAACCGCCGCCACACCGCGAAACCGCGCCGGAACCACCAACAACGGTCGCGGAGCAGACCCAGATCACTGGTCAACCCGACGGTGATAACGCCCATGAAGACGCCCTCGATATCCGGGATTATTTCGATGCCGAATCGATGGCAACTCATTTCAACTCACATCAGGACGCCAATGATCTCAGTCTGGCCGAGTTTGGTCAGAATCTGGTGTTGAGCCGCAACCGGGATTTGCTGGATCAGGTGATGCGGAAAGCCATGCAATTGCTGAAGGCGCGGCGGATGAAGAACGTCGGGCGGGCCGGCGAGTTGAATTTGGACGAGGCCATCGCGGCGCTGGACGCCGATGTGATCGCCGACGCCGTGACTGAATTGCTGGATGAACTCAACGATATGGATGTGGACGAGAACCTGATCAAACAGTTATCCAGCCGACTGGACGGCGGCATTGCCAATCTGCCGGAACTGCTGAAGCGTTATCTGGAACGAGAGTTGGCGCTGCAACCGCCTCCGAAAGGGTCCGAACGGCCGCGCCGTGCCGCGCGGGATTACCGCTTCTCGGAACAGGAACGCCGGGAAATGACCGAGATCGTGCATCGGCTGTGCCGACGGATGCGGGGTGCCCGTTCCTATCGCCGACACATTAGCCATCATGGCCGGATCAGCGTTCCGCTTACCCTGCGTCGTAATATGAAATACGAAGGCATCCCATTTCAGCCGGTCATGACCCATTACCGCAATGAAAAACCCCGGTTGGTGGTGATTTGCGATGTCAGTCTGTCGGTGCGCAACACCGCTCGTTTCATGTTGCATCTTGTCTATAACCTGCAAAGCCTATTCGGCCAGGTGCGCAGTTTCGCCTTCGTCAGCGACCTGGTGGAAGTCAGCGCGTGTTTCGAGCAACAGAGCATTGATGAAGCGATTAGCACTGTATTCGACGGCGGTCTGATCGACACCGATGTGGACAGCAATTACGGCCACGCCTTGAGCCTGTTCCACAATCGCCATTTAGCGGCGGTGACGCCGCAAACCACCGTCATCATCCTTGGTGACGGGCGAGGTAATCGTAACCCACCCCAGGTATGGGTCTTGGAGGAAATCCGTCGCCGCGCCAAGCAATTGCTCTGGCTGTCGCCGGAACCGCGCGGCAGTTGGAAGATGGGCAGTTGCGATATGTCGCTATACGAGCCGGTCTGCCACCAAACCGAAGTGGTCCGCAACCTGCGGCAACTCGGTCAGGTGGCCGAGAATCTGCTGCGGCGCTCGGTGACGCCCCATTGATCGCGGAGCGCTCCCCATCATGATGCTGTCACGCCACCGCCACGCGCTGCTGGTCAACGGTCTGGAACAACGCGCCGATCCGCTGGCCGCCAGCGCGCACTTCCAGCTTTACGCGCTGACGCCATCGGCGACGCCGACCGCGCCCGCCGATGAGTTGATCATCGTCCACGATTTCAGCGCGACGCAGATCGACAATAATTTGGGCTACTACGTTGTTAGCGAGTTGTTGCCGCTGCTGACGGCACAGCGCCAGCGGATCGATACCGGCTACAGCGAACAAGACTTATTCGAGCGTTCGGTGGGCGACATTGTCCGCTCCATGGCCGGCAACGAGCGCCACGCTTGGCGGTTGTTCTACGCCAACACCCTGAACGCCACGCAGGCCAGCGCCGGTTTGGGGCAACCGCCGGGGCGACCCAAGGAAACCGCGAACGATTTTATCGGACTGTTCGGCGCGATTTATCGGTACGCACTGGAACGGATCGAGGGACTACCTGCCGCCGCATCGCCGCTGACCGTCCTCGACGTGGCCACCTGTTTCGGCTTTTTTCCGCTGCTGCTGGCGCGGCTTGGCGTCTCGGACCCGATCTTGGGGGATATCGCTGGTTGCGATCTGAATCCGGCTCTGATGGGGTTCGCCGACGATTACGCCCGCCATGCAGGTCTGGCCCAAGCCCGGTTCGGCGTCGCCGATATTCTGGCCGACGATATGGAGCGGGAATTGGCGCCGCTACCGGCGCGCTTCGACGTGGTCACCGCGCTGCATCTGTTGGAACACCTTGAACCGGAGCAAACCAACCGAGCAGTTGCCAACCTCTGGCGACTCACCGCCCGGCGACTGATTATCGCGGTGCCGATCGAAGACACGCCCGATCCCCGCTATGGCCATCGGCAGGTCTTCGATCGCGAACGGCTGTTGGCGATCGGGCGATCGCTCGGCGGTCATTTTGAGTATTTCGAGTATCACGGCGGCTGGCTGATGATTGACCGGCCTCACTCTGGCGTGAGGCCGGCTGGATTTCTACTCGCTGCCTGAAAAAACGGTGACGCACAAGTCCGTCGCCACGCATTGCCAAACCACAGGAGGAATACCCATGTTATACGCATCACCCGGCCAGGCCGGCTCCAAGATCACCTTCAAAGCCCGTTATCAGAATTTCATCGGCGGCCAATGGGTGGAGCCGACGAAAGGCGAATACTTCGAAAACATCAGCCCGGTCACTGGCCAGGGCTTCTGCGAAATTCCCCGCTCCAGCGCCGAGGACATCGAACTGGCGCTGGACGCCGCCCATGCCGCCGCCGACGGCTGGGGCCGCACCGCCGTCGCGGAACGCGCCAACCGGCTCAACCGCATCGCCGACCGCATGGAAGCCAACCTGGAGATGCTGGCGGTGGCCGAAACCTGGGACAACGGCAAATCGGTGCGAGAAACCCTGGCCGCCGACATACCGCTCGCCATCGACCACTTCCGCTATTTCGCCGGCTGCATCCGCGCCCAGGAAGGCGCGCTATCGGAAATCGACGACGACACCGTCGCCTATCACTTCCACGAACCGCTGGGCGTGGTTGGCCAGATCATCCCCTGGAATTTCCCAATCCTGATGGCGGTCTGGAAACTAGCGCCGGCCTTGGCCGCCGGCAACTGCGTGGTCTTAAAACCCGCCGAACAAACCCCCGTATCGATCCTGGTGCTCATGGAACTGATTCAGGATCTACTCCCGCCCGGCGTCGTCAACGTCGTCAACGGCTTCGGTCTCGAAGCCGGCAAGCCGCTGGCCAGCAACAAACGCATCGCCAAGATCGCCTTCACCGGCGAAACCACCACCGGGCGGCTGATCATGCAATATGCCGCGCAAAACCTCATCCCGGTCACGCTGGAACTGGGCGGCAAATCGCCCAACGTCTTCTTCGCCGACGTCTGCGCCCAAGACGACGACTTCTTCGACAAGTCTCTGGAAGGTTTCACCATGTTCGCCCTGAATCAAGGCGAAGTCTGCACCTGTCCCTCGCGGGCGCTGATCCAGGAATCCGGCTACGACCGCTTCATCGAGCGAGCCATCCAGCGGGTAAAAGCGGTCAAGCAAGGGCATCCGCTCGACACCGACACCATGATCGGCGCCCAGGCCTCCTCCGAGCAGATGGAAAAAATCCTCAGCTACCTGGATATCGGCCGTCAGGAAGGCGCGGAATGCCTGACCGGCGGACAACGGGCCGAACTGAGTGGGGAACTGCGCAACGGCTACTACGTGCAACCGACCGTGTTCCAGGGCCACAACAAAATGCGCCTCTTTCAAGAGGAAATCTTCGGGCCGGTGCTCGCGGTGACCACTTTCAAGGACGCGGCGGACGCGCTAGCCATCGCCAACGACACCCTCTACGGACTGGGCGCGGGCGTCTGGAGTCGCGACATGAACGTCGCCTACCGCATGGGGCGTGGCATCAAGGCCGGCCGAGTCTGGACCAACTGCTACCACCTCTACCCGGCCCACGCCGCCTTCGGCGGTTACAAGCAATCCGGCATCGGCCGGGAAACGCACCGGATGATGCTCGACCACTACCAGCAAACCAAGAACCTGCTGGTCAGCTATAACCCCAAGGCCATGGGGTTCTTCTAAGGTTGCCTCGCACTCTCCCCTCTCCCACTGGGAGAGGGGTTGAAGGTTGCCTCGCACTCTCCCCTCTCCCACTGAGGGGTTGGGGGTGAGGGTGGGTTTAACCCGATGGAGGCTCGTCATGACCACCGTATCCCGCGTATTGGCGACCAATGCCGCCCTGGATTTGATCGCGCGTCTCAAAACCAAGCACGGCCCGCTGATGTTTCACCAATCCGGCGGCTGTTGCGACGGCAGCTCGCCGATGTGCTACCCGGCAGGCGAACTGCTGATCGGCGATGGCGACGTGCGCTTGGGCGAGATCGGCGGTTGCCCGTTTTACATGAGCGCCGCTCAGTTCGAGTACTGGAAACACACCCAACTGACCATCGATGTCGTGCCGGGTCGGGGCGGGATGTTTTCCCTGGAAGGTCCGGAAGGCTTGCGCTTCCTGACACGCTCCCGGCTGTTCACGGACCAGGAACAGGCGGCGTTGGATGCGAAGCATGACGCCTGACAGCCGTTGATAGGCCCACTCATAAAAAAACGATTCCACCAAAGAGATTAGTCCCATGCCCAAGTATCTGATCGAACGCGAACTGCCCGGTGCGGGCAAGCTGTCTCCAGCCGACCTGAAAGCCATCTCGCAGAAATCGTGCAGCGTACTCCACAACCTGGGTCCCCAAATCCAATGGGTGCAAAGCTATGTCACCGACGACAAGATTTATTGCATCTACATCGCCCCCAACGCCGAGATGGTGAAACAGCATGCCGAACAGGGCGGATTTCCAGCAGACCCCATCTCCGAGATCAAGGCAGGCATTGACCCGACCACCGCTGAAGCCTGATTGCCCGCACTGCCACCGTTCGAAGGGGTAACCGATGAGCTACGAAATCTTTCGGCAGGGTCTGGACGCGCCGATCTGCCTGACCTGGGAAATCACCTACGCCTGCAACCTGCAATGCGTGCATTGCCTGTCTTCCTCCGGCAAGCGTCGGCCCGATGAACTCACCACCGCCGAGGCCAAGCGGCTGATCGACGAATGGGCGGAAATGAAGGTGTTTTACATCAACGTCGGCGGCGGCGAGCCGATGAGCCGGAAGGATTTTCGCGAATTGATGGACTACGCGCTGGCGCGCGGAATCGGCGTCAAGTTCAGCACCAACGGCACCTTGATCGACGACGATGCGGCGGCGTGGATCGCCTCGCGGGACTATTTGGACGTGCAGATTAGCATTGATGGTGCGACCGCTGACACCAGCGATCCCATCCGCGGCGAAGGTTCCTACGGCCGTGCCCGCCAAGCGATGGAGCGGCTGGCCAAGCACCGGTTTCCGTTCAAGATCAACACTACCGTCACCCGCCACAACTATCCGCAAATCGACGAGCTATATGCCCTTTCCCAAAGCTATGGAGCCGAGCTGCGGCTGACGCGGCTGCGTCCCACCGGTCGCGGCGGCGCGGTATGGCAAGACCTGCGCCCAACCCACGAACAAAATCGCGGACTGTACGAGTGGCTGTTGAAGCATCGCGACGTGCTGACCGGTGATTCCTTTTTTCACCTGTCGGCTTACGGGCAGCCGATGGACGGGCTAAACCTGTGCGGCGCCGGACGCATCGTCTGTTGCGTGGACCCGGTCGGCGAAGTCTATGCCTGCCCGTTCATGTTGGCCCCGGAGTTTTCCGGCGGCAACGTGCGCCAACCGGGCGGGTTCGCCGGCATCTGGCGCCACTCGCCGCTGTTCGCGCATCTGCGGGAATGGCAGGTCGGCGGCAGTTGCCAGAGCTGCAACGCCTACGACCAGTGCCATGGCGGCTGCATGGCCGTCAAACATTTCACCCAACAATCCCTGGATACGCCCGACCCGGACTGCGTGTTTCAACGACCGGCGTTTTTTCCAATACCGGTCAAGGCCGTGTCGCAACTGGCGAGCATTGCATCGCCATGAATTCGATCCGAGCAATACCTGAAATCCGTAGCGCGTGAGGCAAGGCCATGAGCAAGCCGCAAGATCGCCATGCCGGGCTTTGCGCCCCACTGTCGTTGGGTGGCAAAACCGCGCCGAACCGCTTTGTGTTCGCCGCCCATCAGACCAACTTCGCCACTCATAACCGCTTCACCGAGCGGCACGTCGCTTATTACGAAACCCGTGCCGCCGGTGGCGCGGGAACGATCGTTCTGGAAGGCAGCGTTGTTCACCCTTCGGACTGGCCCTACGAGTACGCGATATTTGGCTACGAGACCGCGTGGTGGACGGTTATCGCCAAATCGCAGATGCGCTGCATCGCCACGGTGTGCTGGCGTTGGCGCACTTGACCCATAGCGGGATGCAGGGCAGCAGCCATTATTCCCAATTGCCGCTGTGGGCACCCTCGCCAGTCCCGGAAGTCAACAGCCGCGAACTGCCCCAGGCCATGGACGCCGACGATATCGCCGCCGTGATCCAGGGCTTCCGACAGGCTGCCCGTTACGCCCGCGACGGCGGCCTGGATGGGGTCGAGCTGAACGCCGGTCAGGACAGCCTGATTCGCCAATTTCTGTCGCCATTGACCAATCAACGTGGCGACGATTACGGCGGTTCGCTGGAAAACCGGCTGCGTTTCGCCCGTCAGATCATCGAGAACGTGCGCGACGAACTGGGTCGCGATGCCATCGTCGGGCTGCGCCTGGCAGGCGACGAATATGCGCCATGGGCCGGCATCAAGCCGGAAGACGCGGCGGAGATCGCCCGCTGCCTGGCGCGCGATGGGCTGCTCGATTTCATCAGCGTCACCAGCGGCAGCATCTACACCGGTCATCTCACTCGGCCCGGTCTATATCAACCGCCCGGCTTCGCCGTGCATCTGGCGGCAGGCATCAAGGCGGCGGTCGCGCTGCCGGTCTTCGCCCAAGGCAGCATCGTCGATCCCGAAATGGCGGCGGCGCTGCTGGCTGACGGGAAAGCCGACGCAGTGGAAATGACCCGAGCACTGATCGCCGATCCGGACTTGCCGCACAAATGGCGTGAAGGCCGCGCCGCCGACATTCGCCCTTGCCTGCTCGCCAATCAGGACAACCTTATCGGCTTGGTGCAGAACCCGCGCCTGAGTTGCGCCAACAATCCAGCCGCCGGCTACGAGCACGAAGCCGAATTTGCGACTCTGAAACGCGCCCGGACGCCGCATCGGGTTCTGGTCGTGGGCGGCGGACCAGCCGGTCTGGAAGCGGCGCGGGTGGCGGCGCTACGCGGACACGACGTCACCTTGTACGAACGCGAATCGCAACTCGGCGGCGCGATCCGACTCGCCGCCGCCGCGCCCGCCCGGGAACGGTTGGCGCTGGCGGTGGACTGGCTGGAACGGCAAGTCCGCGCACTGGAAGTAACCATTCGGACCGAGATGGACATGACCGCCGAACAAATCGGCCAGGAATCTCCCGATGCCGTGATCGTGGCCGTGGGTGGGCTCCCGGGCCAGCAAGCCGGCGTGCGCTTTCACCCGAACGCGCCGCTGATCAATCCTCGGCAAGTCATGGGCGGCGAGGTTCCGGCCATGCCGGGCCGCGCCGTGGTCCTCGACACTCTCGGCGATCCGGTCGGCATGGCGGTGACCGAATGGCTGGTCGAGCGCGGCTGGCAAGTCGAAGTGGTCACCAGCGACATGTTCGTCGGCCAACGCTTGACCGCATCGCTGGAGTTGACCGCCTGGAATCAGCGCGCCGCCGCCCGCGGCATCGTCTTCCGCCCACAATTCGACACGCTAGAAGTAACCGAACACGGCGTGATCGGCGCGGATCATTTCGATCACCGGGAAATCCGTCTCGACGGCATCGATCTGGTGGTGGACGTGTCGCCGGAAGTGCCTGACGAAACCCTGTATTTCGCGCTCAAGGCGAGCGGTTTGCGGGTATTCCGGGCCGG
Source organism: Candidatus Competibacter phosphatis (assembly GCF_012939995.1). Lineage (GTDB taxonomy): Bacteria > Pseudomonadota > Gammaproteobacteria > Competibacterales > Competibacteraceae > Competibacter > Competibacter phosphatis. The sequence continues at coordinate 59,002 of NZ_SPMZ01000014.1, read as the reverse complement.
CGACTGCGTCGCGCCGCGTTATCTCAGTCACGCGATCCTGGAAGGCTATCGCGCCGGACGGGAGGTCTAAGCCATGAGCAATCGTCCACGACTGTTGTTTACCCCGCTGAAGATCGGCAGCATCACGGTCAGGAACCGGATCGTGTTCTCGGCGCATCTGACCAACTACGCCGAGGATTTCCTGCCCAGCGAGCGGCATCTTTACTATTACCGGGAACGCGCGCGCGGCGGAACCGGATTGATCATTACCGAAGAGCAATCCACCCATCCCACTGATCACCCCTACGAAAAGCTGATCCATGCTTTTCACCGCCGGGTGATCCCGCATTATCGGCGGATTACAGCGGCGGTCCACGCGGAAGGAACGCCGATCCTGGCGCAGATCAACCACAATGGCGGCCAGAGTAGCGGCATGTTCACCCGGCTACCCGCCTGGGCGCCGTCGGCGCTGGCCGATCCCCTGTTCCGCGAAGTGGCGAAAGCGGTGGAACACGAGGATATTCTGGAGATTATCCAGGGCTATGCGCGGGTGGCCGCCTACACCCGCGAGGGCGGTTTCGATGGCGTGGAACTGCAATGCTCCCATTCCTCCATCGTCCGCCAGTTCCTGTCGCGCAACACCAACCAACGCGGCGACGAATACGGCGGCAGTCTGGAAAACCGCGCCCGACTGCTGCGCGAGATCATCGCCTCTATTCGCAATGAGGTGGGCCGCGACTACGTGATCAGCGTGCGGCTGTGCGGTGACGAACTGATCCGTGACGGCATCACCCTGGACGAAACGGTGGCCGTGGCGCGACTGCTGGAAGCGGACGGGCTGATCGATCTGATCAACACCAGCATCGGTACCGCGACCCAGACTCTGTACATGATCGAAGCGTCGATGCGGATTCGCCCGGATTACGCCCTGTTCATTCCCTCGGCCATTCGCAAGGCGGTACGGCTGCCGGTGATCGGCGTGGGTCGGATCAAGGACCCGATCCAGGCGGAACGCATCCTGAGCGAGGGTCACGCCGACTTGGTCGGCATCGTGCGCGGTCAGATCGCCGATCCCGAATTCGCCCGCAAAGCGCGGGAAAACCGGACCGACGATATCCGGCTCTGCCTGTCCTGCAACCAGGAATGCGTGGGACGGATGGGACTCAATCGCTGGATGGGCTGCATCGAAACCCCGGCAACCGGTCAGGAAAAGCGCTACGGCGGCGGCACCTTGCAGATCGTCACCGAACCCAAGCGCGTGCTGGTGATCGGCGGCGGACCGGCCGGGCTGAAGGCCGCGACCGTCGCCGCCCGGCGCGGGCATCGCGTCACCTTGCTGGAAAAGGAAGCCCGTCTTGGCGGCCAGGTGGTGTGGGCGGTTCGGATCGCTGGGCGGGCGGAGTTCGGCGATATCGTGCGTAATCTGCTGCACGAGATCGAACAACTGGGTGTCGAGGTACAGACCAATACCACCGCCACGCTCGATTCGGTGTTGGCCGCCAAGGCGGACGCGGTGATCGTGGCGACCGGTTCGCTACCCAACCATGCCGCTATTCCCGGTGGCGACAGCCCCGGCGTGGCGGACGTGGTGGATATCCTGTCGGGCAAGGTCACGCCGGGACCCAAGGTGCTGATTGTGGATCGGCTCGGTTTCCACGAAGCCACCAGCGTCGCCGAGTATCTGGCGGAACAGGGCTGCGAAGTGGAAGTAGTCACCCCCACCTTATACGTCGGTCAGGATTTGGGCGTCACCCTCGATCTGGAAAACTGGTATCGCCAAGCCCGGCGCTTGGGCATTCGCTGCACCCCGAACCATTCGGTCCTCGGCATCGACAACGGCGTGGTCATGGCGCTGCACAACTACAGTGGCCAAATGGTGCACTTCCCCAAAGTAGATACGGTGGTGCTGGCGGTACACCGTCAGGCCGACGATAGCCTGTATCAGGCGCTGAAGACCGACAACGCCCGCGCCACCCACATGCTTTCGCAAGTCCGCGAAGTCGATGAAGAGCTGTATCAAAACTTGAAAGGGCGGGTGCCCGCGCTTTACCGCATCGGCGACTGCGTCGCGCCACGTCGGGCGCACGCCGCGATCATCGAAGGCGAACGCGCCGGGAGGGCTGTTTAAATGGATAAATGCGTGGTCGTCATCACCGAATGCGAGCAAGGCGAATTGACCCTCGCCAGCCTGGAGTGCGTGGAAGAAGGCCGTGAGATCGCCGATCGGCTCGACGCCAAGGTCCAGGCGATTTTGTGCGGTAGCGCGTTGGAACCGCTGGCCGGGACGCTGGCGGCGCACGGCGCGGACCAGGTCACGCTGGTGGAACACGAGGCATTGGCGCAGTTCAGCGCCGATGGCTGGTTGCAGGCGCTCGCCCCCGTGCTGCTTCAGGCCGATCCGGTACTGCTGCTGGCCCCGGACAGCGGTCCGATTCGCGCCTGGCTACCCCGGCTGGCGGTGCGCTGGCGGTTGCCGCTGGTCGGCTGCTGTATGCGCATCGGCATCGTCGGCGACGGTTACCCGGAAGTGATCCGTCACACCCACGGTGGGGCCTGTCAGGAACGACTGATTTGGCCCTATGCCACCTTGATCTGCGCCATGCTCACGCCCGGTGTGCGCGGGGTGGATGCGCCCCGGCCCGGTCGCACCGCCAAAATCTCCGTCGTACATCCGGCGCTCGATCCCGCCAGTTTCCGCGACCGGACTTTGCGGACCTTGCCCGCCGACCCCCGCACCGTGGCCTTGAACGAGGCCGAACGGATCGTCTCCGGCGGTTTCGGCACCGGCGGGCCGGACGGCATGGCACTGGTGAAGCAATTGGCCGACCACATCGGCGCGGCATTGGGCGGCACCCGGGTCGCGGCGGATCGTGGCTGGCTGGCGGCCGAACGCTTCATCGGTTCGACCGGTCAGATCGTCGCCCCCAAGTTGTACATGGCGTTCGGCGTGTCCGGCGCGGGTCAACATCTATCCGGCATCACTGGCAGTGAGACCGTGATTGCTATCAACAACGACCGCACCGCGCCGATGCTCAAACGGGCGGATCTAGGCATCGTCGGCGACCTGCATCAAATTCTGCCGATCTTGCTCGACAAATTGCAGGCGCTGACTGCGGTCAACGTCGAGAACCACAGCGAATCGACCGCGCCGACCGATGCCTCCGTCGCCCATCGGACTTTGGAGATGATGCCATGACCACGCATCCCGCCAACCAACAGTTCGATGTCATCGTCGTCGGTGCGGGACCAGCCGGCAGTGCCGCCGCCTTGCTCGTCGCCCGGGCCGGCCTCAAGGTGCTGCTGCTGGAGCGCGGTGAGTATCCCGGTGCGAAAAACGTCTCCGGCGCGGTGTTTTACGGCAGCGCCATTCTCAACGAACTGATTCCCAACTGGTGGGAACAAGCGCCGGTGGAGCGTCCTGTTTGCCGCCGCGACATCGCCTTCATGTCGCCGACCACCGCCGTGGCGCTCGACTTCCGTTGCGCCGGTGCCGGTTTCGCCACCGCCCCCTACAACGGCTTTACGGTATTGCGGCCCAAGTTCGACCGTTGGTTGGCGGCGCAGGCCGAAGCGGCGGGCGCCTTCGTGTTGACCTCGGCGGTCGTCGATGACGTGCTGCGGGAAAACGGCCGCATCGTCGGGGTTCGCGTGCGTCGCGAACAGGGCGAAATTTACGGAAAGGTGGTGATCGCTTGCGATGGAGTCAATTCCTTCCTGGCGAAGAAAGCGGGTTTGCAACGCGAATTTCACCCGCACGAACTGTCGCTGGGAGTCAAGGAAGTGCTCGGGCTGGACCCGGCGATCATTCAGGATCGCTTTCATCTCACCGACAACGACGGGATCGCTTACGAATATCTCGGTGCAATTACCGAGGATGTCCACGGCGGTGCGTTTCTCTACACCAACCGGGATTCACTATCGCTGGGCGTGATCGGCCAAGTATCGTCGCTGGTCGAGCGACGCAAGCGGCCCTACGAACTGCTGGAGCGGTTCAAGGCGCATCCGGCGGTCGCGCCGCTGGTGCGCGGCGGCAAACTGCGCGAGTACTCGGCCCACCTGATTCCCGAAAGCGGCTGGGCGATGAAACCGAAGCTGTACACCGACGGGATGCTGGTCGCCGGCGACGCGGCGGGTTTCTGTCTGGCCGCCGGCCTGTATCTGGAAGGCATGAACTACGCGATGCAATCCGGCTTGGCGGCGGCGGAAACGGCGATCCTCGCCTGCCAAAAGGGAAATTTCTCCGCTCGCACCCTCTCGGTTTATCAAAAAAACCTGAAGCAGCGCCACGTTTCCACCGATTTTCGCGCCTATCGTCATGCGCCATCCTTCGTCAACGGGCCGCGCCTGCAAAATCTTTATCCCGAAATGGTCGCGCAAGGTATGGAACAAATCTTTCGGGTGGACGGTGCGCCCAAGCGGAAGATTCTGCCGCTGGCCTACCGGATGGTCCGTCAGTCTTCGATCAAGCCGGGGCAATTGCTCCGCGATGTCTACCAAGTGGCGAGGGCTTATCTATGGTGATGACCACCCATGAAGAGAAGATGCGCACGGTACGCTTCCGAGTGGGCGCGACCCCGCATATCGTCGTGAACTCGGAAATCTGCCGCAACGAATGCTCGGTTCATGCCTGCGTCTACGTCTGTCCGGCCAACCTGTTCGTCCCGCTGGACGACGGCGGCATTCTGTTCAATTACGAACAATGCTTTGAATGCGGCACCTGTTATATCGCCTGCAACCAGGAAGGTGCCATTCGCTGGTCCTATCCCGATGGTGGTTATGGGGTCACGTTCCGGGAGTCCTAGAGGGGTTGACTCATGCGTATCGCGGTCTGTCTTAAATACGTCCCCGACCCCAGCACCATCGAGGTCGATCCGCTGACCGGGATGATCGATATCGGTCGCGTGCTGTACATGATGAATCCCGCCGACGAGAGCGCTCTGGAGCTGGCGTTGCGGCTGCGACCGCCCGATGGCACCGTGACCGTGTTCAGCGTGGGGCCGATCGAGGCGGATCGCTTGTTACAAGACGCGCTGGCGGCGGGCGCCGATGCGGCGCTGCGCGTGTGGGATGATGCGCTCGGCAGTCTCAAACCCATCGTAACCACGACGCTGCTGGCGGCGGCGCTGCGAGTCAAAGCGCTTCCCGATCTGGTGTTGTGCGGCGGGCATAGCGTGGATCGCGGATCGGGCACCGTGCCGGCGCTGTTGGCCGAGCATCTGGACTGGCCGGTCGTTACCGATGTCACCCAGTTCGAGATCCAGTCGGGACGGTTGCGGGCGCGGCGGCGGCTGGCGCGCGGGGCGCGGGCCGAAAGCGAAGTCACCCTGCCGGCGATCCTGGGATTGGAAACTGGTCTGGTGCATCTGCGCCAAGCCAGCCTGCCGAACTTGATGCGGGTCAAATACACCCCGATTCCGCTGTACGGGCTGGAGGAATTGGGCTTGTCACCACAGGACTTGCACTTCCCGGCGATGACCTTGCATGAAGTCATGCCGCCGCGTCCACGGGCACGGATGATGTTTACCCCGGATGTCGGCGGATCGGTGCAGGAACGGGTCGCCCAGATCATGTCCGCCGGGGTTGCCGGCAAGGCGGGGAAAATCCTGGAAAGTGGTACGCCGGAACAGCAGGCCGACGCCATCATCGCGTTCTTGTGCCAACGCGGTTTCCTGGAACAGCCGACTTGAATACCCGGCGACTGGCCGAATCGAGCTGGCCGGATGTGGCGCAAGCCGTTGCTGCGGGCATGACGACGGTGATTCTGCCATTGGGCGCGACCGAGCAACACGGCCCGCATTTGCCCTTGGGCACCGATACTCACCGAGCGGCGGCGTTGGCCGAGCGCCTGGCGGAACGTTTGCCGGCGTTGGTCGCGCCCGTCATCCCGATCGGTTGTTCCGACGAGCACGGCGGGTTTGCCGGCCTGTTGAGTCTGGAGGCGGAAACGCTGGCGGCGGTGATCGTGGACTGCGCCCGGTGCATGATCGATTGGGGTGTGCGGCGCTTGGTGGTGTTGTCGGCGCATGGCGGCAACGGACGGGCACTGGCGTTGGCGGAGACGCGCTTGCGGCGGGAGTTGCCGGCGTTGGCGGTGTGGATTCCCGACGCCATGACGATCTGCGGCGAGGCGGTGCTGACCATCGCTACAGAGGCGGGTTTGCCGTTCAATGCCCTCGGCTTGCACGCCGGCGAATGGGAAACTTCGGAACTGCTGCGTCTGCACCCGGAACAGGTGCGCATGGATCGAGCCGCACCCGGCCATACCGGCGATATGGACGCGGCATTGGCAACCTTGGTCGCAAACGGGACGCGGGCGCTGACGGCAACCGGCGTGGTGGGCGATCCTCGCTCGGCGAACGCGAGCCGGGGCGAATGTTATCTGGCGGCACAAGTTGTGTGTTACGAGGCGGCGTGGCGACAATGGCTCCTGCAACCCAACCCAGCGTGAAATGGGCGGAAAGGCGAGGCGATACCGGCGGTGCCGCCATCGCCTCGTTGCCTACCCCACCGCCAGCTCAACCGGCGCGCTATGCCTTGCAACCCAATCTGTCCGTCGTGGCCGACGAGCGAGGCGGTCTGTTGCTGTGCCTGCGCCCGTTGCTGGCGCTGCGCCTGAATCGGCAGGCCACGACGTTGCTCGGCGCGTTGCGGCAACCTCGCGGTGTCGCCGAACTGGCGGCCAGCGTTCCCGGCATGACGCCAGCGGCTATCACCGCATTTTTGGACAGGCTGTTGCGCCACCGATTGTTGATCCGCCATCCGGCGGAGGTGGCCGTCTGGCCGACAGTTTCGATCATCGTCCCGGCGCACGGTCGCGCCGAGGCCACGCGCCGCTGCGTGCGCTCCTTGCTGACGCTGGATTATCCCGCTGACCGCCGTGAAATCATCGTGGTGGACGATGCCTCCACGCCACCGTTGGCCGAAGCGTTGCACGATTTGCCGATCCGGTTGTTACGCCAGGAACGCAACATCGGCCAATCCGCTGCCCGCAATCTGGCGGCGACCATGGCGAGCGGTACGGTGCTGGCGTTCATCGACAACGACTGCGTAGCCGAACCCGATTGGCTGCGAGGCTTGCTGCCCTATCTGGACGGCCCGTCGGTCGCCATGATCGGTGGTCGGGTCGTCGCTCCGCCAGCACGGGGCGCGGTGGCCGCGTTCGAAGCGGTGCGCTCGCCGTTGGATATGGGCGCGACGGAAACGGAAGTCACTCCGAATGCCGCCGTGTCCTATCTGCCGACCTGCAATCTATTGGTGCGGCGTGATGTGCTGCTGGCGCATGGCGGCTTCGACGCAACGCTGCGGGTCGGCGAAGACGTGGATTTCATCTGGCGCACCTTGCGAAACGGGCATCGTGCCTGGTATGTCCCCGCCGGCCGAGTCGTGCACGACCATCGCGTGCGCTGGGGTGACTGGTTGCGCCGCCGCGCCGATTACGGTTCCTCCGAAGCCGATTTGCAGCAACGCTATCCCGAAGGTCGGCGAGTGATGCACCTGCCGCGCGTCGGCCTGTTGTTGCTGCTGAGCGTGATGCTCACGCCGTGGTTCGGATTCTGGGGACTGGGACCAGCGGCGGTTGCCCTGGGTCTGTTCAGCGCGGAACTGACGAAAAAACAGCGGGAGCTGCGGCGCGTCGGGGTCACGCTGTCCATCGGTCGAGTCGCCGTCGCGCTAGGCCGCGAACATGCGGCGGCGCTATATCACCTGAGCGCCAATGCCGTCCGTTATTACAGCCTGCCGCTGCTTGTTATCGGCGGGATACAGCCGTCTGGGCTGCCCGCCATCCTCCTGTTGCTCATCGTCGCGCCGCTGGCCGATCACCGGCGGCTACGACCCCAATTGTCCCTACTGGTCTTTATCGGCCTGTATGGCCTGGAACTGGCCGCGTATCAAGTGGGACTCTGGCGCGGCTGTCGGCAACGGCGCATCTTGCGTCCGCTGCTGCCGCGCCTGATCTGGCGGAGATAATCGATCATGATCAATCCCCGCCGCGTTTTACCGTTGTCGTATCCCTGTGCATCGTCAACCTGAAGGAGATCATCCCGATGTTCATTCCTGTCGAGCAACGCCCCGAAACGTCCACTCTCCACGCGGCGCCCGTCGCGGAAATCACGCCGATTGCCGAGGCGTTGGCGCGGCATCCCGAACCTGCGGTGGAACTGCCGGAGGTCACGGAAGAATTGCTGATCGAAGAAGTCAGTATCGACGGTATGTGCGGCGTTTATTGAGATCGGCGCTGACCGATGCCTGCAAGGGCCGGTCAGCCAACTGATTGTCGTGGTTCATTAAACCGTGAAAGGCGGGGCAAATGGGCAAACTGGAAGGCAAAGTCGCTTTCATTACCGGCGCGGCGCGTGGCCAAGGCCGGGCGCACGCCGTGCTGATGGCCCGCGAGGGGGCCGATATCGCGGCGCTGGACATCTGCCGCGATCTTCCCTATCCGCGCTATTCGCTAGCGATGCGCAGCGACCTGGAGGAAACCGTCCGACAGGTGCGGGAATACGGACGCCAAGCGTTGGAGCTGGTCGCCGATGTCCGTGATAGCGCGGCGATGGCCGCCGCCGTCGAGAAGACGATAGCGACTTTCGGGCACATCGATATCCTGATCTGCAATGCCGGCATCGCCGATATGGCTCTGACCTGGGACATCACCGAGGAATGGTGGGACATGATGCTCGACGTCAATCTCAAGGGCTATTGGCTGGCGGTGAAATACGTCGTCCCACGGATGTTGGCTCAGGGAACGGGCGGCAGCATCGTCATGACCTCGTCGGTCGCCGGTCTGCGCGGTGAACCGGGCATGGCCCATTATTGCGCGTCGAAATGGGGCGTCGTCGGACTGGCCAATTCGCTGGCGCATGAACTCGCGCCGCACCACATTACCGTCAACACGCTGCATCCCACTGCCGTCGATACCGACATCATCACCGGTATGGCCCAGGCCGCCGACATGGCGACGGAGGATCTGGTCGAATTCATCCGCCATGGCAACGCCCTGCCGGTCAAACTGATCGACGTGGAAGATGTCGCCAAGGCGGCCTTATGGCTGGTCTCGGGTGAAGCGCGCTACGTGACCGGGCAGAAACTCAATATCGATGCGGGGAGAATGCTGAAATGAACACAACGGTCGAACTTGCCGCCTGCTACCGGTTGGCTCCGGGGGTGGCGATCCGCCCGGAGCGCTTCGGCGGTCTGGTGTACCGTTACGACAACCGCCGCCTGTATTTCCTGCATTCCCATCGAGCGGTCGAGTTCGTGAACGGTCTGGATGGCTGTCGCTCATTGCGGGAAACGCTGGATGATTTCCTGACATCTCGGGAAATGCCGCCATCAACCGGCGAGACACTGGTCAAAGCGGTCGCGCAATTGGAGCGATTGGGTCTTTTGACGCATGGCGCGTGAATGACGCTGCGGAATCATCGACGCGATTAAAGTCGCGCTGACCCGTTTTATGGCGTCGGATATTCACGCGGCTGAATGCCATGCTTGCGCATCTTGCGGTATAGCGTGTTGCGACTGAAACCCAAGTGCGCGGCGGTATTGGTGATATTCCAACCATGACGGTCCAGTTGGCTTAACAGCGCTTCCCGCTCCGCGTGCGCGAGACCGCCCGTGGCCATGTTGCTCGGTATCGCCGCGCCATAACGCAAAGCGCGCCACGTTGGGTCATGCGGCGTCAGACCGGTAATCTCCGCCGGCAGATTTTCGAGCTGGATACACTGCTCATCGCACAGCGCCACCGCCGTGCGCAGCACATTGCGCAATTGACGGATATTGCCCGGCCACGAATAAGCGTTCAGCGCCATCAGCGCGTCTTCGGCGACACGCACGCTCACGCCGTCGCTTTCCGCCGCCAGCAAACTGCGGATCAGCAATAGCCGATCGCTGCGTTCGCGCAAAGAAGGCAAGCGTAATTCCAGGCCGTTCAATCGGTAAAAGAGATCTTCCCGAAATGCCCCGGTGGCCATGTGTTCCCGCAGATTGCGATGCGTGGCGCTGATCAGGAAGACATCCACCGGCACCGGCGTATCGCTGCCGAGCGGTAGCACCTCCTTTTCTTCCAGAACCCGCAGCAATCGGGTTTGCAAAGGCGGTGGCATATCACCGATCTCGTCCAGAAACAGAGTGCCGCCGTGGGCTTGCAGAATCTTGCCGCGCCGGCCTTCCTGGCGTGCGCCGGTAAATGCTCCGTATTTGTAGCCAAACAATTCGCTTTCGATCAAGGTTTCCGGGATCGAGGCGCAATTCACGGCGACGAAAGGTTTGTCGGCGCGTGCGCTGGCATCGTGAATCGCCTTGGTGAAAGCCTCCTTGCCGGTACCGGTTTCGCCAGTCAGCAGAATATTGACGCGCTTGTTCATGACCTTCCGAACGCAATCGACGTTGTACGCCATCAGCGGGTCTCTCCCGGCCAAACCCTCCAGGGTTTTCAGCGGCGGGAGCAAAGGCTCGGTTTCCGCCGCCGCCAAGCGCAAACCGCTCTTGGGTGACCGTCGTTCTGTGCCATACAGCAGCGTAAAAAACCGATGGCCGGTCTTGTCGACGATGGGCCACAACGTTCTGGGCTGGCCGCTGGCGTGGCCGAGCAGAGTCTCCAAGGTGATGGCGAAAAGGCGGTCGATACGCTGGCCGACCAGTTGATGGCGCGGTTGTCGGAGCTGATCCGCCGCACTCTGGTTAGCGGCCAGGATGCAGCCGCCATCATCGAAAGCCAGTAGGCCCTCGTTGCTCCCGCCAATGAATTCCGGTTGGTGGTGGAAACGCAGAATCCATTGCTGGCGAAACACCCGTAGAAAGAACCCGTGTTCGATCATTCGGGCGCTCAGCGCGGCCAGCGCGAGGGTATGAAACTGGCTTTGTCTGGAATCCTGGGAACTGACCGAGGAGATATCCAGCACCGCCAATAACTGGTTCCGCGGACCGAAAATCGGCGCCGCCGAGCAGGTCAATTGGATATGCCGGCTAAGGAAATGTTCATTGCGGTGAACGGTCAGGGCGCGCTGTTCGATCAGGGCGGTGCCAATACCGTTGGTTCCTTCGTTTTCTTCGTCCCAGATGGCGCCTGGCCACAGACCCACCTGCTTGAAAGGTCTGCTCAAATTAGCATCGCAGATCCAATTGACGATCACGCCGTCGCCATCGGTCAGGATCACCGCAAAGCCCGAGCCGGCGATCCGCTGATAGAGGCTATTCATTTCAATCCGAGCGATTTCCAGAAAGTCATCCAGGCGTTGCTGGTGTTCGCGCAAACGAATCTGTTCGAGTACCTGGGTCTGATGAGAATGAACGGCGTCAAGGCCGTAATTGTTGACGCAGCGGATCCAGGAACGGGCAATACTGGCCTCCAGTGAAGATTCGGTCCTGGTGCCCTGCACCACAGACAAAATATGCTCTGCATGCGCGGTCGTCTCGTCCAACATGGTTCCTCCTCATCACGGCAAGTCTCCCTATCTAACCGTAGGGTCAACGGTCGCCGAACACCGAACTGAGTCGTTGTTGTTGCTTTCGGTATCGATGAACGCTCAATGGGTGTCTGAATGGAAGCCATGGGAAGATAAGGCACGACGTCACTTTTCCGCGCAGATACCCACATAATAATATAGACCCTTGTACGGCAGCCGTTTACCTAACATCATCGGCATACACCACACGCCGGGCTGGGTTTGCGTTACACTGTGGGAGCGGTGCGAGCAACGGCAGACCTGCCGATTCCATCGCTGTCCGGCACCGCGCGATCCTCGTATCCGTGAGGTATGCAATCATGCCAGACTCCAAACAGACCGTTCCGGCCGCTCCCGTCCAAGCAGCGACGCCCGAGCAGTCGACCACCCCCAAGATCGAACCCGCACCCAAACAGCCGATTCGTTCCTGGCTCGGTCCGTCCGGCCAAAAATCCTCGGCGCACCGCGCCTACGGTATCGAGCGCTCCTTGCTCGGTACCCACATTCCCGAAACCATCGACCGGATGGTCAACGCCAACCTCGCGCGCGGCACCGCCGGAACATCGCCAGCGGTACTGGCCATGGCCTACCTCGACTGGCTGATGCACTTGGGTCTTTCTCCAGGCAAACAGGCGTTGCTGAATGAAAAGGCGGTTCGCAAGATGGTGCGGCTGGCGCTGTACGCGTTCAAGGCCAGCCAGAATCCCGAGATCCCGCCCTCCATCGAGCCCTTGCCCCAAGATCACCGTTTCGATAGCGAGAGCTGGCGGCAATGGCCCTATAACCTCATCTCGCAGTCGTTTCTGTTGACCCAGCAGTGGTGGCACAACGCCACCACGCATGTCCGTGGCGTCAACAAGCAGAACGAAGCGATCGTCTCCTTCGTGACGCGGCAAATCCTCGACATGTTCTCGCCCTCCAACTCGCCGCTCACCAACCCGGAGATCCTCAAGGCCACCATGGAAGAAGGTGGTCAGAATCTGGTGCGCGGTTGGACCAATTTCATGGCCGATATGGAAACGGCGATAGCCAGTAAACAGTTGGGCGGCGAAGCGGAGCAATTCGTGGTTGGCCGCGATGTGGGCATCACCCCAGGCAAGGTGATCTTCCGCAACCACTTGATCGAACTGATCCAGTATCGGCCAACGACCGCCGAGGTACATGCCGAACCGGTTTTGGTGGTGCCGGCCTGGATCATGAAGTACTACATTCTCGACCTGTCGCCGCACAACTCCATGGTTAAATACCTGGTGGAGAAGGGGCACACGGTTTTCATGATCTCCTGGAAGAACCCGACCGCCGCGGATCGCGATATCGGCATGGACGATTACCGGCAGCACGGCGTGATGGCGGCGCTGGACGCCATCTCCGCGATTTTGCCCGGACGCAAGGTCCACTCGGTCGGCTATTGTCTCGGTGGCACCTTGCTGACCATCACCGCCGCCGCCATGGTTCGCGACAGCGATCACCGCCTCAAGACCATGACCCTGTTCGCGGCGCAAACCGATTTCACCGAGGCGGGCGAACTGCTGTTGTTCATCAACGAAAGTCAGGTCTCCTTCCTGGAAGACATGATGTGGGATCAGGGTTATTTGGACGCGGACCAAATGGTGGGTGCCTTCCAGATGCTGCGCTCCAACGATTTGATCTGGTCGCGACTGGTCCATGACTACCTTCTGGGGCGTCGTCAGTCGCTCAACGACCTGATGGCTTGGAATGCCGATCAGACCCGGATGCCGTTCCGCATGCATTCCGAATACCTGCGGCATATCTTTCTCGGCAACGAACTCGCCACGGGTCACTACAAGGTCAATGGCCGCACCATTGCCATTACCGACATCCGCGCGCCGATCTTCACGGTCGCCACCGAACAGGATCACGTCGCGCCCTGGCGGTCGGTCTACAAGATCAACCTGCTGGCGGATGCCGACGAAGTCACCTTCCTGCTGACCAGCGGCGGGCACAATGCCGGTATCGTCAGCGAGCCCGGCCACCACCGGCGCAGCTTTCAGATGGCTACCCGCAACGATCAGGATCGCTACATCGACCCGGATACCTGGCAGGCCACCATACCCAAGCAGGAAGGCTCCTGGTGGCCGGCTTGGGAAGCGTGGCTGACCAAGCATTCGGCGGCGCATCAAGTCTCGCCGCCGCCGATGGGCATGCCGGAAAAAGGGCTATACCCGATTTGCGAGGCGCCGGGTACTTACGTGTTGCAGAAGTAGCGGCAAATGGTCAACCGGCTTACGACCTCGTCGGACAGCGAGGTTGTGCAATTCCTGCAAAAAGCGGCTCGCACTCCCGTCGCCGCGAAACCGAGCGGCCGCTTGATCTTCGCCCTGGATGCCACCGCCAGCCGCCAGCCGACTTGGGACCGAGCCTGCCAGTTGCAGGGAGATATGTTCGCGGCCACGGCGGACATCGGCGGGCTGGCCGTGCAACTGGTCTGGTACCGGGGCTATGGTGAATTCCAGGTCGAGCCGTGGCTGAGCCAGGCCGCCGACCTGCAACGGCGCATGACCGCAGTGCAATGCCGGGGTGGCTTGACCCAGATCGGTCGAGTGCTGGAACACGCCACTCGCGAAACCCGGCTGCATCGGGTCAACGCCCTGGTGCTGGTCGGCGACTGTCTCGAAGAAGCCGTGGACCCGCTGTGCCAACAGGCCGGTCAGCTCGGGTTATTGGGAGTGCCGGCCTTTGTCTTTCAGGAGGGTAACGACCTCGATGCCACGCTGGGTTTCCGGGAAATCGCTCGGCTGACTCGTGGCGCCTATTGCACCTTCGATAGGGGTAGCGCCCGGCAATTACGCGAGTTGCTTACCGCCGTGGCGATCTACGCCACGGGAGGCCGCCCGGCACTGGAGGAATTCGGCCGGCGTCACGGCGGTCTGGCGCGGCAACTGACCCGCCAACTCTGAGCAGATCGATGCTGATTCGGGTGTTGCTGGTCGCGGCTGTTCTGATCGGCCTGTATCTGTTGGTTCGCAAGTTGCGCCGCTCGGGTTCGATTGCCCGCTTGCCGCGCCTGTTGGCGGCGGCTGGGATCGCCGGTTTTCTGATGCTGCTGACCGTGCGCGGCGGTGCCGAGATTGCCGTGCCCTTGCTGGCCGTTCTGGCGCCGTTGCTGCTTCGCTGGTTGCAGCTTCCCTCCCCCTCCTCCACCACGACTGGTCAGGCCAGTCCGAACCAGTCCGCCGTCACCACCCGTTTTCTGGACATGACGCTCGATCATGCCTCCGGCGTCATGTCCGGCACGGTTCGCGAAGGCCGGTTTGCCGGCCGTTCCCTACAAGACCTCACACTACCGGAATTGTTGGAACTCTGGCGGGAGTGTCAGTCCGATCCGCAATCGACGGCGGTGCTGGAAGCCTATCTGGATCGCCATGCCGATGCGAGTTGGCGCGACCAGGCGGACATTGGGCGGAAGGATCGGACGCAAGCCACGGAAAACAATCGCATGGATCGGGCCGAAGCTTATCGGGTCCTTGGCCTGCAACCCAGCGCCGGCCGTGACGAAATCCAGGCCGCTTACCGTCGTTTGATCCAGCGGGTTCACCCCGATCAAGGCGGTTCCAGTGATCTGGCCGCGCGAATCAATCAGGCGCGGGACGTCTTGCTTCGTCGGTAGGAACTTCAGTGCTGGCCGTGCCGGCGGCGGCTGAGCGCCAGTCGCTTCTCGTAGCATTCCCGCGCCAGGGCAAGATCGTCAAGGAACCAGCCCAGTTCGCTCAATAACAGGGCTTGTGGACCATCCACCAGCGCCTTGGCCGGTTCCGGATGGAAATCCACCAGCACCATGTTGGCGCCGGCCACCACGCCCTGCGCGGCGGCGTGCATCAGATCCAGAATCCCGTCCGGTGCATGCTCGCGCGAACCGACCGAATGCGAGGGATCGACGCACACCGGCATGCGGGTCAGTCGCTTGATCACCGGTACTTGACTGAAATCCACCAGGTTGCGGTGCGGGTCGCCCATGTTGGTTTTCACCCCGCGCAGGCAGAACACCACCCGCGAATTGCCTTCGCTGGCCAGATACTCGGCGGCGTTGAGCGACTCGTTCAGGGTGATGCCGAACCCTCGTTTGAATAGCACCGGAAATTCTTGCTGACGCCCGACCGCTTTCAGTAACTCGAAATTCTGCGTGTTGCGCGTGCCGATTTGCACCATGACTCCGGTGGGTCGTCCGGCTTGTTCCAGGCTTTCATGGATTTCCGCCAGATGATCCTCGTGGGTGATCTCCATGGCGATGACCTTGATGCCGTATTTACCCGCCAGATCGAATACGTACGGTAGACAGTCCTTGCCGTGTCCCTGGAAGGAATAGGGATTGGTGCGAGGTTTGTAGGCTCCCATTCGTGTGCAGGTCTGCCCGTGGTCCCGCAGGGCCGCGAGCATCTGTTCCACATGTTCGGGGGTATCCACGGCACACAGGCCGGCGAAGATATTCAGGGTATCCTGAGCGAAGCGAATGCCGTTGTATTCGAAGCCATTGGTGCGTTGCTGGTCCTGGTGCCGGCCCAGAATACGGTACTCTTCGGATACCCGGATGACTCGTTCCACCCCCGGCAAGGCATGAAGGTCCTCGGCCGACAAGGTCTTGGTGTCGCCGATCAGGTAAATCTCGGTGAGCGTCTGTTGTGCACCCTGCACCTTGTGAACGCGCATGGTGATGCCTGGCATCTGGGACAGATGGTCAAGCGTCGTCCGATACTCTTCGGAGATCTCCGTAATGTTTGGATCCAAAATGATGATCATGGCGTTGTTTGCACCTAGATGGAGTAGCCAGAGCCTCTTTTCCCGGCGGGACGCCATACTACCATTGCCCGGCGGCAACGCCAGTACCTCCACGAGCCGGACCGCGTCATCATGAGCTGCTGGCCATCGTCGCTTTTCAGTCTCCGCTTGCGCGGCGAACTCGCCGCTCTGCTTCGGATCGGCGGCCCGCTGATGGCCGCGCAGTTGGTACAGACGGCGATGGGGTTTTTCGATACCGTCATGATGGGTCGAGTTGGGCCGATCGAACTCGCCGCGGTCGCCATCGGGACCGGATTGTGGCATGCCCTGTTTTTGTTCGCGCTGGGTATCCTGATGGCGTTGAGCCCCTCCGTGGCTCAACTCAACGGTGCCGGCCGCATCGCCGCGATCGCGCCGCTGGTTCGGCAGGCGCTATGGCTGGGCGCGGCCTTGGGTTTGTTTTGCTGGGCGATGTTGCGGCGGATGGAGGTGGGATTGACCTTGTTGGGCATCGAACCGGCCATCGTGCCCATCGCCGGGGATTACCTGCAGGCGCTGTCCTGGGGAATGCCACCGATCTTCGTCTATATGGGCCTGCGCTTGTTCAGCGAAGGGATCGCTCGAACCCGTCCGGTCCTGCTGATCAGTCTGCTTGGGTTGTTAGTCAACGTTTTGGCCAACTACGCATTGATTTTCGGTCGTTGGGGTTTTCCGCCCATGGGTGCGTTGGGCTGTGGGATCGCAACTGCTCTCGGCATGTGGACGATGCTGGTGGGTATGGTTGTCATGATGTGTTTGGATACCCGCTATCGCCACTATGGTTTGTTTCGACAATGGGACTGGCCATGCTGGCGGGAATTGCGGCCGTTGCTGGTCTTGGGATTGCCGATTGGCATCGGGTTGTTTTTGGAAACCGCTATTTTCGCCACCGTTGCCCTGTTGCTGGGCCGGCTCGGCGCGGTGGCGGCGGCCGCGCATCAAGTGGCTTTGAATGTAGCAGCCATGACCTTCATGATCCCACTGGGTTTGAGCATGGCTACCACCGTGCGAGTAGGACACGCCATGGGCGCGGGCGATCCACGCGCGGCTCGATACAGCGGTCTGATTGGCATCGCCCTGTCTGGGTTGTTCATGGCGGTCATGGCGATACTGATCTTCGGTGCTCATCGAACGATAGCGCGTTTCTATACCGATGATGCGGCGGTGGTGGCGGTAGCGGCGGGTTTGTTGCGACTGGCCGCGTTTTTTTCAGATTTCCGATGGTTTGCAGGTGGGGGCTCTTGGCGCGCTGCGCGGTCTTAAGGACACCCGGCTGCCCTTGGTGATTGTGCTGGTCGCTTATTGGTTGCTGGCCTTTCCGTTGGCTTGTCTGGGAGTTCGCGTGGGATTGGGACCAGCCGGTCCGTGGCTGGGTTTGATCGTGGGTCTGACCGTGGCCGCCGTGTTATTGAATCTGCGGTTCTGGCGGCTTAGCGCCCGTCGGGGACGATGATGTCCAGTCCTTTCAGGTAGGGTTTGAGCGCCTCGGGAACTTGGATGTGGCCTCGTTCGTCTTGGTAGTTCTCGATCACCGCCACCAAGGTTCTGCCCACCGCCAGGCCGGAGCCGTTAAGTGTGTGAACTAGCTCCGGTTTTCCCGTGGCTGGGTTGCGCCAGCGGGCTTGTAGTCGTCGGGCCTGAAAATCCTCGAAATTACTGCACGAGGAGATTTCCCGATATTTTTGCTGGCCGGGTAGCCAGACTTCCAGGTCGTAGGTTTTGGCTGAGGCGAAGCCGATGTCGCCCGTGCAAAGGGCCATTACTCGGTAAGGGAGCTCCAGCCGCTGCAACACGGTTTCGGCGTGGTTGGTCAGCGCTTCCAGCGCCGCGTAGGAGTCCTCGGGGCGAACGATCTGCACCAGCTCCACTTTTTCGAACTGGTGCTGGCGGATCATGCCGCGTACGTCCTTGCCGTAAGAACCCGCCTCGCTGCGGAAGCAAGGGGTGTGCGCGACATAGTGCAGTGGGAGACAGTCGGCTTCGAGGATATCGCCACGCGTCAGGTTGGTGACGGGGACTTCCGCAGTGGGGATGAGGTAGTAGTTTAGGTCGCCGCTTAGTTTGAACAGGTCGGATTCGAATTTTGGCAGTTGTCCGGTGCCGCGTAGGCTATCGGCGTTGACCAGGTAGGGTACATAGACTTCTCGATAGCCGTGTTCCTGGGTGTGCAGGTCGAGCATGAATTGGGTCAGTGCCCGGTGCAGTCGAGCTAGTTGGCCCTGGATGACCACGAATCGGGCTCCGGTTAGTTTGGCTGCCGTTTCGAAGTCCAGACCACCATCCGCGCCTAGATCCACATGGTCGCGTGGTTCGAATGGTAGTTGGCGGGGCTTTCCCCAGCGTCGGATTTCGACGTTGTCGGAGTCGCGACTACCGCTTGGGGTGCTGTCGTGTGGTGTGTTGGGAATTTCCAGTTGGAGAGCGAGTAGCTGGAGTTGGATGGCGTCTAGTTCGCTTTCGGCTTGTTTGAGGTTGTCGCCGAGAGATGCGATCTCATTGAGTAGCGGTTGGATGTCTTGTCCGCTGGCTTTGGCGTGGCCGATGGTCTTGGAGCGAGTATTGCGCTCGTTTTGTAGTTCCTGTGTTCGAACTTGTAGATTCTTGCGCTGGGTTTCCAAGGCGCTGATGGATTTTACGTCCAGTGTATAGCCCCGCCGGGCCAGTTTGGCGGCGGTTTGTTCCGGTTCGCTTCTGAGTAGTTTGGGGTCCAGCATAAAGGTTTGATGATCCTGTTTGGGTATTTGGCTGCTGTGGATTATATCGTTGTGGGTTATGATTTCGTGAGATGATGATATAAATTTCGGATTTCGATAAGGCGGCCTTTTCAGGCCGCCCGGATCGATCAAAAACTCAGCTTAGCTTAGATGTCGCGGGTCCACAGCGAGGCCATTGATGGGCCCGTGCCGACGCACAAGGAAGCGCCACCCGTGCTCTTGCCTTGCCGCTCCAGCTCGTAGTACAGGCTGACCACGATACGCAGGCCGGTCGAACCGACCGGATGACCCAGCGCAATACCGGAACCGTTGAAGTTGCAGTTATCCGGAGTCAGGCTCATCCCCTGCTCTTTCAGCATCCGCCCCACGCCCAACCACTGCGCGGCAAAGGCTTCGTTGACTTCCCAGTAATCGATGTCTTCGAACTTCAAACCGGCCTGCTTGAGGCACTTCGGAATCGCCACCGCCGGACCCAGCCCCATGACTTCCGGCTCAATGCCGGCGTTGCAGATGCCGACCAGCTTCATCAAGGGCTTGATACCCAATTCCTTGGCCTTGTCCAACGACATGATGACCACCGCGCTGGCGCCATCGTTGATGCTGGAAGCATTAGCGGCGGTAACCACGCCATCTTTCTTGAAGGCCGGCTTCAGTTTACCCATGCTCTCCAGGCTGGCGTCCGGGATGAAATTCTCGTCGGCCTCGAAGAAGGTCGGACCCTTCTTAGACTTGAGTTCGACCGGCACGATCTCGCGTTTGAAAACGCCTTCCTTGGTGGCCGTGGTGCAACGGGTGTGGCTGATCAGCGCCAGTTCGTCGCATTCCTGGCGGGTGATGCCGTACTTGGTCGCGACGTTTTCCGCCGTCATGGCCATGTGACCGGGCACCAGTTCGTCGAACAGGCCGTCATGGATCATGCTGTCTTCGATGTTGCCCTGCCCCATCCGGTAGCCCATGCGGCCCTTGGGCAGCAGGTAGGGGGCGTTGGTCATGCTTTCCACACCGACCGCCAAGCCGATCTCGGTCTGGCCCAGCATGATGTTGTGGCAGGCGATCTCCAGCGCGCGCATGCCGGACGTGCAGTTCTGGTTGACCGATACGGCGCTGCTGTAGGCGGGCAAACCAACCCGCATGCTCACTTGGCGGGCCGGCAGGGAGCCTTGCATCCCGGTGTACAGTTGGCCCATGCAGATTTCGTCGATCTTGTCGGCTGGAACGCCGGACCGCTCGATCGCACCCTTGGCCGCGGTTATCGCCAGATCGCGAGCCGATACGTCCTTGAGGCTGCCCATGAATTTACCAATCGCCGTGCGAGCGGCGCTGACAATCACGACTTCTTTAAGAGCCATCAGTTACTCCTCAGATTTTATGTAGTTACGGTAGTTGTGCGTTGGCTCGGGCCTGTCCCCGACTTTGTTGCCGAAGTCTCCTACCTTGTATATCCGCGCGTGCTGGGCGGCAGCGCGCGAACGGACGTTGGAAAGTAAAGCTCAACTTTCGTGTATGTCAATTTTTCCCGTTGTCTGGTGATAAATATGATGATATAAGGCGCGCGTTATGAAAATGTTCTGGCCGCCATTTCAACTGGACGCGAATAAGACCCTGTCGTTAATCAGATTATCAAGCCGCCAGGCTCGGCCTTGGGCCGACGCGGAGAAGCATCCATCGCCCATTCGCCCTGGATGCCCTTTACCCGGGTTATTTATTCGATGGCCATCATGATAAGCGGTGGCGAGTGAGCTATTCTTCCGACTGGATTCATCGGTTCGACGCCTTGGCCAGATTGGCGGCGCCAACGAGACACCGTCATGACCCTTGGAAAAGACCCGAAGCCGTTGGCGGCGGAGGCACCATCAACGACCATGAGTTCACTCATCTAACCGGCCAACGCGCCCGCCGTTTGCTGCAACTGGCACGGCTATTTTCGACGAGCAGCCCGAATTCCAGCTATTTAACCCGTATTTTCATAGGTGATTTACTCTCTCAATCCATTCAACTGGAAGAATTCCTCGATGCTTACGGCGCGCGCAACAATCGCCGCTGGTCCCGGTTTCGATCGCTGACCGCCACGATCAAGCTATTTGCCGACGTCTGTTACGAACTGCTCCACATCAAGTACTCCCTGCCGTCCTATCAGCTATTGCCCATCGAGCGGGATTTCGCCGCAAGCACCGCCCAGTCGCTGGAACTCACCCGCGAAATCCTGGCCACGGCAACCCATGGAATTCTCGTACAGGCTGCTCGTCTGAACCTGCCGGTTCCGGTTGACGACACCGCCATGGAACAATTCGTCGAGCACCTTCCCGCCGGTCGTCTGGCGCGGGACCGGGCCATGCGCAAGGTCAAGAGTGCCGCCGAAACCGTCACCCAACTCGCCACCGCCTATCTGAATCTGGCCGCCGAAAGCGAGCTTCTGAACATCGTCGAGAAAACCGATCCAGCGGAATATTCCGCCTGTTTCCCGGACCCCGTCAGC
This sequence comes from Candidatus Competibacter phosphatis, assembly GCF_012939995.1. GTDB lineage: Bacteria > Pseudomonadota > Gammaproteobacteria > Competibacterales > Competibacteraceae > Competibacter > Competibacter phosphatis. Next base: position 37,619 of record NZ_SPMZ01000014.1, on the reverse strand, counting down.
GAGGACAATCTACGCTTTTTGAAATTTCGCTTTCACAGCCTGCAATCTCTTTACGATACCCACGTCTCCGAGACCGAAGTCGAAGGCCTGGATGCGGGCCTGCCGATCCTGCGCGGCCATGTCAGCGTGGTCTATCACCTATTGGAAATCGCCACCCAACTGGTCCACTATTACGAGCGCCATCTCAATATAGACACAGGCGACTCTTCATTACGGCGCAAGCCAGTCATCGCACTCCAAACCCTGCTGACCATGCTGATGAATTACGCCATCGCCTTTGCGGGGCTTTACCTCAATCAGGGACAATCCCTGTCGTATACCATGCTCAGACGGTATGCCGAAGTGGGAAGGGTTACGGTGCCCGTGCCTTGCTACCGAGGATTACACGTCCGACCGGCCACTCTGATCGCGAAAATCGTGCGTCATTACGGCAGCGACATACGCATGGAGTTGGACGACCAATCCTACGACGCCAGTTTGCCCATGGATATTTTCAGGGCCAACGAAAAGATCAACGCCAAAAAAAAGGCGCTGGTTGATTCTGGAAATCGGTTACTTTCCGTTACCGGCCGGCAACCTGAACGACCGACAAATCCAAACCGTCATCCTGGATGTGGTGCTCAAGCTGGCCGAACAGGGCAAGCTCTTTCTCTATCAACAGCCGCTGCAACTCTCGAACGAATTCGATCGGACCGGGATCCTGCTGGAAAACATCACCACCGAAATCGCCCATTTGCTGGCCACCGGCCAGATCGATATCAAGACCGACCTGACCATTGCGTTCACCGGTGATAAACGGGTCCTGAGCGACCTGCTGCTGTTGGCCCAATCCGGCTACGGCGAGGATTGTTTCGGCAACAACATCGCTCTGCCCAAGGAACTGGCCTACCTACGCCGCTAGGCCAACAGGCGACGGGAATCGGACCGGATCAGTCGCCCAGCTTGACCATCGGCGCCCACAATCGCTCCAGGCGAGGCAGGTCATCGCCGAGCAGCGGTCGTAGATAGCCGCGAAATGCCTCGGTCACTCCGTTGCCCTCGGCGTTGATGAACGCGTCGGGCATGTGCCGGGTCTGGGCGGCGATCTCGTTCAGATCGGCCAGTTCGTACTTGGCCGCATAATCCCCGACGCGCTTGATCACCACCGAACCGCTCATGTGGTGCTCACAAGCGTAATGGACCGCCTTCTCGCCCACCTCGCGCGCTTCGCGGGCATCCACGCTGGATACCACGCCCGGAAATGAGCGCTGCAAATAACCGAAGGTATCCGCGCGCACCCGCTTGATGCCCAGCCGCTTCTGCACGACATCGGCCAGTTCGTCGGCCAACGCGCCGCCGGAAAGCTGGATGTTGCCGTGGGCATCGACCTGCGGTTCGCGGCCCGCCTTGCGCATCAGCTCGGCCGCGAGCGGAATCTCCCGACCCTTCCCGTCCCGGCTCGCCCACACCCCTTCCGAAATCGCCACGACGCAGCGACCCTGTTGCTGGAGCGTACGGTCGATGTCGGCGAGATAGCGCTCGATCGAAAACGGTCGCTCCGGCAAGTAAATCAAGTGTGGGCCGTCGTCGTCGTGCCGACCGGCCAGCGCCGCGGCCGCCGTCAGCCAGCCGGCATGACGGCCCATGACCACGCCGATATAGACCCCTGGCAAGGCCATCATATCGGCGTTGATCCCGCCGAAGGCGCCGGCGACGAAACGAGCGGCGGAAGGATAACCGGGGCAGTGATCGTTGACTGGCAGATCGTTGTCGATGGTCTTCGGGATGTGGATGACCCGCAGCTCATGACCTTCCCGGCTGGCGTATTCGTTGACGATCCGCACGGTATCGGACGAGTCGTTGCCGCCGATGTAGAAGAAATAGCGGACGTCGTGTTTTCTGAACACCTGAAAAATCCGCTGGCAATATGCCGCGTCCGGTTTGTCGCGGGTGGAACCCAACGCCGAAGACGGCGTTTGGGCAACCCGTTCGAGATTGTGAGTAGTCGCCTCGGACAGATCGACGAAAGTTTCGGCGACGATGCCGCGTACCCCGTGGCGCGCGCCCCAGATCCGGGTCACTTCCGGGAATCTCCGCGCTTCCAGCACCGCGCCGACCAGGCTCTGATTGATCACCGCCGTCGGACCGCCACCTTGGGCGATCACGACCTTGCCCGTTAATCGACTCATAATAAAACGTTCTCCCAGTGGTTCGTTTGCCAAGCCTCCTCACCCCCGATCCTTTCCCCAGAGAGAGGGAAGCTTTCTTATTGTTTCTCAGAGTATCGCCGCCGGCTGCTGTGCCGATCCAGCTCCCGCAGCCGCTCCAGTTTTTCCCCGATCCGCCCTTCCAGGCCGTTGGCGGTCGGTTGATAGTAGCGGGCAGCTTGCAGCGCTTCGGGAAAATAGCATTCGCCAGCGGCGTAGGCATGTGCTTCGTCGTGCGCATAGCGGTAACTCTCGCCGTGTCCCAGCTCCCGCGCCAGCTTGGTGGGCGCATTGCGCAGATGCGGCGGCACGTCTAGCGTGCCATGATGTTCGACATCGCGCCGCGCCGCCGCCAGTGCGGTATAGACCGCGTTGCTCTTGGGCGCGACCGCCAGATAGACCACGGCCTGGGCGATGGCCAATTCGCCTTCGGGACTACCCATCCGCTCCTGCGCCTCCCAAGCGTTCAGCGCCAATTGCAGGGCGCGGGGGTCGGCGTTGCCAATATCCTCGCTGGCCATCCGCGCCACCCGCCGGGCGAGATACAACGGATCGCAGCCGCCGTCCAGCATCCGAGCCAACCAATACAACGCCGCGTCCGGGCTGCTGCCGCGCACCGCTTTGTGCAGGGCGGAAATCTGATCGTAGAACAGATCGCCGCCCCGATCGAAGCGCCGCCCCGCTCCTTCGTTCATCACCTCCGGCAACGCGGCTTCCAAGGTCGTGCCCTGCGCCGCCGCCAGTTCCGCCGCCAGTTCCAGCCAGATCAGAGCGCGGCGCGCGTCGCCGTCGGTGGACTGGGCCAAGCGATCCCGCGCCGCCTCGGACAGCGGCCAGCGACCACCCAGACCGCGCCCGGCATCGCTCAGGGCGCGGTCCACCACCTGACGGATGGCGACGGGGTCGAGACTGTTCAATACATAGACCCGTACTCGCGACAACAGGGCGTTGTTGAGGGCGAAGCCGGGGTTTTCGGTGGTGGCGCCGATGAACGTCAGGGTGCCATCCTCGACATAAGGCAGGAATGCATCCTGCTGGGCCTTGTTGAAACGGTGGACCTCGTCCACGAACAGCACGGTGCGACGCCGCTGCTCGCGCCACAGCACCTGCGCCCGTTCCACCGCCGCTCGCACCTCGCGCACCCCGGCCATCACCGCCGACAGCCGGATGAATTCCGCCTGACAGGCTCCGGCCAGCAGTTCCGCCAAGGTGGTCTTACCGGTGCCGGGTGGTCCCCACAGCACCATGGAATGCGGCTGACCTCGTTCGATGGCGACCCGCAACGGCTTGCCGGAAGTTAACAGGTGCGGTTGACCGACAAACTCATCCAAGCCGCGCGGACGCAAGCGGTCGGCCAGCGGTCGAAGCGCATCGGCGTCGCTCGCTTCAGCCGGCATCGCCGACCACGTCCACGCCGGGTGGCGGGGTGAATTTCAGCAGCGCGGGATCGATCGTTGGGTTGCGCTCCAGCTTCTGGAAATCCAGCCGGGTACGCTGACCGAAACTGTCCTCCAGTTCTAGACTGACCAACAGATCGCCCTTGAAAGCGACCCGCAGCAGACGGAATTCGGGCTGCGGTTGTTTGGGTTCCAGCTCGTACCAGGTCAAGCCATCCCGGCCGAGCGCGTTGCTGACGGTAAAGGTTTCTTCGATCGGCGCCGCACCGCTCAGCAGGGCCAGCGGGGTCGAACTCAGGGCCTTGTCCAGTTTGCGAACCGTCACTTGCGCCAGATCGACATCGTAGGCCCACAGCCGATTGCCGTCGGCGACGATGATTTGCTCGGCAGGCGTTCGATAATCCCAGCGGAACTTACCGGGCTTCTGCATCAGCATCTGACCGCTGGAGCTTTGCACGACCCGCGACCGCTCGTCGAACACCCGCTGGATGAAATCGGCCCGCAGCGATTGCAGATCCTGGAAATAGCGCTGCACCGGCGATGGCGTCGCCCAAACCGGCGACATCAACAGCATGCTCAGCATCAACAATAACAATTGGCGTATCACGATGGGTTCTCTCGTTGAGGTTTCCAGCATAGACCACACATCGCCGGGTCGTTCCATCGCCGGTAGGAAAGGTCGAGTCGTGAGGGAGGTGCCCACGGGCGGATATGGGGCGGCTCCGATTGAGTTCAGTGGACTGACCATGCCCCACTGCTACGGTTGGGGAGATGAGTGTAGATCATCTGTGCTCGGTACGGATGCGGTCATGATTGAATCGGATGTTGTCGCAAAATCGACCAAGTAACTTTTATTTGACATTCGCATCCACCCCGACTTTAATATTTTTCAGTAGGCGGCACGTTGCCATGATGGAAAACCGCGTTTGATCGATGAAAGGCGCGAGTTGTGTCCAATATCAGATTCTCGGCGCTGCGCGTCGTCGAACCCTCATTGGAGCCTCACCCCACCCATCACGACCCATGGAACTTCACAGTTCCGTGGTCAGGTGGTCAATCCACTCCGTTCGGAATGATACTCAACTCGCGCCCGTTGGGCTTCTTAGCATCTGACTGACATCGATATGCCAAGAAAGAAACGGCAACCATCCGCCAAGCTACCCGAAGCGTCTTCTGATGCTCTTGTCAAAGTGCCTTGGTATCGACGTGCGTGGTTCCTGATTACTCTCATTGGCGCCGGGATATACGGCTTGCTCGCAAACGGCCCAACGTTACTTTCAAACGCTGAAAAACTTCCCTCAGAGTTCGAGCGTGTGTCCGGCAAATTCCTCTCTTGGTACTACAAAGATCAGGCGTGGACAGGACTTTGGTCAGCGAATCCGGAAGGGTATGTTGATACAGAAGATATGAAACTATCCGATGTTGATATCAAGCTCCATCTCATAGCAGAGCATGGCTGGATCGACGGTGAAATTTCAATGAAATCAATCTGCAATGTAGTCCCCATGTTTGACTATCTACTCCTAGAAGGAAAGGTCGGCGGAGACATCGCGACTATTACTGCCTTTGATTTCATTGGAGGAGAACGAAAGAACTTCTTCCGATTTACCGCTAAACGCGATGGCGTAGTTATCACCGTTTCCCCAAAAGAGGGAGCACAGGGATGGCTTCCGTCGGCCCCAGCAAGAGTAGGGCTACATCCTCTTCTCGACGGTGAGAATCCATACAACCAATTAACCGGAACCTGTAGGGTAGAAAAAGAAGAACTCATGAAAAAGATTCGGCCGAAGGGATTGGTGCGATGATGCCCGCCCATCATTCACCGGACGCTGCGCGATAACACCGCGCAAGCCGGTGAATTCAAACGAGTAGCCATCTCATACTCCTTCCAATCAACCAGCCGTTAGTCATCCCGGTCTGAGTGGCCAACATCCGCGACAGATGCCAGTCGTGGCTTTTATGCGCCTTGACCGCCAGTTTGAGCTTACCGATCAGGAGCCTGTGAGGTTTGACCTGTTCGTCCGTGAGGCACTGGCACGACCGCTCGCGATCCCGGTCGCACTGCCAGAAGCACCGACGCCTCGCTCCCCATGGACTGGCAACCCCACCGACCGACAGCGGAAATAATTTCCGCGCACCGCGCGTTGTTCAATGGCGAAACTCACCCTACTATCTTACTTTGGTTTTTAGCCGTTCCCTTTGTTTTCCTTTAATTTAGTGAGGTTAATGTTCCCCATGAGCAAGCCCAAGAAAGTCGCGATCCTCACAGCGGGCGGTTTGGCCCCCTGCCTCAGTTCAGCCGTCGGTGGCCTCATCGAACGCTATACCGAAGTCGATCCCAGCATCGACATCATCTGCTATCACAGCGGCTACAAAGGACTCCTGCTGGGTGATTCCTATGTGGTTACTCCGGAAATTCGCGAAAAAGCCCGGCTACTGCATGGCTTCGGCGGCTCGCCCATCGGCAACAGCCGGGTCAAGCTCACCAACGTCAAGGACTGCGTAAAACGCGGCCTGATCAAGGAAGGCGAGGACCCGCAGAAAGTCGCCGCCGACCAACTGATCAAGGATGGCGTCGACGTGCTCCATACCGTCGGCGGGGACGACACCAACACCGCCGCCGCCGATCTCGCCGCCTTTCTGGCCACGAACAACTACGGGCTCACGGTCATCGGTCTGCCCAAGACCGTCGACAACGACGTGTACCCGATCAAACAATCGCTAGGTGCCTGGACCGCCGCCGAACAGGGCGCTCGCTACTTCCAGAATGTCGTCGCCGAAAACAACGCCAACCCGCGCATGTTGATCGTCCACGAAGTCATGGGACGCAACTGCGGCTGGCTCACCGCCGCCACCGCGCTGGAATACCGCAAGCTGCTCGACCGCGCCGAATGGCTGCCCGCCATCGGGCTCGGCCGTCCCTCGTTCGACATCCACGCCGTTTTCATCCCCGAGATGGAAATCGACATCGCCGCCGAAGCCAAGCGCCTGCGCGCCTTGATGGACCAAGTCGACGACATCAACATCTTCGTCTCGGAAGGCGCGGGCGTGGAAGCGATCGTGGCCGAACTACAGGCCAAGGGTCAGGAAGTGCCTCGCGACGCCTTCGGCCACATCAAGCTCGACGCCGTCAACCCCGGCAAATGGTTCGGCGAGCAGTTCGCCCAGATGATCGGCTCGGAAAAAACCCTGATCCAGAAGTCCGGCTATTTCGCGCGCGCTTCCGCCGCCAACAGCGAGGACATCCGCCTCATCAAATCCTGCGTTGACATGGCCGTCGAATGCGCCATGCGCCGCGAAGCCGGCGTCATCGGCCACGACGAAGATCGCGGTGGCGTATTGCGCGCCATCGAGTTCCCGCGCATCAAGGGCGGCAAGCCCTTCGATATCGATACCCCCTGGTTCACCGACATGCTGGCGGCCATCGGGCAACCGAAAGGCAAGAAGCTCACGGTCAGTCACTAGAAACAAAGCCGGAATATGTCGGAATGAAACCGTGCAAGCCCACGGTCGATCCCGGTGTATATCCGGCTCACGTCGTCCGTCCCCACCCCCTCAAGGCGGTGGGGGCGCGATGACCTCACGGCTGCCGTTCGACTGCAACGGCCCCACCACGCCGGCGCTTTCCATTTCCTCGACCAGCCGCGCCGCTCGGTTATAGCCGATACGCAAGCGGCGCTGCACGCCCGACACCGAGGCACGGCGCGATTCGGTCACGATGCGCACCGCTTCATCGTAGAGTGGATCGCTCTCACCGCCCCGACCCTCGCCATCGCCATTACCGTTGCCGTTGTCGCTCTCCTCGCGCGGTTCGGCCAACACATCGTCGATATAATCCGGCGCCCCGGTCTGGCGCAAAAAAGTCGACCACCCGAGTAACCTCGTGATCGTCCACGAACGCGCCATGCACCCGCTGCGGCAAACCGGTGCCGGGTGGCAGATACAGCATGTCGCCGTGCCCGAGCAACTGCTCCGCCCCCATCTGATCGAGGATGGTGCGCGAATCCACCCGCGACGACACCTGAAAGGCCACGCGAGTCGGGATGTTGGCTTTGATCAGACCGGTGATCACGTCGACCGATGGCCGCTGGGTGGCCAGAATCAGGTGTATGCCGGCGGCGCGCGCCTTTTGCGCCAGCCGGGCGATCAACTCCTCGACCTTCTTGCCGACGATCATCATCATGTCGGCCAGTTCGTCGATCACCACCACGATGAACGGCAACGGCTGTAACACCGCGATTTCGCCCGGCACTTCCGCGCGCTCCGGTGTCCAGAATGGATCAGCCAGCCCCTCCCCCGTCGCCAGCGCGTCGAGCACCTTGCGGTTGAAACCGGCGATGTTGCGTACCTTCAAGGCCGCCATCAAGCGGTAGCGGCGCTCCATTTCCGCCACGCACCAGCGCAGGGCGTTGGCCGCCTCCTTCATGTCGGTCACCACCGGGGTCAACAGATGCGGGATGTCCTCGTAAATCGACAGCTCCAGCATCTTCGGATCGACCAGGATCAGCCGCACCTCGCTGGGTGGCGCTTTGTACAGCAGGCTGAGCAGCATGGCGTTGATCGCCACCGACTTACCGGAACCGGTGGTGCCGGCCACCAGCAGGTGCGGCATCTTGTTCAGATTCGCCACCACCGGGTTGCCGCCGATATCCTTGCCCAAGGTTAGGGTCAGCGTCGCGCTCGACTGGGTGTAGACCGGCGCCTCCAGCACCTCGCGCAGGTAGACGATCTCGCGATGCCGGTTGGGAATCTCCAAACCGATCACCGACTTGCCGGGGATGATCTCCACCACTCGCACCCCGATCACCGACAGACCGCGCGCCAGATCCTTGGCTAGATTGCTGATCTGACTGACCTTGACGCCCGGCGCTGGCTCGACCTCGAAGCGGGTGATCACCGGACCCGGTTCCACCGCCACCACCTGGGCCTCGATGCCAAAACTTTTGAGCAGGACTTCCACCCGTCGGGACATCTCAATCAGCGTCTCGCTGGAATAACCGGCGGTGCGAGCCGGAGGTCGATCCAGCAGATCCAACGAAGGGAGCAGACGGGGCGCGGCCGGAGCCGGGGTGGCGACCCGCCGCGCCAGGGTCACCACCGGCGCGGGAGATGCCGGTGCGCGCGGCGCCGGATGCGGAACCACGACCGGTGGCGGCGAATGCGCCGGCTCCTCCAGAACCTCTTGCTCTTCCAGCGTAAAATCGGTTTGCGCGTCAGCCACCGGATAAGGGATCGAAACCACGCGAGCGAGTCGATCGCCACCGGCCGGAACCGCCCGCGCGTTGGCAACGCCGCCGCCGAAACCCGCGCCCGTGGGCCGGTCCGTCCGCGCTGGCGGGACCGGCGTCACCGGTTGGGCCGTTGCCGGAGGGGGCTGGTTAACGGTGGGGTTACGGCCAATGCCGGCGGTGGGCACCAGCGTCAACATATCCAGCATCGGCCTGGCGGAGGCCCCAGCGACGGGTTCGGGAGCGGCCGTAACCGCATGCGGCCGACGGTCCTGTGTCGGCAAATTCAACACCGGTTCGATGCGCGCCGACGGCCGCGAGCCTGCCACCGCCTCGGTTTTGCCAGGCGGCGGAGCGGTGTCGGGTGGCGGAATGGAGTCGGCCGAGGTGGGATTTTCGCCGGCGGCTTTCGTCGTGGACGTCCGATCGACGGCCGGTTCCTTGCTCTCGCTGGTCCGTCGGTCGCGCCACCAGGCCAACAAGCGGCTGGCGGCGCCGCGCAACCGCGCCCCTGGAGCCGATCGCTCCGTCGCCACTGGCGCCGCCTCGGCATCGGCGATCGGCTCCACCACCGGGGAATCGGGCGGCGGCGCGGCGTTGCCGTTCGCCGGACGACTCCGAGACAGCGGCGCCAGGATCAAACCGCCAACCCAGTCCGTTGCCTTCAACACCGCGCCGCCCAAACCTTCCACCAACACCAGCCACGACAAACCGGTACCCAGGGTAAACCCGGCCAGCAACAAGGCCGCCATGAACAGATTGCCGCCCGTAAACCCGAGGCTGAATCAGAAACCGGCCGACATGCATGCCCACCAACCCACCCGCCGGCCCATCGCCGGGCACCGTACCGGGAGCCGCTTGCAGATGCACCGCCGCCAAGCCGCAGGCGGTGGCCACCGCCACCGCGAAGCCCAGCACCCGGAACAACACCACCTCCGCGTCCAGATCCAGCAGCATGCCGCACTTGAACAGCCGCCAACCGCCGAACATCACACCCAGCGGCAGCAGATAAGCAGAATAGCCGAAAAAATACAGGGTAATGTCGGCAAACCATGCGCCGGTCACGCCACCGAGATTATGCGGCTGAGCCACGGGGCCGGTATGAGTCCAGGCCGGGTCCGCCGGACTGTAGGTCACCAACGCACCGATCATTCCCAACGCGACCGCAACCAACAGCCAGAAACCGACTTCCCTCAAAACACGCTTCAAGAAACGAAGAACGCCGAACCGAATCTCATGCCGTTCGGTCTTGACTCGATGTGCCTGCGCCAAAATGGAATCCTATTGGTGGTATGGTGATATGAAGGATGTGCCCGAAGTTCAAGGGCCAGCCGCCCGCGTTGGGCGCGATCACCATCGATTGGCGATCGGAAAATCGAATACGGGTTATTGTCCCATCCCCAGACGATCAGGTGAAGGGCGCCGACACGCCGGACACGAACCACCACGCCGTTTCGGGTTCAAAACCGCATGGCGCGCTTGCGATCCGATTCTCCCATCACTCCAACCCATGACTCATGCGCATCCAATTCCTCGATAGCCTGAGCGAGCTTTCCGCATCCGAGTGGAACGCGCTCGTACCCGACCACAACCCTTTTCTCAGCCATGAGTTTCTCAGCGCCCTGGAGCGGCATCGATGCGTCGGCGAATGCAGCGGCTGGATACCCCGACATCTCGCCTGCCGGGACGAACATGGGCGACTGCTGGGCGCGGCGCCGCTGTACCTGAAATACAACTCCTACGGTGAATTCGTCTTCGACTGGGGCTGGGCCGAAGCCTATCGGCGACAGGGTTTGTCCTACTATCCCAAGCTGGTCGGCGCCATTCCCTACACGCCGGTCACCAGCCCCCGGCTGTTGCTGGCGCCCGATCAGCCCGACCCTCAGGCGACGGCACGGACCATGATCGACCAGGTCTTGGAGGAGAGCCGCCACCGCCAGTTCTCCTCGATCCATTGGCTGTTCCCCACCGCCGCCGATCTGGACCCGCTGCTGGCCCAGGGCTTTCTTCACCGTCTGGGCTGCCAGTTCCACTGGCGCAACCGCAGCTACCGGGACTTTCAGGATTTTCTCGACACCTTCACCGCCAAGCGCCGCAAGAACATCAACCGGGAACGCCGGCTGGTCCGCGACGCCGGCTTGGAATTACGATTGCTCTCCGGCCACGAGGCAACCGAGGCCGAATGGCGGGTTCTTCACGATTTTTACCGCTCCACCTTCGACCGGCTGGGCGGCACGCCGACCCTGACCCTGCCTTTTTTTCAAGAGATCGCCACCACGCTGGGCGACCAGATCGTGTTGGTATTGGCCCGTTCCCAAGGCCGCGAAGTCGCCGGCGCCATCAGTTTTCGCGGCGACACCACGCTCTACGGCCGCCATTGGGGCTGCCGGGCCGATTATGACAGCCTGCACTTTGAAGCCTGCTATTATCAGGGTCTGGAGTACTGTATCCGCACCGGTCTACAGCACTTCGAGCCGGGCGCGCAGGGCGAGCACAAAATTTATCGAGGCTTTCTGCCGACGCTTACACACTCGACACACTGGATTGCTCATCCGGGTTTCCGAAGCGCCGTGGCCGATTTTCTCGCTCGGGAGACACCTGCTCTACAACAGTATGCCGGGGAACTGTTACGACATTCGCCCTATCGGGATGAGGTGACGCCGGATGCACCTGACGTGGCTGGACCCACATAACGACAATCAACCTTTTCCTCATCCAGACCGCGCCCTGACCGAACCGGACGGCCTGTTGGCCGCCGGCGGCAATCTGACGCCGCGCCGTCTGCTGCGCGCCTATCGGATGGGTATCTTTCCGTGGTACTCGGCCGATCAGCCGATCCTGTGGTGGTCACCGGACCCACGTTTGGTTTTGCTGCCAGAATGCCTCAAGGTTTCGCGCAGCTTGCGCAAGACTCTCCGCAAGGGGTTGTTCGCCATCACTGCGGACACCGCCTTCGAGCAGGTCGTCGCGGCCTGCGCCGGGCCGCGTCAGGGAGAACCGGGCACCTGGATCACCTCGGAAATGTTCCGCGCCTACTGTCGACTGCATCGGCTCGGCCACGCCCACTCCATCGAAACCTGGCAACAGGGCGAGCTGGTGGGCGGGCTGTATGGGGTATCACTGGGCCGGGTATTTTATGGCGAATCCATGTTCAGTTGGATCAGCGACGCCTCCAAAATCGCGCTGGTCGCGCTGGCCGCCCAGCTCCAGCGTTGGGAGTTCGCCGTCATCGATTGTCAGGTCACCACCGCCCATCTGTTGAGCATGGGCGCGATCGACATTCCTCGCTCCTCTTTCCTGCAATTGTTGGAATGCTATTGCCCCCAACCAGGCCAGCCCGGCCCTTGGCGGTTGGACGCCGATCTGCTCGACTCCCTGTTTGCCGGCGCGCGCCCATGAGCAACCCCCGCGATTCGCTGTACGACCTGCGCATGTTTCTGACCACCGACTATGCGTGCAGCTATTTGCCGGACCGGCGGGCGCGCAACCTGGTCGCCGATCCAGCGGTGACCGACAACCCGCTTTACACCCAACTGGCGGAACTCGGTTTCCGCCGTAGCGGCGAACACGTCTACCGACCGCACTGCCGAGGTTGCACGGCCTGCCGGTCGCTGCGCGTTCCGGTGGAGCGCTTTCAACCGAACCGCTCGCAGCAGCGGCTGTGGAAACGCAATCGGGATCTACGGGTGCGGGTGCTGCCAGCCGAATTCGACGGCGAACACTTCGAGCTGTTCGCCCGCTACATCGGGACCCGCCATGCCGGTGGCGGCATGGACCCCGCCAGCCCGGAGAACTACTGGTCGTTCGTGACCTCGCGCTGGTGCTCGACCTGGCTATACGAATTCCGCCTCGACCGGGCGCTGCTGGCGGTGGCGGTGGTGGACCGGATGGACGAGGGCCTATCAGCGGTCTACACCTTTTTCGACCCGCTCCACAAGGCGCGCGCCTCGGCACCTACGCAATCCTGTGGCAAATCGCCGAGGCGCGGCGACTGGGTTTACCGTGGGTTTATCTGGGCTACTGGATCGAGCAGTGCGGCAAAATGGCCTACAAGGCCCGCTTCAATCCGCACGAGATTTTCGTCCCGGAACGCTGGGGGTGGATGACGATGGATAACTAATCTAGATTTTGCGCAAAATCCCAGCACTCAAACCGAACCAAAAAGCCAATGATTTTCTCTGCTTCGATCCCACCATAATTCCAAACAAACCATGAAGACAGCCATCATGTTAAATACAATCAAGATGTTATTTCTGTTTGTTTTTTTTGAGCATACCCTTGACAATCCAAGCGGCTACCACTGACGATCAGGATATCACTCCGCTTACACAGCCCAGCGCGCGATCCAATAAAGGTGTAGTCAGTATCATCACAGGAAGTGTTAATGGCACCTATATACGTATCGCCTCTGAGCTTGCCACTGTTTTGGACACCGATGGTTTACGTATTTTAGCTATTATTGGCAAAGGATCGGTTCAGAACATCAGCGATCTTCTCTATCTAAAAAGGCATTGACTTGGCGATTGTCCAATCCGACGTATTAGAATACCTAAAAACGTCACGGTACCTATAAAAAATATTGAAAGTAGTATTTACTATATCGCAAAACTTTACAATGAGGAATTTCATCTACTTGCCAATTCAGAAATTAAAAACCTGAGTGATCTTTCTGGTCGAAAAGTCAATTTCGACACAAAAGGTAGCGGCACATTCCTTACCGCTTCCATTGTTTTTGATACTCTAAATGTTTCAGTGGAACCCACTTATTATGATCAAGCCACTGCATTGGAAAAATTGGGAAATCATGAGATCGATGCACTGGTCTATGTTGCTGGAAAGCCAGCCCAGTTGTTCGACAAGCTGACAACCGATAACTCCTTGCATTTCGTGCCTATTGATCACACTTCGACATTACTGGCAACCTATCTGCCAACCCAGCTCAACAGTCAAGACTATCCCCAGTTGATCGAGCCTAACCAAACGGTAAAAACAATCGCCGTCGGAGCCGTGCTAGCGGTATACAATTGGAAAAGCACCAGCCCTCGCTACCAGAAAACAGCCAATTTCGTCAATCACTTTTTTGAGAACTTCAACGAGTTTCAACTGCCGACTCGACATCCAAAGTGGCGTGAAGTCAGCTTATCCGCCGTCATTCCCGGCTGGACACGATTCAAACCCGCGCAGGAGTGGCTGGAACACCAAAAGTAAGATGACTCGTGCCAGTCCATAAATCCTGTTTGTTATTCTTGAATTAGCGCCAGCCATTACATCACCATATTTTACTCAGAATGTAGAACACGGTATATCCACCATTCCTCAGTAGCTTTGCCTTCGATTTAGTATAGTAACCGCTTCAGGTTACTCATCTCGCTTTCTCCTAACACTGAGGAATTGGATAACCAGTTTCTCAGTGCCTCAAGACGCTCGATACTTTGTGGATCAGCAGCCTTGTCCTTAGCCTGCAAATACCACTCCGCCGCCTTGACGGGATCAGGATGAAATCCTTTAATTTCCAATTGATCCAATATAACTGGATCATAAGTTTTACCAACCGCGACCATCGCTTCAACTGAACCAGCACTGGCCGCTTCCTGATAAAAAAAGCCGCGCCGCAGCCACGTCACCTCGCCCCAACAATAAATCGCCATTTTTCATATAGGATAAAATAACTGATTCATCAAGCGGTTTCATCACTGCTGGTGATGGTGCCGGCGAAGTGGGCAACACTTCGATTTTCTCATCAGGATAAGTAGTTTTTGCCACCACTGGAGGAGTCTGGAGAGATTCCAATGGTTTTTCCGATGATCCAGCCTCTGGCTCAGCGGGCGAGTCTTGGCTGTTGACAGGAACAGGTCGCACCAATTCCGATGAAGGCGATGACTGAGATTTTTTTTGTTGACATAGGTGCAGGTGTTGTCATACCAACCGATGCCACTATTGAAGCCTGTGATTCGACATCATCGACAATACGCTGATACAGATAAACACTCACCATTCCTCCAAATAAACCCGCCAACAATGCGACTGATAATCCAGAAAAATTAAGCCGTTGTGGATATCCTTTTCCAAATCGACGAGCACCCTTCCATCGCATTATGGAAGATAAAAACCCTTTGGATTCACTCACTGGTAGTGGCTTGATGACCAAAGATCGAGTGGTATCCTTGATCAGATCATCATAGGCTGGTAATCGTTCCATTCTCGTGCTTCGCAGGGCATTGTCTTCATTATTCATGAGATCCGCACGGGCCAGCAATTGTTCAATCATCTTACTCTGGGCAACGCTCCCTGAATGCGTTATTTCCAAAGAGTCGAAATCAACCCCAGGAGATAAATCCATTTGCCTAATCTTAAGGCTCAACTCACTGGCAGCCTCATCGATAATATCCATCGACAGGGTGGTTTGCCCTCTAATTTTAGTGATTAATAATGCATGCTCACAGAGCGTATCGATCAAACGAGGATTACCGCTAGTATAATCGTTAATCCGCTCAACAATGGGTGGTGAAACCAACGAATCCATGATTGGTCCCTCAGCATCATATCGCAATTTTCTGGATATGAAGGCCGCCACATCCGTGGCGATCAAAGGTTTCAAGTAAAATATGAATAGCGTCGGCTACATTGCCACGAAAAAATCTTCGTCTCACTCAAGATCTCTTCCAATACTGGGATTCCACTCAGAACAACTTGTATGGTACGACCTCTTGCAAACTCAAAGCGGGACAAACTGAGCAAGCCATCCAAGGCCTCTTTTTGCAAATGATGCGCATCATCGATTAGCAATACCACTTGGATCGCTCGTGCAATGCAGTCATTCACATATGTTTTTTAGTGCTTCCAGTTTTTCCGGATAACTCCTGATTAGTCGCTATCACTCCTAATTGATCACCAATAATCGTAAGCAGACCATAAAAAATCAAAATTACTTGTATAGCAATAAGCAAACTTGATATTAATTGGCGATTCGCTGATCAGTTTGCGTAATAATATGGTCTTTCCTACACCTGCCTCGCCTGTCAATACTAATAAACGACGATGTTCACGAATACCGTCAAGCAGCCGGATATATGCATCTAAATATGGGGCATTAATGAAAAAAAAACCCTGCGTCCATGGACATCTTGCGTTTAGATACAGGATCCATGGAATTAATTTTCAGAATATCCGTAACATCGATCACGGTCGTATCTCCTTAAGGACTCAACAATCACCGGCTAAAACCAGTGGATTGTGTTTGACGGATTGAAAATCTCCACCAAGCATCCTCAACCTCAAACATCCCCCATCACTTCAACCAAGCGACTGACGCCGCGCACCTCCAGTCCTTCCACCCGTCCGCCGCGTCGGGGCAGATTGGCGCGCGGCACGATGGCCTGCTTGAAACCATGCTTGGCCGCCTCCCGCAGCCGCTCCTCGCCATTGGGCACCGGGCGGATTTCCCCGGCCAGTCCGACTTCGCCGAACACCACCAGATCGATCGGCAGCGGCCGGTCGCGAAAACTCGACAGTGCCGCCAACAACACCGCCAGATCGGCCGCCGTCTCGTTGATCCGTACTCCGCCGACCGCGTTGACGTAGACATCCTGATCGTACATCGCCACCCCACCGTGCCGGTGCAACACCGCCAGCAACATCGCCAAGCGGTTCTGTTCCAGGCCCAGCGTCACCCGGCGCGGGTGGCCACCGTGGCACTCGTCCACCAGCGCCTGGATTTCCACCAGCAGCGGTCGGGTACCTTCGCGGGTCACCATGATCACGCTGCCGGCCACCGGCGTGTCGTGGCGCGACAGAAAGATCGCCGACGGATTGCTGACCTCTTTCAAGCCGCGCTCGGTCATGGCGAACACGCCCAGCTCGTTGACCGGCCCGTAGCGGTTCTTCACCGCCCGCAGCACCCGCAACCGACCGCTGGGATCGCCCTCGAAATACAGCACGGTGTCCACCATGTGCTCCAGCACGCGCGGCCCGGCGATAGCGCCTTCCTTGGTGACGTGACCGACCAGGAACAAGGCCGCGCCACCGGCCTTGGCGTAGCGCACCAGTTGCGCCGCGCTTTCCCGCACCTGCGCCACCGAGCCTGGCGCCGATTGCAGCCGTTCGGTGAACACGGTTTGGATCGAGTCGATCACCATCGCCTGTGGTCGTTCGATCTCGGCGGTAGCCAGAATGCGCTCGACGTTGACCTCCGGCAGCAGCCTCAGCCGGTCGCGCGCCAGCCCCAGCCGCTGCGCGCGCAGACCGATCTGCCGGGGTGATTCCTCACCGCTGACGTACAGCGTCCGGCTGCGCGCTGCCAGCTCGGCTAGCACCTGCAACAACAGGGTAGACTTACCGATGCCCGGATCGCCACCGATCAGTGTCACCGAACCCTCGACCAAGCCACCGCCCAGCACCCGATCCAGCTCACCGTTGCCGCAGGACTGGCGGATTTCCGCCACCGCGTCCACTTCGGCGAGGGTGCGCACCTCCGCCGTCGGACCGGCATAGCCAGCGAATGATGGGTTCTTTCCTCCCGCCGGAGCCGCCACGGCCTCCTGCAGGGTATTCCAGGCCCCGCAGTCACCACACTGACCCGCCCATTTGCTGGCCTGTGCCCCGCACTCGGCGCAAACGTAGACCGTGCGTCCCTTGTTAGCCATCGACCGAGGCCACCGGTAGCACCTCGCGTCGCACCCGTGCCGTGACACCACACAGCAGGGTGTAGGAAATCGTGCCGGCGGCCTGGGCAATCCGCTCCACCGGCAAACCTTCGCCCCACAGCAGCACCGGATCGCCGATCCGTGCCTCGGGATGCCGGCGCAGGTCCAGCGTGATCATGTCCATCGACACTCGGCCGACCAATGCCGCCGCGCGGCCGTCGATCAGCACCGGCGTTCCCGATGGCGCGTGGCGCGGATAACCGTCGCCATAGCCGGCCGCCGCCACACCCACGTCCATGTCCTCGGGACAAAGCCAGGTTCCGCCGTAGCCAACCGGTTCGCCCCGACGCAACCGCTTAATGGCAATCAGTCGCGTATGAAAGCTCATCACCGGACGCAAATCCTCATCGGGCGCCAGGCTATCCACGAAGGGAGAAGCGCCGTACAACATGATGCCCGGCCGTACCCAGTCGAAATGCGTGTTCGGCCAACCCAGAATACCGGCGGAATTGGCTAGCGAGCGTTCGCCCGGCAGGCCGGCGGTGGCAGTCTCGAAGGTGTGGAGTTGCTGGCGGGTGTAGTCGCAATCCCGCTCGTCGGCCCGCGCCAGATGACTCATCATGCCGATTTCCGCTTGCACCGCCGGGCAAGCGCGCAAGCGCTGGAACGCCGCTGAGGTCGTTTCCGGCGCCAGACCCAGACGGTGCATCCCGCTATCGATCTTCAGCCAGACCCGCAGCGGCCGTTCCAACCGGGCGAGTTCCAGCATCCGTAACTGCTCGGGCTGGTGGACGGCGATATCCAGGGCATGCCGGGCGCACCATGGCAGTTCGTCCGCCTCGAACACTCCTTCCAGCAACACAATCCGCCGGTCGATGCCGGCTTCGCGCAAGGCCAGCGCCTCCTCGACACAAGCCACCGCGAAGGCGTCGGCATCCAGCGCGCGGGCGGTTCGGACCAAGCCATGGCCGTAGCCTTCGGCTTTAACGGCGGCCGCCACCCGCCGGCCCGGCGCCGCCGCCCTGACTCGCCGCAGATTGTGAACCAGCGCCCCCAGATCGAGACGCACCGTGGTTGCTCGACTCATAAGCGGAACCTGTCGAATAGAATTCGGGGGCGTAACTCTCGAAACGGGTGTATTGCCCCAAGAAGGTCAAGCGCGTGGTCCCGATGGGGCCGTTGCGCTGTTTGCCGATGATGATTTCGGCGATGCCCTTGTCGGGACTGTCGGCATTGTAGACTTCGTCGCGGTAGATGAAGCAGATCAGGTCCGCGTCCTGCTCGATCGCCCCCGATTCGCGCAGATCCGACATGATCGGCCGCTTGTCGCCGCGCTGCTCCAGCGTGCGGTTGAGCTGCGACAGTGCCAGCACCGGCACCGACAGTTCCTTGGCCAGGCCCTTGAGCGCCCTGGAAATTTCCGAAACCTCGGTGGCGCGGTTCTCGTTGGTGCCCGGCACCTGCATCAGTTGCAGGTAATCCACCACGATCAGGCCCAGTTGTCCTTCCTGCCGATGCAGACGCCGCGCCCGCGCTCGCAGTTCGTTCGGGCTCAGATTGGAACTATCGTCGATGAACAGCCGCGCCTCCGACAACATGGTGACCGCCGAGGTCAGCCGTGGCCAATCCTCTTCCTCCAGCCGTCCGGTCCGCACCCGATGCTGGTCGATCCGCCCCAGCGACGACATCAGCCGCATGATCAGGCTCTCGCCCGGCATTTCCATGCTGAACACCGCCACCGGACACTTGGCTTGAATCGCCGCATACTCGGCGATGTTCATGGCGAAGGCGGTCTTGCCCATCGACGGCCGGCCGGCGACCACGATGAGATCGCCGCGCTGCAAGCCGGCGGTCTTGTCATCGAAATCGGACCAGCCGGTGGGCAGACCGGTGATCGGATTGTCGCGCTGGAACAAGAGATCGATCCGCTCCACCGTGCGCGCCAGCAGATCCTTGATGTCGGCGAAACCCTCGTGGGCGCGAAACCCTCGCTCGGCGATAGCGAACACCTTTTTTTCAGCTTCGTCTAGCAATTCCTTGCTATCGCGACCCTTGGGGTCGTAGGCGTTGTCGGCGATCTCGGTGGCGGAGCGAATCAATTCGCGGCGGATCGCCCGCTCGCGGATGATGTCGGCGTAGGCGCGGACGTTGGCGGCGCTTGGCGTATCCCGCGCCAACACGCCCAGGTAGGCGAAGCCGCCGCCCTCCTCCAGTTCGTTGTGGTCCTCCAACCATTCCGCCAGGGTCAGCAAATCGAACGGCTTACCTTGTTCGGCCAGCCGGCGGATGGCGCGAAAGATCAGCCGGTGATCGGCGCGGTAGAAATCGTATTCATCCAGCCGGTCGGCCACCTGATCCCA
This sequence comes from Candidatus Competibacter phosphatis, assembly GCF_012939995.1. GTDB lineage: Bacteria > Pseudomonadota > Gammaproteobacteria > Competibacterales > Competibacteraceae > Competibacter > Competibacter phosphatis. The sequence continues at coordinate 17,806 of NZ_SPMZ01000014.1, read as the reverse complement.
GGTGGCGTTATCCAGCATCAGACCGCCCAGCACGGCCTGTTCGGCCTCCAGCGAATGCGGCGGCATCCGCAGCGCCTCGGTGGCGGCGTCCTTACGGTTGGGAAACGGGGAAACGGGCAGCATGACGGAACTCTCGGAAACAACCGGCGATCCGCCGCCCGCCGCTATGGTTCGGCGGCACGGCCACGAAATTCCCGCGAGGGGGGATGAGTGGGCGCAAGACGCCCGATGCGGCGCCGGCCCGCGGACCGGGCCCGCGCGGGAAATGGATGATTTGAGTCTAGTCCAAATCCCCGGCGGGGACGCGCCGATTAGTCGCGGCTCAGGCCTCGGCGATGATGTTGACCCGGATCTGGGTCTTCACTTCGGGGTGCAACAGCAAATCCACATCGTACTCGCCGATCTGGCGAATCGAACCGGTCGACAGCCGGATCTCGTGCTTCTGCAATTCGATTCCGGCGGCCGACACCGCATTGGCGATATCGGCGGCACCGACCGAGCCGAACAAACGGCCTTCGCTGCCGGTCTTGACCGACAAGGTCACGATCAACTCGGCGAGTTGTTCGGCACGGGCCTTGGCTTTGGCCAGCAACTCGGCGGCTATCCGTTCCAGTTCGGCGCGGCGGGCTTCGAAACGGGCGAGGTTGGCCGGGGTCGCCTCGGTGGCCTTGCCCTTGGGGATCAGGAAATTGCGGGCATAGCCCGGCTTGACCTTGATCCGATCGCCCAGACCGCCCAGATTGGTGATTTTTTCCAGCAAAATGATTTCCATCGTCAAACTCCGATGTGCGTTTCGACGCGTAGGGTAAATAAGGTGAGTTCAGGGTTTGCCCGGACGCGGCCGGGCACGGGTCCGAAAATCGGCCCAGGCATCGGCGATGCCCAACGCCATGACCAGTTGCGATAGCAGCGGCACCAGGAACAGGTAAAGCAGCAGCAACCAGGCCGGCGAGAGCCGCAGCTTGAAGACCAGGGCGTGTGCCACGGCGATGCCTTGCACGCTGTAGAGCGTTCCCAGCACCAACACCAGATTGCTCAGGGCCGGCCAGCCGGACAACACCGCCGCGCCGAACAACGCCAGCGCCAGCAACGCCAGCGGACGACCCAGGCGCAACTGATGAAATTCGGGACGAAAACCTCCTGGATTGAACAACAGCGCCTGCCACCAGCGGCCGAGCAGCAATCCCGCCAGCACGAATAACAGCGCCGCGCTGACCACCTGTCCCGGCAACAACGGCGCCCAGCTCCGCAACAGATCCAGCAACTGCTCCAAGGTAGCCCGTTCGCCCGATGGCAACGTCGTCAATCCCTGCCGCAGGCCGTCAAGCGTCTGGCTCCACCAAACCGCCGGGTCGCCTAGCACCAGGTAGAATCCACCCACGCCCAGCAAACCCAGCAGGGCGGCGGCTCGCAGCGTCACGGACAGCGATACCGTGGCTCGCAACAGCGACGCCAGTGCCCATAACGGGATCCAGCAGGCCAGCACCACCGACAGCATCGGCCACATTGCGCCCAGACCCAGCACCAGTCCGGCCAGCGCGCCGGCACCCAACCCGGCCAGCACCGCGAGCAATGCGCCTTCGGCCGCGCCCCGGCGCAAGGTCACCAACGCCACCACCGCGCCGGATACGATCAGGAGTGGTGGGAACAACCAAAACAGCACCGCCGTGGGTGCCGCGATCAGCACCGCTGCGGACCGGCCGCGCATGACGAAGACGGCAATGGATTTCACGCCGGATACCCGCCGCGGCCGGGTCGATCGTCCCGCTCGGCGAACTTAATGCCGGTCGCAGTACGGCAGCAACGCCAGAAAACGGGCGCGCTTGATCGCCACCGAGAGTTGCCGCTGGTAGCGAGCCTTGGTACCGGTGATGCGGCTCGGCACGATCTTGCCGGTCTCGCTGATGTAATTCTTCAGGGTGGCGATGTCCTTATAGTCGATTTCCTTGACGCCTTCGGCGGTGAAACGGCAAAACTTCTTACGACGAAAAAAAAACGCGACATGGGATTCAATCCTCGGATGATTCGTGATCAAGCATCTCAATGCGGGCGGCGTGCAACACCAAACGGTATTCGCCCTCGCGATAATTGGCGCGGCTGACAAAGCCTCGCACCCGCAACCGGGTACCGGCCACCAGCGAGCCAGCAATGCCGGTCAGGGCCTCGCCACAAGCCACCACCGGAATCCGGCAGCGCGCCTCGCGCGAAATACCGGCTTCCACTTGGCCGGAATGGTGTTCCAGCAGGAAACGGCTGATGGGCACGCCCGCTGGCGACTGGCGGGTTTCGCAACTCCCCGCGACCTGACCGACGATGAGCAGACAGTTGTCGGCGGGTGGTGCGGACGGCATGGTAACGCGAGGCCGACACCGGCTCGGGCTCAGGCGGCTTCGTCGTCGGCCTCGACGACATCGTCGGAGTCGTCGCGATCGTCACGATCGCCACGATCGCCACGATCGTCGCGCGACCTGACCAGCGGCGACGGTTCGACTTCCGGGCCATCCCGCTCGATGATCAGGTTGCGAATCACGGCATCGTTGAAGCGGAAGGCGCTCTGCAACTCTTCCAGCACCGCCAAGCTGCACTCGACGTTCATCAATACGTAGTGCGCCTTGTGGATCTTATGGATGGGATAGGCTAGTTGTCGCCGACCCCAATCCTCCAGGCGGTGAAGATGGCCACCATCCTCTTCGACCATCGCGCGATAACGCTCGATCATCGCCGGCACTTGTTCGCTCTGGTCGGGATGGACCAGAAACACGATTTCGTAATGTCGCATTGCGGCTCCTTACGGATGTATAGACAGCCTCCCGAGAACCGGTGAGGCAAGGAGTCGCGGTCCAAGCGGACCGCAAGGGGTAGGTATTCTAGGAGGAAAGGCCAGGGGACGCAACGACGGGAGCCGCCCAGCGATTCGCCTGGATGAAACGGACCCGGTCCGGTTTGCCGTTGCCAAAGCAAGTCCAGCCGAATAAGCTGCGATCAGTCAATCACCTGAAATTATCCATGCCGCTGCGACGCTTCCCTCATCCCCACAAGGCGAATGCCGCCTTGACCCTGCTAGCGATTCTGTCGCTGCTGTTCGGACTGACGCTGGCGGACTCGGCGTGGCGCTCCCGGCCGACGGCTCGCGCCGCCGACCGGGCGCTGGTCCGCGAACTGGGTTTGACGGACCTCAGCCTGTTCACCGAGGCCCGCTACACCCGCCACCCGGCCCAGGCCGACCGGCACAGCCCGTTTCAGGATCATCCGGCGGCACTGGACCATTTTCCCAGCGGCGCGCTGCTGCCTCCTCCACCTAGCCTGACCTTGCCCTCCCGCTGAGCGGCGGGAATTTCCCATCATCCCGATCCGGCTTGACCATGTTCGGTTGATCAGCAGCGTAACCCAGTACCCCGGTTTGTCGCCGAACGACAGGGCAACTAAAAATAATGCCCTTTCGCACCGGTCGCTTCACACACCAGTCAAGCCGAGCACGCACCTGGGTCAAGCTCGTAAGACGCGCTCGCCAACCAGTTGACCAACTCCTCAACGGGCATGGGGCGGCCGAAGAGATAGCCTTGGGCCAGATCGCAGCCCTGTTCCAGCAGGAAATGGCGTTGATCCTCGGTCTCCACTCCTTCGGCCACCACCACCATATTCATCTGATGACCGATGGCGACGATGGTGGCAACCAAGGCACGGTCGTCAGGATCGATGGCCAGGTCGCGCACGAAGCCCCGATCAATCTTCAGGGCGGTCAGCGGCAAGCGCTTGAGGTAGCTCAGGCTGGAGTAGCCGGTGCCAAAGTCGTCGATGGCCAGCCCAACCCCCAATTGCTTCAGGGACCGCAGCGTATCCTCGGTCTGCGCCCCAAGCTCCAGCAAGGTGGATTCGGTCAGCTCCAGTTCCAGGACATGTGGCGGCAGACCATGGGCCTCCAGCAAACCGCAAATCCGCTCGACGAGACCCGGCTGGCGGAAATGGCGGGCGGCCAGGTTGACCGCGACGACCAACGGCGGCCAGCCCTCTCCGCGCCAAGCAGCCAGTTGCCGGCAGACCTCGGCCAGCATCCAGTCACCGAGCGTGATGATGAGATCGCTGGCCTCCGCCACCGGGATAAACTGGTCCGGTGGGATCAGGCCGCGCTCGGGGTGGAACCAGCGCATCAGGGCCTCGGCCCCGACCAAGGCTTGGTCGCCCAACCGCACCTTGGGTTGGAAATAGGCGCGCAGGTGGCCAGCGGCGATGGCGCCGCGCAGATCCGTCTCCAGTATCAGTCGCTCGACGAGCGCGGCGTTCATTGCCTGATCGTAGAGCACGCGGGTGTTGCGCCCGTCCTGCTTGGCTCGGTACAGGGCAGTGTCGGCGTTTCTCATCAGTTCGGCGAAGTCGATGCCGTCGTGCGGGTAGAGAGCGATACCGATGGAAACGGTGACCTGCAAGGAGTGGCTGGCCACGGTGAACGGCTGGCAAAACGCCGCCAGGATCTTACCAGCCACCCGCAATGTCCTCTCCTGGTTGACCTCGGGCAACAGCAGTACAAATTCGTCACCCCCCAGCCGACAGACCGTATCCTCGGTCCGGGTAAGCGCCTTAAGGCGCTCAGCGACCTGGATCAGCAGATCGTCGCCCTCGGCGTGACCGAGCGAATCGTTGACTTCCTTGAAGCGGTCCAGATCGAGAAATAGCACCGCCAAGGTATCGTGATGCCGCTTGGCCAGCGCCAGCGCCAGTTCGGCTCGCTGTGCCAGCAGTGCCCGATTGGGCAGATCGGTCAGCGTGTCGAAAAAGGCCAGACGCTCAATGCGCTTCTCGGCAACCTTCGAGGTGGTGATATCGGTGGCAATGCCTACGTAGTGGGTCACTCGACCGGCCGTGTCCCGCACCGCCCCCAGGCTGGCCAACATCGCACGGTGTTCGCCGTCCTTGCATCGGCTCCAGAACTCACCCTGCCATGCTCCCTCGTGTAAAACGGTCTGCCACAGGGTTGCAAAATAGGCCTCCGGCTGGCTGTCGGCCCACAGCAGGTGTGGGGTTTGCCCCCGCACCTCCGCTTCGGTATAGCCGGTAATCGTGGTGAAGGTCGGGTTGACGGCAACGATTCTTCCTTCGGAATCGAGTACCAGAATGGCGTCCTGGGCCGCCTCGAACACCGCCTCCGCCAACCGCTGGTGCGCTTCCGCCCGCTTGCGCTCGGTGATGTCGCGGCCGGTACCGCGATAGCCGACAAACCGGCCGGCGGCATCGAACCGCGGTTGACCGTTGATGCTGAACCAGTGTTCGGCATCGTCGTTCAGGTACCGTCGGTACTCGAAGTCCCGAAACGGTTGGTGAGCTTCCAGCATGGACCGGTGCTCCGCCCACTGTTCGGCCGTCATGTCGATGGGTATTTCCCAGCGGGTCTTACCCAACAATGCGGGGAGAACGATGCCGGACTGCTCCAGACAGTGCGTCGCGTCGCCCGTGGAAAAATAGGTGAATCGAAATTGCTCGTCCTGCTCCCAGAACCAGTCCGACGCCATGGCCGACAGGTCGCGAAACCGTGCTTCGCTGGCGAGAATCGCTTGTTCGCGCTGGTGAATGGCATCCGACATACGCTGAAGACCGTTCGCCAAATCGGCGAATTCCACGATGCGGGAGGTTGGCCACGGACGGTCGTAGTCACCTCTGGCAATCGCGCCGGTTTGCTCAACGTAATCGGCGAAGCGCTTCGAACAAGCGCGGGCCAGCACCGATCCGGCCAAAATCGCCAGTAGTAGCGCCCCCCCCACACCAACGACCATCACCGACAGTATGGTCGCGACCTGCTGAAATATCTCGCGTTGCGGCTGGGCGATCAGAACGATCCAATCGACCCGTGGAACTCCGACCACGGTTCCAAGCAACGCCTCGCCCTCGAATTCGAAACCCTGGGTCGAGAACTGGCCATGCAATGCCTCGCGGACGATGGGTAGGTGACTCAAGTTGAGTTGCTGGCCACCGAAGGCACGCCCGGAATGAGCGATAACCTGGCCGCGATGGTCGAGAATCAATGCAAGCAGGTCCGATTGGCCGGGCAAGCCGTTCAAGAAGGCGGCAAGCGGCTCGATGGCGATCTCACCGACGACCCCCTGATTGTTGACCGGAACCGCCAGCGCCACCGCCAAACGTCCCGTTACGACCGACAGAAAAACCTCGGACCAAACCCGTTCACCCAGCGTGCGCGTCCGGCGCAAAAAATCGCGCTGGGATAGATCCAGCCCGATCAAATCCTCGCGCCGACCCCGCTGAGTCTCGGGTAAACCCACGGAATGCACCCTATCGGCTGAATTGAACATGTAGATCGCCTCGAACACCTCGCCTGTGCCGACATGCGCGTCGAGCAGCGCAAACCAGTAGGGGGTGGGGCGATAGCCCAAGCCACGCCATAGTCCGGCGACCGCGTCGAGCTGGCGCTGGACACCGAACAGGTAGGTCTCAATCTGACCGGCCACGGCCCGGGCCAGCGCTTGGTGGCGCGTTTCGAAGTCGGCACGGATGAGGGGCACCAACCACAGCCACACCAACATGGCGACCACAGTCAAGGGCAATGCAGCCACCCACACGAACCGCAGCGTCAACCACCACCGGAGAGATTGCCTCCGCACAAACTTCACTCGACCCTGACGAACCGACCGCCGCGCACGACGGAGATAAACGTTTCGCGTTTCGTGTCGCCGTACTCATCGAAATACACAAGATGCTGGACCCCCTCGAACCGGCGCACCGCCTGAACAACCTCCTTGAGGCTCTGCCCGGACCGGCGCTGGGCGAGCGCGTCCATAACCACATTGGCGGCATCGAACCCTGCTGTACCCGCGAAACCGGGCTCCTGATCGAAACGATCTCGATAGCGCTGACGAAATGCCCGATAACGTGGCACGATGCTGTTGCGATCAAAAAATTGCGTCATGATCACGCCCTCCACCGCCTTGCCGCCCAGCTCGATCAACTGTTCGGTCGCCCCCCATTCGGCGATCACGATGGGCACATGGGCATTGAGCTTGCGGATTTGCTGGCACAACAGCGCCGTGTCCACCGCATTGGCGACGATCAGCACCTCATCTGGCTGGGTCGCGAGCAAATCGCGGGCGATGGGCAAAAACGGAGTGTCGCCCGCCGATTTGAAACCAAGCACCTGAATGACCGCGCCGCCATTTTTGGTCAAGGTATCGCGAAACCCATGGAGCCAGCTTATCGTATATGATTGGTTGCTCAGATCGTAAGCCGCCGCCACGCGCCGCAAGTGCCTCTGGTAAATGGCCACCTTGGTTGCATATTCCCGGGCGGAGGAACTTACGCGAAAGAAGTAATCGTCCTGGTGAGAGAGGTCGTCGGTCGCAACGGTCGGGCTCATAAGGAGCATCCCAGCCTCGTTGGCGATAGGCACCATGCGCGCCGCAATAACGCTGGTCATTGGTCCGACGATGGCGGCAACACCCCGATCGATCAGTTCCCGCGTCACCCGCTCGGCCACTTCCGGGTTCTGCTCGTCGTTCCTCATGATCAGTTCCACCTTGTGTCCCGCCACGCCACCGGCCTGGTTGCGCAACTCCACGGCAAGCAAGGCGCCGTTGCGCCCAGCGATGCCGAGATCGGCAACCCGCCCGGAGGTACCGCCCACGAAGCCGATCTCGATCGGTTCCAGTTTCGAGCAACCGCCTAACACGATCATCAAACCAAACAGAATCGCGCCCAGCCTTGTCCAGACTCCGATCTGCCACCGCTCAATACCCATTTGAGATCAGTCCTATATTTCGTCCGTATCCCCACGAGTACTCAAACCAGCGGGTAGCTCACTCGAAAATCACCCTGGCTAGTGTAGGCATTATAGAATGTGGAGATACTTGCACAGGGTAGCGAGATGCCGAGCCGAAGTGAAAACAACATCTTCCTTTCTGAGAATTGTCAATGCCGGTCGAGGCCGGTTAATGCGATTGTCACGCTACGTCACCGCTTCTATTCCCCACCGCTGCCGATTCCGCCATGCGCGCCTTGCTCGAACGGCAAAAATACCTGATCGACTACACCCTAGCCGCCCTGCTGCGACGTAAAACCCGTAACCTCGGCCTGCTGCTGGTTTATACCCTACTGGTGTTTTTTGTTCGCCTCGGTGCTGCTGCTCAGTCAAGGATTGCGGCGGGAAGCGACGCTGCTGCTGCAAGACGCCCCCGAGGTGGTCGTACAAAAGTTGATTGCCGGCCGCCACGATCCGTTGCCGGCGGCCTGGCTGGATACCTTGCGGCGAATTCGCGGGGTCAGTTCCGCGAGAGGTCGGCTGTGGGGTTACTACTACGATCCGGCGATCAAGGCCAATTACACGTTGATGGTCGCGCCGGAACGCGGACTGGCGGCGGATGAAATCGTCGTCGGCGCGGCGCTGGCCCGAATCCGCCAGATCGGCGTCGGCGACTATCTCAGCCTGCGTGCCGCCGACGGCCGGCCGCTGTCGCTGCACATCGTCGGCGTGCTGGATTCCGCCTCGGAGCTGCTGGGCGCCGACCTGCTACTGCTGTCCGAAACCGGCTTTCGCCAACTGTTCCAATTGCCGCCGGAGGTCTACACCGACGCCGTGCTGACGGTGCGCAACCCGCGCGAGGCGAGCACCGTGGCCGGCAAGATCGCGCTCGCCCTACCCGCCAGCCGGCCGATTTTGCGCGCGGAAATCCTGCGCACCTACGACGCCGTGTTCCACTGGCGCGAGGGAATGGTGTTCGTCGCGCTGGGTTCGCTGCTGCTGGCCTTTCTGATCCTGGCCTGGGACAAGGCCGCCGGGCTGAGCGCCGAGGAAAAACGGGAAATCGGCATCCTCAAGGCCATCGGCTGGGAAACCGGCGACATCCTGCGCATGAAATTATGGGAAGGCACGCTGCTATCGCTGACCGCGTTTCTGGTCGGCTATCTGCTGGCCTGGTGGCAGGTGTTCCACGGCGGCGCGCGGCTGTTCGCGCCGGTACTCAAGGGTTGGGCGGTGCTGTATCCCGACTTCCGATTGACGCCGGCGGTCGATTTACAACAGATCCTCGTCCTGCTGGCGGTCACCGTGCTGCCCTATATCGTCGCCACCCTGATTCCCGGTTGGCGGGCGGCGATCATCGACCCCGACGCGGCGATGCGCGGATGATCGCATTGCACGAAGTCAGCAAGGTATTCAACCAGGGTCAGCCCAACGAATGCCGGGCGCTGCGCGAAGTCAGTCTGCGCTTGGAACGCGGCGGCATTACCGTATTCAAGGGGCCAAGCGGGTCCGGCAAAACCACGCTGTTGACCTTGATCGGTTGTCTGGCGCGACCCACCGCCGGGCGGATCACGCTCGACGGCCGGCTGTTGTCCAACCTGCCGGAGCGGTTTCTGACCGAGGTGCGGCGGCACACCTTCGGCTTCGTGTTCCAGCAGTTCAATCTGATTCGGGGGTTGACGGTACTGGACAACGTCATGCTGCCGGCCTATCCGCTGGGTAAACCGCATCGCGAATTGCGGGATGGCGCGCGGGCGTTGTTGGATCGTTTCGGGCTGGGCGCGAAGGCGGACAGCCGGGTCGAATGGCTGTCCGGTGGCGAGGCGCAACGCACCGCGCTGGCCCGCGCCCTGATCAACGATCCGGCGGTGCTGATCGCCGACGAACCAACCGCCAACCTCGATAGCGCCTTGTCGCGGGAGGTGCTGGCGCTGCTGGGCGAACTGGCAACGCAAGGGCGAACCGTGCTGATCAGCAGCCACGATCCCTTGGTGTTCGAGGCGGTTCAGGTGGACCGAATCATCGAACTGCACGACGGGCGCATGGTTGGGGACTCGCGATGCTGATCACCCCCGCCATCGTCGCCCTGCAACTTATCGCCCTGAGTGTCGCCGGCACGGTGCTGCTGGCCGCCGGCTTCGCCTGGAAGATCCTACGCCACTGGAACATCCACAGCGGCAGCGAATTACAGCTGAGGCTGGAACGACGGACCTATCTGATTTCCACCTTGCTCGGCTTTGCCCTGGGCGCGGAATTGCTGTCGCTGCTGCTGTTCGCGCAGACCGCCGAAAGCCTGTCCGGCCAGTTCGTCGGCGCGATGTGCGCCACCGGCGTGCTGAACGTCAATCCTTTCGGTTTCCCGACCCTGCTGCTGAAGATCGCCCTGTTTTTCCTGGCGGCGCTGTGGCTACTACTCAATCGGGTGGACAATCGGGGCTACGATTATCCGCTGGTGCGAGTGAAGTACGGGTTGTTGCTAGCGCTGGCGCCGCTGGCGCTGCTGGAAGGAGCGGTGCAAACCCGCTTTTTCCTGGGACTGGAACCGGAGGTGATCACCTCCTGCTGCGGTTCGCTGTTCAGCGCGACGGGCCAGGGCGTGGCGGCTGAATTGGCCGGTCTCCCAGCGCGCCCGGCACTGGTGCTGTTTTATGCGATGTCAGGGCTATTGCTGGTCATGGAGTTGGCGTTTCGGCGCTGGCCCCAACTGGGACCATTGTTCGCCGCCACCAATTTGCTGGCCTTCACTGTCACCATTGCCGGCATCGTCGCCTTCCTGTCGCTGTACGTGTACGAAAATCCTAATCATCACTGCCCATTCTGTCTGTTGAAAGCGGGTTACGATTACGTCGGCTATGCGCTGTATCTGCCGCTGTTCGCCGCCACCGCCGCCGGTATGGGCGCCGGCATCATCGCTCCGTTCCACCGAATCGTCAGTCTGCAAGCGACGATTCCAGGCGAAATGCGGCACCTGACCGGACTGGCGCTGACGGGATTCGGGGTGTTCTACGGACTGGCGACGTGGCTGATACTACGGTCGAATTTGATTTTGCTGGGATAACCGAACGATCATGAATCCATTGCGAATACTCCCTTTTCTACTCCTGTCGGTCCTGCTGACCGGCTGCGAGCAAAACGTCACCGCCGCCAAAACCGATTCTCCCGCCCCCGCCTTCACCCTGGAGCGGCTAGACGGTCCCGCCGTCCATTTCCCCGAACAGTATCGCGGCCAAGTGGTCGCCATCCGCTTCTGGGCCGACTGGTGCCCGTATTGCCACGCCGAAATGCAGGCGCTGGAACCGGTTTACCGCCAGTACCGCGACCGGGGACTAGCCATTCTCGCCGTCAACGTGCTGCAACCGCTGGAAACGGTGCGGCCCTTCGTCCAGGGACTCGACATTTCCTACGAGGTGCTGCTGGATCCGCAAGGCGCGGTGACCCGCGACTATCGGGTCATGGGTCTACCGATGACCTTCATCGTCGACCGGCAGGGCGTCATCCGCGCCCGGATCGTCGGTGAATCCACGCCAGAGGTGTTCGAACGAGCGATCGCCACCCTGCTATGAGCATTCTCAAAGCGCTTCGTGCTGCCCTGTCTTAGAATGCCGTTCTTAAAACCACAAATGGAGTCCTGTAATCCATGAGCGATCCCATCCACACTGAACGCCGTCAGGTTCTGCGCCTTCTCGCCGCAGCGGGTGCCGTGGCGAGTACCGCCGCTCTAAGCCCGGTGGCACATGCCACCCAATGCGCGGACGACGGCACGCCCCTGCAATTCGCGCCCAAGACCCAGCCGGACCCCAATCCGCTGGAAAACGAACTGGGCAAATATCCCAAATGCCCCTATTGCGGCATGGATCGGCGCAAGTTCCATTACAGCCGTCATCTGGTTCATTACCAGGACGATCTGGTGGACGCCACCTGTTCGCTGCACTGCACCGCACTCAGCCTGGCACTGAACATGGATCGGGGACCCAAGGCCATCTACGCCGCTGACTACGGCGCCACTGCTGAGCCGAAACCGCTGGTGGATGTCGACAAGGCGATCTATCTGGTCGGCTCGAAGCTGCCGGGGGTCATGACCAAACAGAGTAAGGTCGCCTTCAGCTCCCGACCGGCGGCGGAAGCGGCCAAGGCCGCGCAGGGTGGAGAGCTGGGCAATTTCGACGCCGCCTTGCGCGCTGCCTATCTGAGCATGGCCAGCGATACCGCGATGATCCGCAAAAAGCGGGCGGAACGGCGGCAGCACGCCGGACAGGCCGGAACTGGGCAGTGAAGCGCTCCCTTCGCCTTGGAACGAGAGGTGTAATTCACAGGCTGGCGGCATGGCTGCTGATCTTCAGTCTGTCGTCGGTCTGGGCCGAATCTTTGCAACTGCCCGCGCCCGGTCCCAAGGACACCTGCCCGGTCTGCGGCATGTTCGTCAGCCTTTATCCCGACTGGGTAGCGACGGTGGTGTACCAGGACGGTCACGCCCACCACTTCGACGGTGCCAAGGATCTGTTCAAGTACCTGCTGAACCTGCCGAAATACGCGCCCGGTCACAATCGGGACGACATCACCCGCATCGGCGTGACCGAGTACTACGGTCTGAGTCGGATTGACGCCCGCGCCGCCTGGTACGTGATCGGTTCCGACATGCTCGGCCCGATGGGCCACGAACTGGTGCCGCTCGGCAGCGAAGAAGAGGCCAAGGATTTCCTGCGTGATCATCGGGGCCGGCGGATCGTCCGTTTCGACGACGTCACGCCGCTGCTGCTGGAACAACTCGACCAGGGAAAGTTCGATTGATGGTCAACCGGTGCTGCGGAGTCTCTTGCTACGCCAAGCTGGCTCAACCGACGTCGAAACGGTCGAAGCGCATGGTGAACTGACCTCGGCCGTGGGTCATGCCGCGCAGATCGGTGATGTAACCGAGCAGCCGGTCCAGGGCGCAATCGCAGTGGATCGCCGTCACTTCGCCCAAGCTGGTGGTATCCCGGATCGCCGCCCGACGGGACTGCAAATCGCCCAGCACCGCGCCGACGTCGCTTTCGGGCACCACCACCTCGGTAGCCATGATCGGCCGCAAGATCAGCCCACCAGCCCGCGTCAACGCCTTGCGGGTCGCTTCCGCCACCGCCACCCGCAACGCCTGCGGGCTGGACAAGGCACCAAACAGCTCTACTTCCAGCACCCGCACCGCCAGATCTCGTAAGGGCGAGCCGGTGCTTGGGCCGTTGGCCAGCACGTCCTCGACGGCACCAGTAATGGCTTCCCGCTGGGCCGGATTCAAGTCCACCCCTTCCGGCCGCAATCGCGGTTCGGCACCGATGGTGGTGCCGGCCCCGCGCGGCAACGGTTCCACCGCCACTCGCGCCCATGCCTTCATTTCCAGTTTCTTGCCATCGGGCTGTTCGATCACCCGATGAAACAGATTATCGGCCTCGGCCGCCTGGGTGACCGTCTCGCGCAGCACCACATCGGGATGGCCGACCCGGATGTTGACGTTAAACTCCCGTCGCAGCCGTTCGCCGGCAATCTGCAAGTGCAGCTCGCCCATGCCACGCAGCACGCGCTGGCCGGTCTCCTTGTCCTCTTCGACCCGCAGGGTCGGATCTTCCTGCTGCAATTTGTCCAGCGCCTCCAGCAATTTCTCTTCATCGGCACTGGACTGGGGCTCGATCGCCAACCCCAGCACCGGCTCTCGGGTCTCGATGCGCTCCAACCATAGCGGGTGCTCCGGCGCGCACAGGGTATCGCCGGTGGTCGCCCAACGCAGCCCGGCCAACAGCACGATCTGCCCAGCGCTCACCTGATCCAGCCGCGCCTTGTGGTTGGCGTCCACCTCGAACAGCCGCGCCACCCGTTCCTGACGCACCGCGCCGTCCGGGCCGGGAATCGCCACCTCGTCACCGGCCTTCAAGATTCCTCGATACAACCGGGCGAATACATGGCGGCGGCCTTCCCACATTTGCACCTTGAACGCCAGCGCCGCCAGCGGACCGGTTGGGTCCATCGCCACCCACTCCTCGCCGCCATCGGCGCGATGCGCCAGGCTTGGAGGCCGCTCGGGCGGAGCCGGCAACAGCCGCACCACCCCATCCAGCAACGGCTGCACACCTTGATTGCGCAGGGCGCTGCCGGCGAAACAGGGGCAGATCCTGCCGGCCAGCGTGGCCTGACGCAGCGCCGCCCACACCGCCGCCGGTTCCGGTTCCTGCTCGGTCAATACTTGCTCGGCCAGCGCTTCGTCCATCTCCGCCGCCGCCAGCAGCAGGCTTTCCCGCCAAGGTTGCGCCCACTCCCAAGTCGCCGGGTCGCAGGCTTCGCTCTCCACCTGCTCACCACGCTCGCCACTGAAGCGCAACCGGGTGCGGTCAAGCAAATGGACGACCGTGCCATCGTGGTCGGGCAACGGCACCGTCACCGCCACCGCTTCCACGCCCAAGCGCTCATGCACCGTCGCCAAGGCGCGGCCGAAGTCGGCGCCGGGCCGATCCAGCTTGTTGACGAAAAACAGGGTCGGCAGGAGAAAACGAGTGCGCTGACGCCAGACGGTTTCGGTCTGCGGTTCCACGCCGCGCACCCCGTCCAGGACGATCACGCAACCGTCCAGAACCCGCATCGAGCGCTCGACTTCGATGGTGAAATCCACATGGCCCGGCGTATCGATCAACTGGATCAGGTGATCCCGCCACGGCAAGCGGGTCACGGCGGCGGTGATGGTGATGCCGTGCTCCTGCTCTTCGGCCATGTAATCCATGTGGGCCGCGCCTTCGTGGACCTCGCCGATCTTGTGAGAGGCGCCGGCGTAGTACAGCATCCGCTCGGTCAGCGTGGTCTTGCCGGCGTCCACATGCGCGGCGATGCCGATGTTGCGAACCCAATTCAAGTCCGGGGCCTTGGACATTGCAAACTCCTCGTCAACCAAGCATCAGCTTATGCGGCAGGGCACAGGATGCCAGTCTTCAACTGTCCAAGCCTGTCCCCCATCCTCGTTCTTCGATCCATCAGGGTACGATTCGCCGGCACTCCAGATAGAAGCGCTTCTCGTCGGCCTCGCCCATCGAGAAGGTTTTACGCGGCAGGGCACCATCGCGGATGATGGTGCGGAAAAAGTCGTCCTTGGCCAGCGCCGGCAGATGGAAGCCGATGTTGCCGGGCTGGGCGCCGAGTTGCTCCAAAGTGTCCTCGCCATGGATGTAATCCAGCCGAGTGCCGGGCTGGTCCGCCAGATAGCGATCCAGGAACGCTTGCAAGGTGGCGACCGGTAGGGTCAGAGACGACCGTTCGATCGCCAGCACGCCGTAACGCTCCCCCGCCACAAAACCAATCGCATGGCGGTCGGGCTGCCCCACCTCCGCCGCGCGCTGCCGCGCGGCGGCCCAGCTCGGGCTTTCGAGCACCGTCAGCGACGAACCTTGCGTCTGGCAAAACGTCGCCAGCGCTGCCAGCAGCCGTTCGGCATCCACCGCGAACGCCACTCGATGGATCGCCTCGAACTCAAGACCCTCGTCGTGCAGGTTGACCAATTCGACCAGGGCATGGCGGGCGGGATGGTTCATGATCGCCGCCGGATCGGGCGCGGTGCGTTTGAGGTTCTCCCAGATCTGCTTGGCGGTGGCGAAGGAGTGGTTGCCGTCACCCATGGCGTACAGCAGAACCGGTTCGTCGGTCACGCCGTAACGCTCGGCGAACAGCGTCGGATCGGCCAACCGCGCGAGTTGCTCGACCACCCACTGCACCAGCAGCGGATGCCCCAAGCGCCAGCCACGTACCCGGCCACTGTTCAGCATCAGCGGAACGTCGTACAGAGGCTCCAGCGGTTCGAGGAACAGCGGATCGAGAACCAGGTGTTGCGGGTCATCGATCAGCACCATGACATGCGGCAACTCCAGCGGCGCGCGCTCCCGCACTCGCACTCGCGGCGGCAAGCGCTCCAGGATGGTGCCCTCGGTCGGACGAATCAGCGTCTTGGCGCCAGGATTGAAATCGTAATGCTCCAAATCCAGGGCCGCGATCAGTCCCCGGCGGGTTCGGCCACGCGCCGTCTCCCGCTCCACCAACACCAGACCCGGCGGTTGCGGCGCCAGTACCCCATCGGCCAGATAGCGACGCATGGTGTCCTGAATGGTTTGAATCCGCGCGGCCTCGTCGGCGGCGCCGAGATACACCTCAGGCAGGATCAGCCGCAACGTGGAGGGCGCCTCCCCCACCAGCGCCTCGACCCGTGCCCAGTAATCCGGCTGCGAGGTGTACTGGTCGCAAGCGACCACCGCCCAGCGAGTGAGGTCTGTCTCCACTCGGGGCAGCAGAAGAGTCGGAATCTGTAGAGCGATCTGCGCGAAATTCATGGACAGCCTCTTTGATAGGGGTGGCGGCGGCAACTCCGGCCAACGCGCCGGCGGTGCGCTCGCAAGCTTAACAAATGGTCCGAATCGAACAAACCATCCTCATGCCGTCCAGCAAGCTGGTCGGCGGCGGGGTATCATTTGACCATCGAACCATGGCCGCCGCGCCACCAACATCCCGCAACCCGCAACCCGCAAGGTATCCGTCATGCGCAAGCTGATGAAAATCGTGGTCGCCCTCCTCATCGTCCTGATCCTGATCGCCGGCGGTGTGGGCGGTTACCTGTGGTACGACACCAAACAGCACGTCGATCAATTCGTGATGATGGCCAAGCCATTCGCCGAAATCAGTTACGGTGGCATCGAAGTCTCGCCGGCCGGATCGCTGGGAGTCACGCGGCTACGGATCTCGCCCAACATGGTGAACGATGTGATCACCATCGGCGCCATTCGGATGCATGCCCCCAACATTCTGGCCCTACTGAAAACCCGTTGGCAACTGAGCCAAGCAGAACTACCCGGCGCGTTGTCGCTCTCCGTACGCGAATTCGAGCTTCCCTTGCACGGCGGCATTCTCGGCGCGTCGCCGCCGTCTTCCCAACAAAGTGGCCCGCTTGAAGATCTGGATGCTCTGGGGTGCGGGCAGGTCGCGCATCTTGGCGGCACCGAGTGGCAGGAGATGGGTTACGATCATTTCATCGGCAACGTCGAAATTGGTTACCACCTCGATGCCGCTCGCAACGTATTGGCGGTTCGGGTAGACAGCAACACTCGGGATTGGGCGACGCTGAACATGGACATCGGCTTCGCCATCCCCGGTTCCGTACGCTCCATCACGGAATTGGCCGCCCAAACCAAACCCAGACTGGCCAGCCTGAACGTCACGATCCAGGATGACGGTTTCAACCAGCGCAGAAACAACTACTGCGCCGCCAAGGCCGGCAAAACCATCGACGACTACCTCGCCAACCATGTGCGGTTGCTGGTCGAACGCCTGGGCGCCAACGGCATCAATCCAGGTCCGGGACTGGTTGCGGCCTACCGGAAATTTCTTGTCGATGGCGGGCGGATCACGCTCACCGCCACGCCTCCCGCGCCCATCGACCCCACCGAGCTTCAGCATTACACCGCCGAAGACGTCATCAAACTGCTGGGTCTGAAAATGCAGGTCAATGGCGAGGCGGTCGCCGATTTGTCCGCAAGCTGGGACAGCGCCAAGATTGCCCGCGCCCTGGGGGCCGAACCGCAACCGGAAAAATTGGTGGAGGAAGCCGCGCCGGCCCCTGCCGAACAGGTCGTCATGATCCAGAAGAGCTACCACCCGACTCCAGTCGGCGAACTTGGTCAACACGTCGGTAAAATCGCCAAGCTGAAAACCGCCACCGGCGCCACCTTCAAAGGGCAGTTGGAAGCAGTCGCGGAAGGGATCGTCAAGATCAAGATTCGCAAATCCGGCGGCAGCGTGACCTTATCCCTGCGAACCAACGAGATCGACTCGGCGCAGGTGATTTACTGAGCGCAGTTCATCGTTCCAATCCGCGCCCGCCAATTACAGCGGGCGAATCCGTATTTCTTTGTTGTGATGTGAGGTGAGGTATGGTTTCAATCCGCGCCCGCCAATTACGGCGGGCGAATCCAGCATCAAACGACATTTGACGCGCCTCTTTAGCGGTTTCAATCCGCGCCCGCCAATTACGGCGGGCGAATCGCATCGGTACGACGAAATACGGCTGCGGGT
>NZ_SPMZ01000013.1 GCF_012939995.1 Candidatus Competibacter phosphatis | reverse complement strand
TCATCATCCCCGGCGCTCTGGTCATGTTCGGTCTGGGCGCGTTGATCGGTCTCGGTCACCTGGAATTCTGGTCGGCCTACTGGTGGTCGACGTGGGGCGCCATTGTCGGCGATGCCATCAGTTTTTGGATCGGCCGGGTGTTCCACCAGAGTATCCGCCAAGTTTGGCCATTCACCAAACACCCCGAAATGATCGCCCGCAGCGAGGCGTTCTTCCGTAAGCACGGCGGTAAGGGCGTGCTGTTCGGCCGTTTTTTTGGCCCCGTGCGCGGCACCATTCCCACTGTGGCCGGCATGATGGACATGACTTGGCGCAATTTCATGATCGCCAACGTCATATCGGCGGTACTGTGGGCGCCCGCCTACCTGATTCCCGGCATGGCGTTCGGCGCGTCCCTGGACATCGCTTCACGGGTGGCGGGGCGACTGGCGGCGCTGATCCTGATCGTCGCCGTGCTGCTGTGGTCGACCGCCTGGCTGGTCACCCATGTGGCGCGACTGTTTCAGACCCACGCCACCGACTGGTTGCAACGGTTTCACGCCTGGAGCCGAGGCCGGCGCTTCATCGGGCCGATCAGCGCCTCGCTGCTGGACCCGGCCCAGGGCGAACTGCGCGGTTTGGCGACGCTGGCGGTGCTGCTGCTGGGCGGAGTGGTACTGGTCAGCCTCAGCCTGAGCGCCGCCGGCCGCCAGTTGCCGAGCGGCCTCGACCAAAGCCTGTCTCATTTCTTTCAGGAACTGCGCACGCCATGGGCCGACGCCCTGATGGTATTCACCGCCGAACTGGGCGACTATCAGGTGATGCTACCGGTCAGCCTGGTCGTGTTCGGCTGGCTGGTCTGGCGGCGCAACCATTCCGCGGCCTGGCACTGGTTGGCGGCGTTGTGCTTCGGCATGGCCACCAATCTGTTGTTCAAGTGGCTACTGCCGGTGTCCAGCCCCGTCGAAGTCGCGCAAGGCCTATCAGGCTATTCGTTTCCCTCCAGCCATGCGACGTTCAGTACCCTGATCTTCGGCTTTCTGGCCGTGCTGATCGCCCGGGAAATCCCGTTGACCCGTCGCTGGATCGTCTATCTGGCGGCGGCGTTTCTCATCGTGCCGATCGCCTTCGCCCGCTTGTATTTAGGCGCTCACTGGCTGACCGACACTTTGGCCGGTCTCTGTCTGGGATTGATTTGGGTGACCGTGCTCGGTATCGCCTACAACCGCCATCCCAAGGCGGCGGTCCAATGGCGCGGGCTGCTGGCCTATAGCGTGATCGCCCTGCTGGCGACTGGCTTGCTGCACGTTGGATCCGATTACGGCGCCGACCTGCAACGCTACCAGCCCAAAACGACGCCGCGAGTGCTGACGCGAGAGCAATGGTGGATGGAGAGCTGGCGGGAACTGCCACAGCAGCGACTGGATTTCCGGGGCCACCGTCGACAGGACTTGGTGCTGCAATGGGCCGGCAGCCGCGAGGAACTGGAATCGCGACTGCGGGCAGCGGGTTGGCAGCCGGCCCCCGACCTGGATTTGCGCGGCATGCTGCTGTGGCTAAACCCGCAAGTGGAACTGCGGGAATTGCCGGTCCTGCCGCAAACTCACGCCGGCCGGGAGGACGCGCTCGCGCTGGTGCGCTACGATGATCAGTCCAACGCGCGCTGGGTGCTGCGCTTCTGGGACATCGACGCACACTTGCGCGAGGGCGGCCTGCCGATCTGGATGGGTAGTCTGATCCGCCAAAAGAAGGAACCGCGGATGGGGCTGTTCACCTTTGCGGTGGACGATCCGCAAAGCCGCGCGCCGAGCGATCTGCTGGCGCCGGCCTGGCGAGGTTTGCGGACTCGGGTGGTCAACGGCGCCAATCCCCAGGAGCGCATCACCCTGATTGCCGATTGACGCGATCCGCCCCGGCGGATTCCCAACCTCTGTGGGAGAACGCAAATGTTGATGAAGATCGAAACTTCCTGTCTGTTGGCGGTCGACTTTCAGGAACGGCTGATGCCGGCGATCCATGATGCCGACCGCATCGTGGCCAACGGCGCGTGGCTGATCCAGACTGCCCAACGGCTCAACGTGCCGGTGTTGGCCTCGGAACAGTATCCGCGCGGACTCGGTCACACGGTGGCGGCGATCCGCGAACGACTGCCGGCGGAGGCCTTCATGGAGAAGCTGCATTTCTCCTGCGCCGCCGAGCGGGACTGCATGCGGCGCATCGACGCCCTGGGACGCCAGCAAATCGTCGTGATCGGGGCAGAGGCACACGTTTGCGTGTTGCAGACCGCGCTGGATTTGCGAGCGGCCGGCAGGGACGTCTATCTGGTCGCCGACGCCGTGTCTTCCCGGTCGCCGCGCGACATCGAACTGGCGCTGGAGCGGATGCGCGCCGAGGGCGTGCGGGTGGTCAGCCGCGAAATGGTGGTTTTCGAGTGGCTGCATCAGGCCGGCGACGACCGCTTCCGCGAGATCAGCCGCGAGTTCTTGCGATAACCACCTCCCTCCAGCCCATCCCTCCCCACCATGGCGAGGGAATATTCACGACACTTCTTGGGAAATCACACCATGGCTCGTGCTGAGTTTGCCATCCCGCGCCGTTCCCGCGTCGCCGTCCGTATCGGCGCCATCACGGTCGGCGGCGACGCGCCCATCGTGGTGCAGTCGATGACCAACACCGATACCGCCGATATCGCGGCAACCGCCGCCCAGGTGGCGGAACTGGCGCAAGCAGGTTCAGAACTGGTGCGGATCACCGTCAACAACGAAGAGGCCGCCGCCGCCGTGCCGGCGATCCGTGAACGGCTGGATGCGCGAGGCGTCTCCGTGCCGCTGATCGGCGACTTTCACTTCAACGGCCACCGGTTACTGAGCAAATATCCGGCCTGCGCCAAACTGCTCGACAAATACCGCATCAACCCCGGCAACGTCGGCCGTGGCAAGAAAAAAGGACGAGCAGTTCGCCACCATCGTCGAAATCGCCTGTCGGCATGACAAACCGGTACGGATTGGGGTCAATTGGGGCAGTCTGGACCAGGAACTGGCGGCGCGACTGATGGACGACAACGCCCATCTGCCGCAGCCTCGACCCGCGAGCGAGGTCATGCACGAGGCGATGATCATTTCGGCGTTGGATAGCGCGGCGCGGGCCGAGGAGATCGGCCTGGGTCACGACCAGATCATCCTGTCGGTCAAGATGAGCGGCGTGCAGGACCTGATCGCGGTCTACCGCAAGCTGGCGGCGCGCTGCGATTACCCGCTGCACCTCGGTCTCACCGAAGCCGGCATGGGCAGCAAGGGCATCGTCGCCTCCACCGCCGCGCTGGCGGTGCTGTTGCAGGAAGGCATCGGCGACACCATCCGCATCTCGCTCACCCCCGAACCGGGCGGCAGCCGCAACCAGGAAGTGATCGTCGCCCAGGAAATCCTGCAAGCGATGGGGCTGCGCTCGTTCACCCCGGCGGTGGTGGCCTGCCCCGGCTGCGGGCGCACCAGCAGCGATTATTTCCAGCATCTGGCCCAACAGATTCAGGGCTACCTGCGCGAGCAGATGCCGGTCTGGCGCGGACGCTATCCCGGCGTCGAGGCACTGACCGTGGCGGTGATGGGCTGCGTGGTCAACGGCCCCGGCGAGAGCAAGCAGGCCCACATCGGCATCAGCCTGCCGGGCACCGGCGAAGTGCCGGTGGCGCCGGTCTACGTGGACGGCACAAAGACCGTAACGCTCAAGGGCGAGAATATCGCCGCCGAATTCCAACAAATCGTGACCGATTACGTGATCCGCCGCTACGGCGGGCGCGAGCACGTCGCCGGTTGATCTCGCCATCCCGCCATCCCGGACCCGCGACCCTGCCGTGACCGATGCCACCGCTTCTCACCAATCCACTCACAAGGTGGAGGATCACCTGCGGCAGATCGTCAAGCTGCTGGAGAAACACCGGCTGGTCGAGAGCATGGTGGATCGTGACCGCGCCAGCCCTCGCCATAATCTGATCGAATCGCTGGTGCACCGTCAGCACTTGGTCGAACTGCAACTCAAGCTGCGCAGCCTGCATCCGGCGGACATCGCCTACATCCTGGAGGCACTGCCGCTGGACGACCGCTTACTAGTCTGGCGGCAGATCGAGGACGGGCGCGGCGGCGAGGTGCTGCTGGAAGTCTCGGATGCGGTGCGGGATTCGCTGATCGAGACTTTGGAGCGGCCGGCGCTGGTGCGGGTACTGGGCCAGCTCGACGCCGACGATTTGGCCGAACTAGCCGAGGCGGTACCCGAAGAGATCCTGACGGAAGTCCTGCAATCGCTGAACGCCCGTGACCGCGACTGGCTGCAAGCCACCATGGCCTACCCGGAAGACGCGGTCGGCCACTTGATGTATCAGGATGTGCTGACGGTGCGCGAAAACCAACGGGTCGAACAGGTGCTGCTACTGCTGCGCGGCCGGGACGATCTACCACCCAACACCGACAGCCTGTTCGTGGTCGATGGCCGTCACCTGTTCAAGGGTGTGCTGCCGTTGCGGGCCCTCCTGCTCAACGATCCGCAAAAGCAGGTCGCCGAATTGATGCTGGCCGATCCGGTGATATTCCACTGCAACGAGGACGCCGCCGACGCAGCCCGGGCCTTCGAGCGCTACGACTTGGTATCGGCGCCGGTGGTCAACGAACGCGGCAAGCTGGTCGGTCGGCTCACGGTGGACGAAGTGATCGACTACATCCGCGAGGAGTCGGAGGAAGACGCGCTGAACATGGCCGGTCTGCGCGGCGACGAGGACCTGTTCGCGCCGATCTGGGACAGCGCTCGCAACCGTTGGCTGTGGCTGTCGATCAATCTGTGCACCGCCTTCATCGCCTCGCGAGCCATCGGTCTGTTCGAGGATGCCATCACCCAGATCGTGGCGCTGGCCACGCTCATGCCAATCGTGGCCGGCATCGGTGGCAACTCCGGCAACCAGACCACCGCCCTGGTGGTGCGCGGTCTGGCACTGGGCGAAATCACGCCGGAAAATACCTGGCACCTGGTGTTCAAGGAAATCGGCGTCGGCTTGCTGAACGGCGTGGCGTGGGGAAGCACGGTGGGGCTGTTCGCCTACCTGTTGTATTGGAACTTGCCACTGGGGCTGGTGATGGCGGCGGCGATGTTGCTGAACTTGTTGCTCGCGGCCCTGATGGGCGTGGCCATTCCCCTGATCCTGCATCGACTGGGACGCGATCCGGCACTCGGGTCGAGCGTGCTGCTGACCTTCATCACCGACGGCATGGGTTTCTTCATCTTTCTGGGACTGGCGACGGTGTTTCTGCTGTAGCTCGCGCCGGATCGTTGGAGCAGCCCTATTGCAAGGTCATGACCGGCGCCAGCGTGGCGCGGATTTCCGCCACGGTCAGATGACGCGGGTTCTGATCGCTGTTCTGCAAGTGCCCGCAGGCCAGCCGGAACACATCCGGCTGCCGTTCCGAACGCAGATATAGAAAGGTGGTGAACAACAGCAGGTGAGGACCATCCCGTTCGAACAGGGCGACGTAACGCAGGCCAGAAGCCCGGCTGGAAAAGATTTCCCACTCGCGACCGACCCGCTCCACCGTGAAATGGTCGGTTCGCACGGGATGCGGCGAATCGTCAACGGTTAACACCTCCAATCGGCAGACGGCGTCGTAGCGATACCGATCGCCGATGGCCGTGCCCTGAATGTTGACACCCGCCTGACCCGGCGGAACGATCAGATCCCGATGCAGTTCGAGCACGGTTCCGGTTGGAATGCGATAGGCGGGAGCCTGGCCTTCATAGTCCAGCGCCTGGCAGGCGGTCAGCAGTAACGAAACCACCAGCACCCATCCAGCCACCCAGAAACCCGCCCACATGGCTGCGCTACCCGTTAGCCGAGATCGGACACCGGGCCGCTCGCTGCAACTGCGACCGTTGGTGGATTTCGCTCACTCTCAGTTGATGTTTGTAGGCACGGAGCAGATTCAGCACCGCTTCCACGTAATCATGCGAGGAAAGCTCCTCGTCGGCGTAGCGCCGCAATAGAGTCAGCCAGCGGGCGTGAATGGCGCATGGCGACGACTCGTCGCCCCCCAGTCAACGGACAATCGGCACATCGCATCTGAGCCAGGGCATCGATCACGGCCTGTCTCCGCCACTGCCGGCGATATTGCAAGGCGTAGGTTTCTATCCATTCCAGCGCTCGCGCCTGACGCTCTTCGGCGGGAAACTGCTTGGTATAGTGCTCGATGGCCGCAACCTGTTGCAGTAGAAATTCCGCATCGGATAGTTGCAGATCGTGAGTATCCCCCACAAAACGACTGAGAAGCGCAAGCGTTGGATCATCTACGGTATTCATGATTATTTCTGCTTGGCGAAACCCCTTGACATCGGGCGATTCCACTATAGCAATAATTGTTGCGCTGCACAAATACCATATTCGACCTCGAAAAATTTAGCCCGGCGACCGTTGCGGCGATCGCTGGAAACCACTCCAACCATTCCATCCTCTCGACGCCTCCGCGCGGCTTGACTACACTTGCCTGAAACCACAGTAAAACCACGGAAAACCGCCATGCGCCGAGTCGTCTTCAATCAGAAAGGGGGAGTGGGTAAATCCACCATCGCTTGCAACCTGGCCGCCATCAGCGCGGCGCGCGGGCGACGCACCCTGCTGGTGGATCTGGACCCGCAGGCCAACGCCTCTCGCTATCTGCTGGGTAACGCGCTGGACGAGCAGAAAAAAACCCTCGCCCACTTCTTCGACGACATCCTGGCCTACAAGCTTTTTCCCGACAAACCAGACGCCTACGTCGCGTCGACGCCTTTTCCCAAGCTGAGCGTGCTGCCGTCCGATCCCCGGCTGGAAGAACTGCAACTCAAGCTGGAATCCCGCTACAAGATGTATAAGCTGCGCGAGGCGCTGGACACCCTCAAGGAATTCGACGATATTTTCATCGATACCCCGCCAGCGCTGAACTTCTACACCCGATCGGCGCTGATCGCCGCCGATACCTGCCTGATTCCCTTTGATTGCGACGATTTCTCCCGCCGCGCCCTGTACACTCTGATGGACAGCGTCCGTGAAATTCAGGCCGACCACAATCGCGCGCTGCGGGTGGAAGGCATCGTGGTCAACCACTATCAGGCTCGCGCCAACCTGCCGGTACGATTGGTCGAGGAACTGCGCGGCGAGGGGTTGCCCGTGCTGGACGCCTTCCTGTCGGCCTCGATCAAGATTCGCGAGTCGCACGCTCAGGCCCGACCAATGATCCATCTCGATCCCAAGCACAAGCTCAGCCGCGAGTTCGAAACGCTTTACGGCCTGCTGAACGGCTGATCCATCGGGCCGGCCCCCCGATGTTCCAGCGGGGAGCGCGTTCGAATCGCCAACCCGGCCATCAAACCGCGTCCCGGCCAGCCCGAATCTGCTCGTAAAACGCCAACAACGCCTGGGCCGGCCCTTCCGCCGTCCAATGCCGGGCGTACTCCCGCGCCTCTTGGCTCAGCCACCGACGCAATGCGGCATCGTCCAGCACGCGGCGGACCTGAGCGGCGAAATCGCTGACTTCCTCCTCCGCCACCAACGCGCCCTTGCCCGCCGCCAGGATGTCGCGGGTACCCATGACGGCGGTGGACACCACCGGCACCCCCAGACTCATGGCCTCCAGCAAGACCAAGCCTTGCGTTTCGGTGCGCGAGGCGAACACGAACGCCTCACCGGCCTGATAGCAGCTCGCCAGATCGGTCCCGCGCGCCAGATAACCCACGAACCGCAGGTTGTCCCGCACGCCAAGTTCGCCCGCCAAACGATGCAAGCGCCCTTCGGCCGGCCCTTCCCCGGCGACGATCAATACGATATCGGGATGGCTGGTCTGCTTGAGCGCCCGGACCACCTCCAGCAGGAATTCGATATTCTTCTCGAACGCCACCCGGCCCACGAATACCAAGGTCGGCTGATCGACCGCGATGCCGTGCCGAACGCGAAAAGCCTCTCTGTCGCCTTCCTGAAAGGCATCCAGCGGCATGCCGGTCGGGATCACCCGCATGGTCGTCCGCACCCCATAGCGTTCCAGCACTTCGCGCATCGCCCGCGAGGGCACCACTAGTCCATTCAGACGATTGCACTGGCGGCGCGAGAACAGCCGGGCGACCGCCCGCCAAGCGCTCTTCGGCAGCACCGGTAGATAATGAAACAGATACTCTTCGAAAAAGGTGTGATAGGTTTCGACGCAGGGCACGCCCCAGTGCCGCGCCAGCCGGAGGCCGGCGTAGTGAGCGACAAACGGAGTCTGGACGTGAACCAGATCGAAGCCTCGGCCGTTCAGTGCCCGCAACCGTCGGCCGAGCGGCCCCGACCGCATCATCCGATCCTCTGGATCGAACAATACTTGGCGGGATGGCACCCGATTGACACCCTCCTCCTCTGCGGTGGGCAAACCGTATTCCGGCGCCACCACCCAGACCTCATGCCCCAAACGCCCCAATTCGCGCCGAAAGGTCTGAATGGATGTGGATACGCCGTTCACGCGCGGAAAATACACATCGGAAAGCATTAGAATTTTCATTGGTTCCCCAACCCGTCCCAGCGAGGCCGCGCCATGAACGATCCAGATTCCACCACTGTCGCCCGCATCGTCGCGGAAATGCGCCGAGCCCGCCGGCTCCTGTTCATCACCGGCGCGGGCATCTCCGCCGATTCCGGTCTGCCGACCTATCGCGGCATCGGCGGGCTGTACAATAACGAATTGACCGAGGAAAACTTCTCGATCGAAACCGCTCTGTCCGGGTCGATGCTCGAAGCCGCCCCGCACATTACCTGGAAGTACCTGCACCAGATCGAAAATGCCTGCCGGGGCGCGCACTTCAACGATGCGCACGCCATCATCGCCAAATTGCAGGATCAGTTCGAGGTCTGCGTGCTGACCCAGAACATCGATGGCTTCCATCGCGACGCCGGTAGCCGCAATCTCATCGAAATGCACGGCGATGTCCACGACCTGTACTGCACCCGTTGCGACTATTCCGCCACGGTTGCCGACTACAGCCAACTGGACATTCCTCCGGCTTGCCCGCGCTGCCACGCGTTGGTGCGACCGCGAGTGGTGCTGTTCGGCGAAACGCTGCCATCACACGCCATCCAACATCTCTACCGGGAACTGGATGAAGGCTTCGATCTGGTGTTCAGCATCGGCACCACCAGCGTCTTTCCCTACATCGCCGGTCCCTTGGTGCAAGCCAGTCAGGCGAGTATCCCCACAGTGGAGATCAACCCCAGCGACACCAACGTCACTCGCTTCGTGGACTACAAACTGACCTCGGGCGCGGCGGCCAGCATGCGCGCCATCCACCAGGCTTATCAGGCACCGAATTCATAGAAGCGCTCGCTCCAGCCAAGCGGCGGCCTCGATCGTGCCGGACGGCGCCACCGGCGGTTTGGCCGGTTGCGCCAGCAGCACCCGCAAAGGTTCAGCCAAGTCGCCGGCCGCCAGTTGCCGGCGATCGATCTTGAGCGCATTCCCATGCTCCGTCAGCCAGCGACTCAGCCACGGTTCTTCCGGCCAGTCGTCGCGCCCGACGTAGAGCACTCGGGTCGCGTTGCACACCGCCTCGGCGAAAGCGCCGTAGCCGGGCTTGGTGAACAACACGTCGCAGGAACGGATCAGGTCCACCATCGAGCAATCATCGGTCAGAACCATCCAGCTTCGCACATCCGGTCGATCCACCTGGCCCCAATCCGGCGGGATCAACCAGCACACGTCCGCCAGCGCCGGCCATGCTTCCAACGGCGGGCGCAGGTTCACGCCTCCCAGGCCCATCAGCACCAGCGTTTCGTCGCCGTGCAAACCGAGCCGGCGATCGATCTCCAGTCGCCGGTCCCGGCCCAAGTCGGCGATGGGGCCGATGGACCGGGCATTGCGTAAATCCGGCATCGGCATGCTGGGCGCCGGCTGGAGAAAAACCATGGCACTATTGTAGGCCGTCAGCATCGGCGCGCGCAGCGCCGCCAGATCGGGAGCATCGGCACCGTAACCTTGCAGGATATCCGCCCAGTTCAGCGAACACAGCGCCAGCGCCGGAATCGCCAAGCGAGCCGCCGCCGCCAGACTCAGATAGGGAATATCGGCCAATAGCAGATCCGGCGCCGCCCGCCGCAGCATGCTTTCCTGCCAATCCAGCCGCGCCTCCCATTCACCATGAAAAGCCCGATAGGCAGCCAGACTATCGGCCAGCTTCACGTCCAGCGCATCCACCATCACCATGCCGAAATCGGCCGCGCCGGCCACGACCGTGAATTCGCCCGCGATCCGCCCGCGCAAGACCGGTTCCGGCAGCAGGCTCTGCACGGTCAGGCGAATCGCCGGATGACGCTGGCGAAGCGCGTTCAGCACCGGCGCCGTTTGCGCCAAGTGCCCGAACCCATGACCGGAAAGGGCGACGTAAAGATGGGAAGCCTCAATCACGCAAAACGTCCTCTAGATCAATGCGAAAGCGCTGTGATGACGCGCCGATGACAAATCGGCGACGATAAGCTTGCAATTCAGGTTGTTTGTATCGAAAAAAAACTTCTAGACTAAAATCGCAACAAGGTGTCTCATAATGTCAAATTGTTGTTTTTTTTGACACCCATCGTTCGCACCGAACGATTTTAGGCTGACCTCATTGTCAAGGCGCGAGGGCATGATCATGGCACAGATGCTGACTTTGCAAACCTTGGAAGCCGAAAACCAATCATTCGCGGGCACCGGCGGTATCAGTTCGGCCAACCGGCACTACGGTTTCACCCCTGGCTTCCTGGATCGGGAAACCGGCGCGGTCTACTGTTCCTGCTGGGCCGACGGCACTCCAGCCCCCTTCCACGCCCTGGATGGCCTACCCGACCATCTGGTATTGGCCCGCAACCCTTGCGGCCACATTGTCGCCATCAAATCCAGTGTCGTCGCCGGTTTCATCCGTTTCGGACTGTTCTACACCCGCGAACAGGCCGCCCACTGCCTTGAGTAGCGCCCCGCCCTGTCGGTTCCTCCGTTTGCCCCGACCCGATTGATCGGTCCACCTGGAAGACCATCCCGCCAGCCCGCCGTCGATTGTACCCGTAATTTCCTCTATCCTCCGCCGTGCCCGCGCCTGCCCATGGCCGGAAATCCAGCGCCTCCCATGTTCCCCCCCGACGGCATCGATAATGCCTTGCAATTGGCAATCGCCCGACTATCGTTTCTATGATGTTCAGCGAAGCCCTGACCGCAAGCCACGAGTTGCCGTCAGTAAAACCACTCAAGCATCTCGACGCCATCCGGCCCGGCGCCGGGTGCTTTCCATCTCACCAGCACATGCAACGGACTTTACCGCCATGACGATCCAAACCGTAGAAAGAAGCACGCCAGCATCCTGGCTGACGGAACTGCCGCCTTTGGGCATGGATGCCAAAAGCATCGCCGCCGACTTCCGACACTACTTCAGCCACACCCTGGGCCGCGACCGGCATACCAAATACACCTACTACATGTACGAAGCCCTGGTGCTCACCCTGCGCGACCGGCTGTGGGAGCGCTGGAAGAACACCCGCTATGCCTACGAGGCGGACGGTGGCGTGCGCCGGGCGTATTACCTGTCCCTGGAATTCCTGATGGGTCGGGCCCTGGGCAACGCCATGCTCAATCTGGGCGTCTCTGAACCGGTCAACAAGGCGCTGTACGACATGGGCCTGACCCTGGAGGAACTGGCCGAGTGTGAGAACGACGCCGGGCTGGGCAACGGCGGCCTGGGACGACTGGCGGCCTGCTTCATGGATAGCTGCGCCACCTTGCGGCTGCCGGTGATCGGCTACGGCCTCCGCTACGCCTACGGCATGTTCCGCCAGCGCATCGAAAACGGCTATCAGGTCGAGGAACCCGATCATTGGCTGCGCAGCGGCACTCTATGGGATCTGGAGCGGCCCGAGTATACGCAGCGAATCAAGTTCGGCGGTCGCACCGAAGGCTTCATGAAAGCCAACGGCGACATGGGCTGGCGCTGGCTGGATACCCACGACGTGCTGGCCGTACCCTACGATTTCCCGATTCCAGGCTACCAGAACGGTACGGTCAACACCCTGCGACTGTGGTCCTCGGCCGCCACCGACGAATTCGATCTGGAAGATTTCAACGCCGGCAGTTACACCGACGCCGTGGGCGCCAAGAACCTGGCGGAAAACATCACCATGGTGCTCTACCCCAACGACGCCACCGAGAGCGGCAAGGAGTTGCGGCTGCGCCAGCAGTATTTCCTGGCCTCCGCCAGCCTGCAGGACGTGATTCGGCAATGGGTACGGGTCCATGGCGAGGATTTCAGCCAGTTCGCCGCGAAGAACTGTTTCCAGCTCAATGACACCCACCCCACCATCGCGGTGGCGGAGCTGATGCGCCTGCTGATGGACGAGCACGATCTGGGCTGGGACGCAGCCTGGAGCATCACCAGCAAGGTCATGGCCTACACCAACCACACCCTGCTGCCCGAAGCGCTGGAGCGCTGGCCGGTGCGGCTGTTCCGGCAACTGCTACCCCGGCTGCTGGACATCATTTACGAAATCAACGCCCGCTTCCTGGCCGAAGTTGCCAGCCACTGGCCCGGCGACATCGACCGTCAGGGCCGGATGTCGCTGATCGAGGAAGGCTACGAACAGCAAGTCCGCATGGCCTATCTGGCCATCGTCGGCAGCATCTCGGTCAACGGCGTGGCCGCGCTGCATTCGGAGCTGCTCCAGCAAGGGCTGTTCCGCGACTTCTACGAATTGTGGCCGGAGAAGTTCAACAACAAGACCAACGGGGTCACCCAGCGGCGCTGGATGGCCAGTTGCAACCCCGGCATGAGCGCGCTGATCACCGAAGCCATCGGCCCCGGCTGGATCACCAAGCTGGACGAGTTGCGCAAACTGGCGCCGCATGCCGACGACCCCAAATTCCGGGCGCGCTGGCGGGAAATCAAGCAGGATAACAAGGTCCGTCTGGCCAGCTTGATCGAAGCCGACTGTGGCGTGGTCTTCAACCCCAAGGCCATGTTCGACGTGCAGGTCAAGCGCATGCACGAGTACAAGCGCCAGTTGCTGAACCTGCTGCACGTCATCCACCTGTACGACCGCATCAAGCGCGGCGATACCGCCAACTGGACTCCGCGCTGCGTACTGATCGGCGGCAAGGCGGCGCCCGGCTACTACATGGCCAAGCAGATCATCAAGCTGACCAACAACATCGCCAAGGTCATCAACAACGACCCCGAGGTCGGCGACAAGCTGAAGCTGGCTTTCCTGCCCAACTATCGGGTCACCGCGATGGAGATCATCTGCCCCGGCACCGATCTGTCCGAGCAGATTTCCACCGCCGGCAAGGAAGCGTCGGGCACCGGCAACATGAAGTTCATGATGAACGGCGCCGTGACCATCGGCACCCTGGACGGCGCCAACATCGAAATCCGCGAGGAAGTCGGCGACGAGAATTTCTTCCTGTTCGGCCTGACGGCGCGGCAAGTGGAAGAACGGCGGCGGGACTACAACCCGGTCGCCATCATCAACGCCGATGCCGACATTGCCCGGATCATGCACCTGCTGGAAAGCGGCCACTTCAACCAGTTCGAAAAGGGCATCTTCGACCCGATCCTGCACTCGCTGACCAGCCCGCACGATCCGTGGCTGACCATCGCCGACCTGCGCAGCTTCATCGAGGCCCAGCAGCAGGCCTCGCTGGCGTACCAGGATCAGGAAAAGTGGGCGCGGATGAGCATTCTCAACACCGCGTTCAGCGGCAAATTCTCCACTGACCGCACCATGCAGGAATACAACGCCGAGATCTGGAAGCTACAGGCGCTGCCGGAAATGCCGATGGCGTAAAACCCCGCCGGTCGTCTCACCCATACCCCTCTCTTCACCAAGAGAGGGGTAAATTTTGTTCGGATAGGCGCCAAGGACCGGTCGTCCTCTACCCTTCGCTCCCTATCGCGGCATCGGCGGCACGATCAGCGCCGGATCGATCCGCGCCTCGCGCCAATTCATCCGCCAGTCCAGATGCGGACCGGTTACCCGGCCGCTCTTGCCCACCGTGGCGACCACATCGCCCTTGCGCACCGGTTGCCCGACCCGAACATCAATCCGGTCTAGATGCATCAATGTCGAACTCAGCTGGTAACCGTGATCGATGATCAGCGTAGCGCCACTGTAGTACAAATCCGGTTCGGCCAGCGTGACGATCCCGTCGGCCGGAGCGCGTACCGGCGTGCCGACCGGCCTGGCAATATCGACGCCGTAATGCGGCTGGCGGGGTTCGCCGTTGAGAATGCGCTGGCTGCCGTACACCCCGCTGATGCGGCCGGTGACCGGCCAAGCGAAACCGCTCAGAAAATATGCTCGGGGAATCTCCTCCCGACGGACCGCGGCCACCTGGGTATTTTCCCGACGGATGCGCGCCAATACGGCGGGCGGCGGAGTGACCTTGCTCGACGGCAAACCGTCGAGCCGCTGGATGTTGTACTGGCGCGGCGAAATCGTTAGTTGTCGCTCGTCCCGGCTCCCGTCCGGGAACACGGCGCGCAAGCGCGCCATCGGCGGCGCATCGCGATGGAACCCGAACACAAACGCGCCTTCCGGGCTCACCGGCACCGCTTGCCCGTCCAGTTCCAGCCGGGTACCCGGCGGCGCCTGCCCGACGATCAGACCGCCCTGAGTCCATTGCCCCCGCCAGTGCAGTTCGCCCGCACCGACCCACAATGGCCACAGTAGTAAGATGAGACTCCATCCGAACCCACGCATCGATCACCTCCGGTCTTGTTCGGCCCACCCGGCAGATCCGTCGGGCACACGCTATAGTAACTGCTATTGTGCGCGGGATACCGCCGCCACTGGCCGCCTCTCCCCTCGCCCGAATTTTCGCCGGCATGATCATTACGCTCACCATTTGGAGGATGCATGACCCAGCATTACGACCTGATCGTCATCGGCGGCGGCAGTGGCGGCCTGTCGGTAGCGGAACGGGCAGCCCGCCACGGTGCCCGCTGTGCCCTGATCGAAGCCGACCGGCTCGGCGGCACCTGTGTCAATGTCGGCTGCGTGCCCAAGAAAATCATGTGGTACGCCGCCCACCTGGCTCATGCGCTCGATGATGCGCCCGGCTATGGCTTCCGACTGGATTATTTCGGCTTCGACTGGAAAAAGCTCAAGACCGCCCGTGACGCTTTCGTGCACAACATCAACGAATGGTACCTGGGCTATCTGGCCGAGGCAGGGGTCGAACTGATCCGTGGATTCGGCCGTTTCGCCGACGCCCGCACCCTGACGGTGGGCGATCAGCGCTATAGCGCCGACCATCTGGTCATCGCCACCGGCGGCCGACCACGGGTTCCCCAAGTACCCGGCGCTCAGTTCGGCATCACCTCCGACGGCTTTTTCGAGCTGAGCGCCTGTCCGCGACGGATCGCCATCGCCGGTAGCGGTTACATCGCGGTGGAGCTGGCCGGGATGCTGAACGCGCTGGGCGCCGAAGTGACGCTGCTGGTACGCAAGGACCAGGTATTACGGCCGTTCGACGCCATGCTGCGCGAGCAACTGATGGAGCGACTGCGCGAGGACGGCATCCATGTGCTGACCCGCACCCAGATCAATGCGGTGGCGCGTCTGGCCAAGGGCATGCTCAGCCTGCATTGCGACGGGCGCGGGGATACCCTGGAAGTGGATACGCTGTTGTGGGCCATCGGCCGCGACCCCAATACCGACACGCTCGATCTGGCGGCGGCGGGAGTGACGGCAAATCCGAACGGTACGATCCCGACCGATCCCTATCAGAACACCAACGTCGCCGGCATTTACGCCATCGGCGATGTAACCGAACACGCCCAATTGACCCCGGTGGCGATCGCCGCAGGCCGCCGATTAGCCGATCGGTTGTTCGGCCAGCAACCGGAGCGGCGCCTGTTTTACGAAAACATTCCCAGCGTGGTGTTCA
This sequence comes from Candidatus Competibacter phosphatis, assembly GCF_012939995.1. GTDB lineage: Bacteria > Pseudomonadota > Gammaproteobacteria > Competibacterales > Competibacteraceae > Competibacter > Competibacter phosphatis. Next base: position 32,724 of record NZ_SPMZ01000013.1, on the reverse strand, counting down.
GCCATCCGCCCATCGCCACGGTCGGACTGACCGAGGAGGATGCACGGCAACGACACGGCACGGCGGTACGAGTCCATCAGACCCGCTTCCGACCGATGTACCACGCCTTTACCCAGCGCCAGCCACCGACCGCGATGAAACTGGTGTGCGTCGGCCCGGAGGAAAAGATCGTGGGTTGCCACCTCATCGGCGAGAATGCCGACGAGATGCTGCAAGGCTTTGCGGTCGCCATCCGCATGGGCGCCACCAAGCACGATTTCGACGACACCGTCGCCATCCATCCGACCAGCGCCGAAGAGCTGGTCACGATGCGCTGAAGGTCGAAGGGCCACAAACAATCCAAAAATCCGCCCCTTGCATGAGAACCGATCCCATGGCAATCCGTCCTTTCGAACAACACACCCCGCAAATTCATGCCACCGTCTACGTCGACGACACCGCCCTGGTCATCGGCGACGTCGAAATCGGAGAAGACAGCTCGATCTGGCCGATGAGCGTGATCCGCGGCGACATCCAGCGCATCCGTATCGGCGCGCGCACCAGCATTCAAGACGGCAGCGTGATCCACGTCACTCACGACAGCCGCTTTTGTCCGGGCGGTCAGCCGACCCTCATCGGCAACGATGTCACGGTCGGCCACAAGGTCATCCTGCACGCCTGCACCATCGAGGATTACTGCCTGATCGGCATGGGCTCGATCATCATGGACAAGGCGGTGGTGCGATCGCGCGTGACCATCGGCGCCGGCAGCGTGGTACCGCCGGGCAAGGTGCTGGAAAGCGGTTTCCTCTATGTCGGCAGCCCGGTCAAGCAAGTCCGACCGCTGAACGAGCGCGAGTTGGAATTTCTCGAATATTCGGCCCAGAACTACCGGCGCTTGCGGGAGCGGCACCTGCAAACGATTGGCGCGGACAACGCCGCCGCCAGCGCTCCCGCCCCTAGCCCCAAACCGCCGAGGCCAGCGCCCAAAGCCCGAACCCGGCGACCAGCGCCCCCGAAACGCGGTTGATGCCACCCAGCGCCGCCGGAGTCAGTCGCCCGCGCAGCAACCCGACACCCCCAACCAACAACAGCCACCACAGCAGCGAGCCGGCGAACACCCCCAGCACCAACCATCCGGCCGCCGCGAAATCCCGTCCCTCGGCGGCCAGACCCAGCCCGGCAAAAATGGCCAGAAACGCCAGCACGGTGACGGGGTTGGCCAGCGTCAACGCCAAGGTGGACAGATAATCCCCCAATAGTCCGACGCGGTTGGGGCGAACGCACGCCTGCTCGCCAACCGGCGGAATCCGCCAGGTCCGCCAGCCCAGATACAGCAGAAACAGGCCGCCGATGATTTGCAACTCCATTTGCCAGGCCAACAGCAGATGCGCCAGCGAAGCCAGTCCGAAACCGGCGATACAGCCGTAAACCGCATCGGCGCTGGCTGCCCCAACACCGGACAGCAACCCCGCCCAACGGCCGCGCGTCAGCGTGCGTTGCACGCACAACAACCCGATCGGTCCCACCGGCGCGGCGATGGCGAAGCCGATCAGCATCCCCTTGAACCAGAACAGCATGGTGCTCTCTCCACGGCGCTAGCGTGTCTTTCTTTCCGCACCGTCAGCTAGACTTATATATAATTCTAGTGACTATTTACTTAAGCCACTCTCCACTATTCGCACGATACCGCCATCATGAACTTGTTCAGCATTGTCCTTATTGTCGCCTTGGTGCTGCTGGTCCTGTACGGCATCATCATCTACAACCGCCTGGTCAACCTCAAACACAACGCCGGCATATCCTGGTCCAACATCGACGTGTTGCTCAAACAGCGTCACGACGAATTGCCCAAGTTGGTCGAAACCTGCAAGCAGTACATGCGCTACGAGAAGGACACCCTGGAAGCGGTGATGCGTGCCCGCCAGGGCGTGGCCGATGCTCAGCAGCGCGGCGACGTACCGGCGCTGGGAGCGGCCGAAAGCCAGTTACGGCTTGGCCTAGGTCAGTTGTTTGCGGTGGCCGAAGCCTATCCCGAACTGCGCGCCAACGACAACTTCCGCCATCTGGAAAGCCGCATCACCGGCCTGGAAAACGCCGTCGCCGACCGCCGGGAGTTCTACAACGACAGCGTCAACCTGAACAACGTCCGCATCGAACAGTTCCCGGACGTGCTGATCGCCCGTTTCTTCAACTTCGAGCCATTCCGGCTGCTGGAATTCTCCGAACCGGAAAAACAGAACGTCGATCTCGCCAGTCTGTTCCGCTGAGCGGCGCGAAACGACCCGATGTACCGGCCCAGCCTGAAAGCGACGCTGGGATTCGTCGCCCTCTGGCTCGGTTTCTTTCTGTTGCTGCGGTACCCAGATCACGCCGGGCCGTCGTCGCCGACTCCGTTGCTGGCGCTGATACTGGCCGTCACGATCTTCGGTCTGTACGGCGCGCTGCATTTCGGGCGGAGAGCCTGGCGGCTGGCCGACACACCCATCGCCCGCATCCGTTCGGCGCCGCAGGGCTATGTGGAACTCCATGGCCACGCCCGGCTGTTGCCGGGACCGCCGATCCTGGCGCCACTCAGCTACCTGCCCTGCGCCTGGTACCGTTACCGGGTGGAGGAACGCACGTCGGGCAACCGCTGGTGGCCGGTGGATTCCGGCGAGAGCGATAGCCTGTTCCTCCTCGACGACGGCACCGCTCAATGCGTGATCGACCCCGAAGGCGCCGACTTCATCAAGACCCGTCACGAGGTCTGGTACGGTAATCCCAGCGGGGCGCGCACCCATGCGCTCTGGGGCATCGGCGCCACGTACCGCTATACCGAGCAACGCATCCTGCCCGACGAGGACTTGCACGTCATCGGCTTGTTCCGCACCGTCGGCGGTCTACGAGAAGCGCCCGACACCCGGCGCGAAGTCGCGGAACTGCTGGAGCGCTGGAAACGCGATCCACGACGGATGGCGCTGTTCGACCGCCGCCGCAATGGCCGGATCGATCCCGACGAATGGGAAGCCGCCCGCCGCGCGGCCTATCGACAAGTCCAGCGGGAACAGTTGCAACAAGCGACCCAACCGGATGTCCACCTAATAGCCGATCCTGGCGATACCAGCCGGCCGTTCATCATCGCTGCTTTTCGCGAGGAAAGCCGCTTGATCAATTACTTCTACTGGCGCGCGGCGCTGTCGCTACTAACGGCGTTGCTGGCAATAGGCTACCTAATATCACGATTGAATCTTAGCTGATGGAGCCGAAAAAAAACCCGGCTTGAATCCACGGAACCACTGATGGTAGACTAAAATTCCCTGATTTTTTAAAAGGATTTTGGGGCTTCTTCATAAGTCGGTCACAACCACTCAGGAGGCAAAACCCAGAAAACACGACTCGGGTAGGCATTGAACAGCTCTGGACAATGTCTTGGTTTTTCAGGAATCCGAATATCTCATCGATCATCGGACCCATCCAAAAAACTGGGTCAAATTTATTACATTACACAAATAGAGAGAATCCTGTCATGTCCGCCACACAAGAATATATCGCCTGGTCGCAAGAGCTCAGCGTGGGTATTCGGGAACTCGATGAGCAGCATAAAATCCTTATCGGACTAATCAATCAATTGTATAACGAAGCCATCTTGAAAAGACCCGACAACTCGGTTATCAGTGGTATCCTCAATGAATTGGCACAATACACGGTCATCCATTTTTCAGTCGAGGAAAGCCTGTTTCGCATATTCGATTATCCCAACACCGATACTCATCAGCAACACCATGAACAACTCAAGGAAAGCCTCTTCGATATTCAAAACAAATTCCGTCTAGGCACGCCTGTTACCCTTGAACTGATGGGCTTTCTAAGACAGTGGTTAAAACAACATATCATGAAGGATGACAAACAATATGAAGCCTTCTTCTTGGAAAAAGGCTTTAATGCCAACTGGTCTAAAAAAGCGGTCATGGGTTGGAAAAATCTGGAATTCAATTTATCTTAAGTAACCTCTTCAACACAAAGATTAACGTTCGCTCGATGACCAATCCATTGTTGACCACCGCTGACCTGCCCCGCTACGCCGCCATCCGGCCCGAACATATCGAATCCGCCATCGATCGGGTGCTGGCCGATAATCGTGTCGAACTCGAACGGTTGCTGGCCGCTCACCACACCTACACCTGGGACACTCTGATCCAGCCGTTGGAAGAGCTGGAGGACCGTTTGAATAAAGCATGGTCGCCGGTTAACCACCTGCACTCGGTCCGCGATTCCGAGGATTTGCGCGCCGCCTACAACGCCTGCCTGCCCAAGCTCAGCGCGTACTACACTGAACTGGGCCAACACGAAGGACTGTATCAGGCCTACCGGCAAATCGCCGACGGTCCAGAATACCCTCGACTCGATCCGGCGCAGCGCAAGGTCATCGACAACGCCTTGCGCGACTTCCGACTGTCCGGCATTGCCCTGCCGCCCGCACAACGCGACCGCTACAAGGCGATCATGCAGGAACTGGCGCAACTGAGCGCCAAGTTCTCGGAAAATGTGCTGGATGCCACTCAGGGCTGGACCCAACATCTCAGCGACGAGGCACAACTGGCCGGGCTGCCGGAATCGGCCAAGGCCCTGGCCCGGCAAACCGCCCGGCAGCGCGATCTCGACGGCTGGCTACTGACGCTGGAATTGCCATCCTATCTACCGGTATTGAATTACGCCGACGACCGGGAGCTGCGGCGGACGCTGTACGACGCCTACTGCACCCGCGCCTCCGACCAGGGACCGAACGCCGGCCAATGGGACAACGGCGCGGTCATGGAACGCATTCTGTCGCTGCGTCACGAAGTAGCCCAACTGCTGGGCTTCCATGACTACAGCGACTATTCGCTGGCCACCAAGATGGCCGACTCACCGGACCAGGTGCTGGCCTTTCTCGACGACCTGGCCCGCCGCGCCCAACCGCAAGCGCAACGGGAATTGGACGAACTGCGGCGTTTCGCCCACGACCGCTTCGGCATGGACGACCTCCAAGCTTGGGACATCGGCTATTACTCGGAAAAACTGCGCCAGCACCGCCATCGCTTATCGCAGGAAGAATTGCGCCCCTACTTCCCCATCAACCGAGTGCTGCCGGGGCTGTTCGCGGTGGCGGAACGGCTGTTCGGCATCGTCATTCACCCGCTGGACTCTATCGAAGTCTGGCATCCCGATGTTCGCGCCTACGAAATCGTCGATGGCGCCGGCACCCAACGCGGCCGGTTCTACCTGGACCTGTACGCGCGTCCGCACAAGCGCGGCGGCGCGTGGATGGACGGCTGCCTGCCGCGACGGGTCTTGAGCGGCGTCACGCGGCTACCGGTCGCCTATCTGGTCTGCAACTTCGCGCCGCCGGTGGACGACGAACCGGCGCTGCTGACTCATAACGAAGTTCAGACCCTCTTCCACGAGTTCGGGCACGGGCTGCACCACCTGCTGACCATGATCGACTACCTGCCGGTGACCGGCATCCACGGCGTGGAATGGGACGCGGTGGAACTGCCGAGCCAGTTTCTGGAAAACTGGTGCTGGTCGCGCGAAGCACTGAATCTGCTGGCCGGACATTACCAAACCGGTGTGCCCCTGCCGGAAGACTTGTACCAACGGATGTTGGCGGCCAAGCATTTCCAGGCGGGAATCCTCATGGCGCGGCAACTGGAATTCGCGCTGTTCGACTTCCGGCTACACCACGATTATGACCCGGCGCGGGGCGGACGAGCGCGGGAAGTGCTCGACGCGGTACGCCAACAAGTGGCGGTCATCCTGCCACCGGCTTACAACCGCTTCGCCAATGCCTTCACCCACATTTTCTCCGGTGGTTACGCGGCGGGTTATTACAGCTACAAATGGGCCGAGGTGCTGTCGGCCGACGCCTTCAGCGCTTTCGAGGAGAGCGGGATCTTCGACGCCGCGACCGGAGCGCGGTTTCGGGAAAACATTCTGGAGGTGGGCGGTTCGCGGCCGGCGCTGGCCAGCTTCGTCGCGTTTCGCGGTCGGGAACCACGTATCGAACCACTGCTGCGGTTGAGTGGGATCGCGGCATGAGTACCGTAAACCCCGCACCGTGGGGTTTATAACGGACTGAGGCAACCTTTACGTGCAGTCGCGCGCGGTTTACCTCGTCGGATCCATCCGTCAATAACCGCCCACGATCGGCCGGACATCGGTCGCCAGCATGCCGGCGCGGCGGGCGGCCTCCAGACCGGCGTCGGCGTCCTCAAACACCTGGCAATAGCAAGGTTCGATGCCGATCCGGCACGCCGCTTCCAGGAACAGATCGGGCTCGGGTTTCGGCGGCAAGCCGTCATCGGCGGTCAGCACCGCCAGAAATAACTCTCGCACACCAATCGCCCGTAGCGTCTGCTCCACATTGGCGCGGTTGCTGCCGGACACCACCGCCATCGGCATCTGGCCATGGTAACGCCGCGCCAGCGCCGCCACGGGCTCCATGGGCCGCACCCGCCGCAGTCGCGCCAAGGTCCGCCGCTCCTTGTCGGCGGTAAATCGTTCCACATCGACCTGCTGACCGAATTCCACGTTGTACAACGCCACGATCAGCGCGGTGGGCTTGCCGTTGTGCCGGATCAGGAATTCCAGCGGACATGCCAAGCCCAACGCGGCGAAGGTTTCTTCCCAAGCCGCATAGTGGGTGGGCAAGGTATCGGCCAAGGTACCGTCGCAGTCGAAAATGAGTCCCCTGACCCAAATCGGCACCTTGAGGATGGACGAGGAATCGACCGCCGCCACGCCTAGCCGACCCCAGGACGCGGCGGAGTGCGTGGACTCGCTACCCCTGGCACAGGCTTCTCTTCCTCCTCGGGTTCCGCCAGCGCTTCCAGCGACAACCCCATGCCGCCCGGCTTCTCTGCGCCCGGCGCCTCACCAGAGAGGTTGATCCGTAACCGCAGGTTGTTGGCGGAATCGGCATTCTTGATCGCCTCCTCGAAACTGATCTTGCCGGCCTTATGCAACTCGAACAGTGCCTGATCGAAAGTCTGCATCCCCATCCCGGTGGCCTTCTCCATGATCTCCTTGAGCCCGGCCACCTCACCGCGCTTGATCAGCGTCTCCACCATCGGTGAATGCAGCAGAATCTCGATCGCCGCCACCCGTTTGCCATCCACCGTCGGGATCAATCGCTGTGAAACGAAAGCCCGCAGATTGGCCGACAGATCGGTGAGCAATTGCGGACGCCGCTCCTCGGGAAAGAAGTTGATGATCCGATCCAGCGCCTGATTGGCACTGTTGGCGTGCAGGGTGGAAATCGCCAGATGGCCGGTTTCCGCGAACGCCAACGCATGCTCCATGGTCTCTCGGTCGCGGATTTCACCGATCAGAATGACGTCCGGGGCCTGTCGCAAGGTGTTCTTCAGGGCGTCAGCATAGCTGAGCGTATCCACGCCAACCTCGCGCTGGTTGACGATGGAACGCTTGTGACGGTGGATGAATTCGATGGGATCCTCGATGGTGATGATATGCCCACCGCTATGGGTGTTGCGATGATCGATCAGCGCCGCCAACGAAGTGGACTTACCCGAACCGGTACCGCCGACGAACAGGATCAGTCCGCGCTTGGACATGATCACCTCGGTCAAAACCGGCGGCAACCCCAAATCCTTGACGTTGGGCAAGTCGGTCTTGATGTTGCGAATCACCATCGACACTTCGCCACGCTGTTTGAAGATATTGACTCGAAATCGCCCCACCCCAGACTCGCTGATCGCCAAATTCAGTTCCAGTGTCTTCTCGAACTCCTTGATTTGCTCTGGATTCAGTATCGAATAGGCAATTTCCTTGACTCGACCATGAGGCAGTGGCTCCTTGTCCAGCGCGCGCAATACCCCTTGAAACTTGGCACAAGGCGGCGCACCCACGCTCAAATAAATATCGGAACCGTCTCGACGGGCCAGAATCAACAAATATTCCTTTAGGTCCATGTAGTTACTCCACGATGCCAATACCAGTTTCCAAGAATGCCAGTTTCTTAAGCGCGATCAAGCACCGCCGCATGCCCGCCTCGCCGTGGGTCACCGGCTCCCTGACCGTCGGGAGCCACCGCATGGACCCCGCCGAAGTACACATCCTGCACCGGCCAGCGGTTGAGCGGCCAGCGCGCCGCCAGATCCACCAGCGCCGCCTCGGCGAAGCCCGGCTCCACCTGCGCGTGCTGACCATCCCAGTGCAGGCGTGGTGCCTCGACTGCGGCACGCGGGCTCATGGCGAAATCCACCACGTTGCCGATCACCTGCAACATGGCGGTGCGAATGCGTTTGCTGCCGCCACTGCCCAGAACCAACTGGACCCGATCGTCGCTCAGCAGTAACGACGGCGCCATCATCGAGGCTACCCGCATGCCCGGCGGGCTGACGTGAAAGCCCTCTGGATGAAGATCGTCCTCACCCATCATATTGTTCAGCATGATCCCGGTACCAGGCACACAGTAACCGGAACCCTCACCGTTGGAGGTGGTCATGCTGGCGGCGTTGCCTTCGGCATCGCAGACGCTGACGTGGGTAGTGCCGCCGGACGCGGTGCGTACCCGCTCCATGCTTTCGTTCAAGCCCGACCCGCTCAGATCGGCCGGACTGAGATAGCCTTCGGCACGGCGGCGATCCACCTCCTCCATCACCGCCACCAGCAGCGCCAAGTGAGCTGGCGAACCGAAACCGAGTTTGGCCACGTCGCGCGCTTCCAGCAGGCGCAGCGACAGGGCGATCAGCGAACCCCCGAAGGAAGGCGGCGGGTTGGTCAGCAACCGGCAACCGCGATAATCCACTGGCAGCGGCTTTCGCTCGATCACCCGGTAGGCCGCCAGATCGGCCGCAGTCAGCAAACCGCCGCTTTCGTTCATATCGAAGATAAGGCGACGAGCCAGCTCGCCTTCGTAGAACTCCCGCTCGCCCTCAAGCGGCAGAGTTTCCAGAAATGCCGCCAGTTCCGGGTTGCGATACACATCGCCCTCGCCCAGATAGCGCCCGCCCGGCTGAAACAGCGTCCGCCCAGCGGCGGTCAGGGTCAGGATCGGCACCAGCAGATCCAAAAAATAAGCCTGCTTGGCATTGATCGCGACTCCGTCGCGCGCCAGTCCGACGGCCGGCGCCAGCACCTCGCGCAGCGGCAGGCGCCCCAGACGCCGGTGGACATGCAAATAACCGCGCAACACACCAGGCACCGCCACCGAGCCCATGCCGGCGTTGAAGACCTGCTCGCTGCCGGGAAAGCGCACCGTAACCGGCAGAAAGTGCGGCTCCAACTGGCTGGGCTGCAAACCCCGCCCCGGTGTATCCACAAAAAAATCGAATAACATCGCCCGCCCCTGTGCGGTACGGGCCAGCAGAAAACCGCCACCGCCGAGGCTGGTCAGTGCCGGCTCGGCCACGGCGGCGGCGAAACCGGCCGCCACCGCCGCGTCGAAAGCGTTGCCGCCGACACGCAAGATGTCGCAGGCCGCCGCGGTGACGCACGGATGGCCGCTCGCCACGCCGCCTCTGAGCGCCTGACTTTCCGTCATATTCCCCATCTCTTAATCAGCGTTCGCTCAAGTACGAGCCGGTCGCCGGTGCGGCGTGCGGTTGCGCGGACGATCGCCGCCGGGTGGCGGGCGGCGGTGCTCCAGTCGCTTGGGCGGTTTGTACTCCAACAGCAAATCCTCGGTCACCGGCAGCGCCGAAATTTTCTGGCCGATGAAGTCCTCGATCTCCGGCAGCGAGTAGACATACTCTTCGCAGGCGAAGCTGATGGCGTCGCCGCTGGCACCAACGCGGGCGGTGCGACCGATACGGTGAACATAGTCTTCTCGTTCCTGCGGCAGATCGAAGTTGATCACATGAGTCACATCCGCGATGTGCAGGCCGCGCGCCGCCACGTCGGTGGCCACCAGAATCGGCAACTCGCCGCGCTGGAACGCCTCCAGCAGACGCAAGCGCTTGTGCTGGGGAATATCGCCCGACAGCACACCGGCTTCATAACCGTTGCCGAGCAAGTACTCGGTCACCCGGTCGGCCGCCCGCTTGGTGTTGACGAAGATCATGGTGCGCTTGGGCGCCTGCTGGCGCAGTACCCCCAGCAGCAGCGGGATCTTGTCGTGACCGGAAACGTGATACAGCGCCTGGCGGACCTTGTCGGCGGTCACATGCTCGGTTTCGATCCGCACCACCTGCGGGTTGTTCATGTGCTCGTAGGCCAATTCCATGACCCGGTTGCTCAGGGTGGCGGAGAACAGCAGGTTGATGCGCTGATCGGGGGGTGGCATCTTGCGCAACAGGTAGCGGATATCGGCGATGAAGCCCAGATCGAACATGCGATCGGCCTCGTCCAGCACCACCACCTCAATGTTGGACAGCTTGTAGACGCCCTGCTTGTAGTAGTCGATCAGGCGACCGGGCGTACCGATCAGCACGTCCACGCCGCTTTCGAGCTGACGGCGTTGGCTATCGTAGCCGGTGCCGCCGTAAACCACGGCGAACTTGAGACCGGTGTAACGACCCAGCAGCTCGGCATCGCGGTGAATCTGCACCGCCAACTCGCGGGTGGGAGCAATCACCAGGGTCCAGGGACCGACCTCGCCTTCGGGAACCGGGGTTTCCATCAGGTGGTGTAGGGCGGCCAACAGAAAAGCGGCGGTCTTGCCGGTACCGGTTTGGGCCTGACCGGCAACATCCTGGCCCTGGATCGCCAGCGGCAAGGTGGCGGCCTGAATCGGCGTGCAGTGAACGAAACCGGCGTCCTCCACGCTCTCCAGCAACGCATCGTTCAAGCCGAGCGAGGAAAACGGGATATGAGTCAAATGGTCTTTTTGCATGAGTGAAGGATGATCCCGAATGAGCGGGGTTTGGGGGCACCACATTTGAATTTTGGCGGAATATCGAAAGAAATTTGTGCCTCGATGGATTATTTTGCCACAATATCCACCGTTGAACGCCGTGCGCCGTGGATTTTCGCGGCCGCGCCGTGGCGGTGGGCCCCTTCTGGACCCTCCCGACCATACCGTAACCCATCCGTCTTCGCGCATCCGCCAACCCGCGCGAGCGGTCCGCCGCCCTTCCCATCCCGAACCGGAGATCCTTCCGTGAGCGAGCAAATTGTGCATGTCACCGACGAAACCTTCGAGGCCGAAGTACTCAAGGCCGAACAACCGGTCCTGGTGGACTACTGGGCCGAGTGGTGCGGACCCTGCCGGATGATCGCGCCGATTCTGGACGAGATCGCCGGGGAGTACGCCGGTCGGGTCAAGATCTGCAAGCTGAACGTGGACGAAAATCAGGGTACGCCGCCCAAGTATGGCATCCGCGGCATCCCCACCCTGATGTTGTTTCACAACGGTAACGTCGAAGCCACCAAGGTTGGCGCCATTTCCAAATCGCAGCTAACCGCCTTTCTCGACAGCAATCTGCGTTAAACTTCCGGCGTTCGCCCGCCCGTGGCTGGACGCCGTTTCGCGGCCGTGCTAGCTTACCTAGCACACCGCGATCAAATACCGTCACAACGATCATTCCACACCCCGCTCCGCCGTAACTCGGCTGGCTTCCCGACACGCGAACCCCCGACCCTTCTCCGCGGACGCACCCCGCCGGCGCCCGCCGCCCCGAGCACGTAGCTTCCATGAATCTGACCGAACTCAAAAAAGAAATCCGCCGCCGAACTGATCGCCATCGCGCAGGAACTGAGGCTCGAAGGCACGGCGCGGTCCCGTAAACAAGATGTGATCTTCGCGATTCTCAAGGCGCTGGCCAAGAACGGCGAGGATATCTACGGCGACGGTGTCTTGGAAATTCTGCAGGACGGCTTTGGTTTCCTGCGCTCCGCCGACAGTTCCTATCTGGCCGGCCCCGACGACATCTACGTCTCCCCCAGCCAGATCCGCCGCTTCAACCTGCGCACCGGCGACACGGTCAGCGGCAAGATTCGCCCGCCCAAGGAAGGCGAACGCTACTTTGCACTGCTCAAGGTCGGCGACATCAATTTCGAGCCGCCGGAAGCGTCCAAGAATAAGGTGCTGTTCGAGAATCTGACGCCGCTGCACGCCAACGAGCGGCTGTCGCTGGAGCGCGGCAACGGCAGCACCGAGGATATCACCGCCCGGGTGATCGACTTGATCTCGCCCATCGGCAAAGGCCAGCGCGGCTTGATCGTCTCGCCACCCAAGGCCGGCAAGACCGTGATGTTGCAGAACATCGCCCAGAGCATCGCCGCCAACCATCCCGAGTGCTATCTCATCGTGCTACTGATCGACGAGCGGCCGGAGGAAGTCACCGAGATGCAGCGCTCGGTACGCGGCGAAGTCATTGCCAGCACCTTCGACGAGCCGGCCACCCGTCATGTGCAAGTCGCGGAAATGGTGAACGACAAGGCCAAGCGGCTGGTCGAGCACAAGCGCGACGTGGTGATCCTGCTGGATTCCATTACTCGGCTGGCGCGAGCCTACAACACGGTGGTGCCGGCCTCCGGCAAGGTGTTGACCGGCGGCGTGGATGCCAACGCCCTGCAGAAACCCAAACGCTTTTTCGGCGCGGCGCGCAACATCGAGGAAGGCGGTTCGCTGACCATCCTCGCCACCGCGCTGATCGACACCGGCTCGCGCATGGACGATGTGATCTACGAGGAATTCAAGGGCACCGGCAACATGGAAATCCATCTCGACCGGCGGATTTCCGAGAAGCGGGTATTCCCGGCCATCGATATCAATCGTTCCGGCACCCGCCGCGAGGAACTGCTGACCGAGGCGGACGACCTGCAGAAGATGTGGATACTGCGCAAGCTGCTGCACCCGATGGACGAGTTGCAAGCGATGGAATTCATGTTGGAACGACTCAAGAGCACCAAAACCAACAAGGAATTCTTCGATTCGATGAAGCGCTGAACGCTACTCTCCCCCACTCCCCAACCCTGCTGTAAGCGCATGAACGCCACCGTCGATACCGCCAGCGGTTTCCAAGCCCCACGCCGCCCGACCCTGCCCTCTCCGTTCGCTCTGCCGTTAAAACTGATTCCCGGCCCGGTGCATTCGATCGCGCTGATCACGGCCCTGAACGTGCTGTTCGCCGCGAGCATCCGCGAGGGCGAGTTCGAATTTCTGCGTGACCGGGTACTGGCGATTCAGGTGCGCGACGCCAAGGTGGAATACCGAATTCGCTTTGCCGGAGCTGCTGGCTTCGTACCCGGCCCGATCGGACAATCGCCGGAGCTGACCATCGGTGGCACGATCTACGATTTTCTGGCGCTGGCCACCCGCCGCGAGGATTCCGACACGCTGTTTTTCAACCGCCGGGTGGTCATGGAAGGCGATACCGCACTGGGTCTGGAATTGAAGAACTGGCTGGATGGGATGGACCTGGAGGCGACTGGCGGGCCATTGCCGTCGCTGCTGCGGGCCGCCAATGGGCTGATGGGGGCTTACGAGCGGTTCAGCGGCGGTTGAACACGCGAATTGATCGTCCCCCGACGCGTGGCTGGCATCGATGCTTGAACCTTCGACGGAACTCCTAAAACAAATAGCCCTCGGCGAGGATTCGGTCCTCGAACTGAAAACCGTCGAATTCAGTGGCGATAGGATTACCGGCCCCCACCGCAACAGCATGGCCGACGAGCTTGCCGCGATGGCCAATACCCATACCGGCATTGTCTTGCTCGGCGTGGATGATCAATCGAAAGCCATTCGCGGTGTTCCCAAGGATAAGCTGGACATCATCGAAGCTTGGCTGCGCGAAATCAGCAACGACCTGATCGAACCACCCTTGGACTGCGTAATCCGCAAAACCTTAATCACGGATGCGGATGGTGGCGAAAAAGCGATCATGCGTATCGATGTCCCACGTAGTTTGTTCGTGCATCGAAGTCCGGGAGGCAATTTTCGCCGCATTGGCAGCTCCAAACGACCGATGAGACCCGATGTGCTGGCGCGCTTGTTTCAGCAACGAAGTCAGGCCCGACTGATCCGCTTCGATGAACAAACGATTGTCAGCGCAAAGCCGGATATCCTTGAAGCATCGTTGTGGAGGCGATTCAGGACAGTGCTCTCGCCCGCCGACGATCAAGAATTTTTGGAGAAGATGAAGCTGGTTGCCCAGGATGAAGATGGAATCTTACGTCCGACCGTCAGCGGCGTGTTGATGGCGACCGAACATCCAGAGGTATTCCTTGCAACAGCTTATGTTCAGGCTGTTTGCTATCGTGGCACCGAGCGAAATGCCGCTTATCAATTGGATGCAAAAGACATCACCGGGCCACTGGATGTACAGATACGGGAAGCCTGTAAATTCATTGAGCGCAATATGCGAGTTTATGCGGTCAAGGTGCCGAATCGCGTCGAAACACCGCAGTTTTCAATGAATGCGGTATTCGAGGCGGTCGTCAATGCGGTAGCGCATCGCGATTATTCGATATACGGTTCCAGAATCCGTCTACATCTTTTCGCCGATCGCTTGGAGCTTTTCTCGCCGGGAACGATTCCGAACACGATGACGATCGACAGTCTTTCGGAACGTCAATCGGCTCGGAACGAATTGCTGAGTTCCTTATTGGCCCGTTGTCCGATGAACGTCAATGCCATTGGTAGTCAACGCAGTTTCATCATGGATAAACGCGGTGAAGGCGTTCCCATTATCATTACCGAGAGCGAAAGACTTTCTGGTCGCAGACCCGAATATCGATTGCTCGATGATGCGGAACTGAAGCTGACGATCTATGCAGCAAGCTCGCCGCATGGCGATGATCCGGGATGACACTTCTTGTATTTATAAAAATAAAAACAATAGGTTAATATCTTTTCTGGGCAACATGAAGTTACGAGTGTCTGCTTGAATTTTTTATCAGATTCCTCTTCAGCTCATCACTCGCTAAATTCATGAGCATGCGCAGCGCATGATTTACGGCTTCTGAATCCTTGAAGATCTCCGCAATATCGGGTTCCAAAAGAACAACATTCGTACCTTGCTGGTAGGCTCGATAGTGCTTTCCACGGATACCACCTGAAAAATCATATTCAGACTTTATTTCATATTAGATGAGATCTGTCTTTATCGTGCTAGTTTTCATCGATAAATTTAGGCATTAAGGAAAAAAAATTTATCGCACTTAATCTCAATCTTTGAGATATTATCCGCACGAAATACTTCCGTGTGCAACCGTTCGACGCCATCGCAAACGCAATCTATAGCGGTCTTTTCCCAAAGAGACCTGCATGGCCATATTTTCTTCAGTTTCAAGAGAGGTGCCGCGCAGCGATGGGCTCGAAGCCGTTCCTCAACATTTACAGTGAAACCAACCTTGAATCTTCCAGGATCGTGGTCGGGTTCGAGTTGAATTAGGTAAAAGTATCCAGATTCACTCGGAACCACATCTGGAGACAACTGAGAAAAATCGCGATCTGTTGCGATTTCGGTAGCTACAGCCTCGAACTCGGATTTGGTTATGTAGGAAGCGGTTTGGCCATGCTTTTCGGAACTCTTACATTTTTCAGGTTCAATACCGAGGCGCTTTAATATCTTGAATACGGTCTGCTTACGTTTTCCGCAACTTTGAGCTACGTCCGCGATTGAAATCAGTTCCTCAGCCATTGGTTTTTTTTAGCCATCTAACAAATAATCATATGGCTTCCGTATAAAAACAACCGTTACTCAAAGCGCATAGTCTCACGAACCATCTGCTGATCCAGCCAACAGTTCACCTACACCTCCTCCACCTGCCGCAACCCTGCCTGCCCCTGCCAATAACCGTCGCAAGCGCCATATGGCAACGCGGCATTCAGCGTCCGCGCCGCCTCCAGCGGATCACGGTCCCCGCGCAAACAGGCGGCGAACGCTTCGATAACCGCCTCGGTCCCCTCAGCTTGCGGACTAACTCGCAGCACATCCACTTTCAGTTCCCGTAACTCCTCCAGTTCCAACAACAGGTTGCAGGTCTGCGCCGACTGCGTCTGAATGCCGTTGAGTGCCAGGAACGCCTGCCCCTCGCGAGTGCTCACGGTCAGACCCTCCGGGTAATCCAGACAGCGGAAGCGGCAATCATCCTTGGGCAAATCGTGATGGCGGGCGGTAAAGCAGCGCGCCGAATACGCCAGCGGCAAGCGGCCGTAGACGAACACCTCGGTCTCCACTTCCGCCGGCCGCTCCGCCTGCATCACCGCCAGCGTCTCGGCCGATAGTTCCACCGGCATCACCCAACGCTTAGCGCCCAAACCGGCCAGAAAGCGCAGAGTCCGATCGTTATAGACGTTGATACCGGTACCTGACACGAACGACGCACCCCGCGCGGACAGTAACCGCACCGCGCCCATGTCATTGGCTTCCACGGTGAAGCGACCGTTCTCGCACAAGCGGTGCAGGGCCTTCAGTTCCGATTCGGCCTCCAGCAATGCCATGGTGGACAACACGACTTCCTTGCCGGCGGCGCTCAGTCGTTCGGCCAATGCCAGCCATTCCTCGGTATTCAGCGCGCGGCGCTTGGCGCAGATCGTTTCGCCGAGATACACGATATCGACCGGCGACGCGGCGATCCGCTCGTAGAAATCCAGCAACTTTTCCTTGGGCCAGTAGTACAGCACCGGTCCCAGCGCCAGTTTCGGCATGCGTGCTTCAATCGTCATGGCGATGACTCCTATTGCCAAGTCCGATGATAAGCGCCCAAGGTCGTTTGGTGACCTTCGGATACCTTGCCCAGTTCTCGCAACCACTCTGGTTTGGGCACGTAAGCGGTGGGATTGCGTCGGCAAGCATCGATGGCCGCGCGCCAGACCTTGGTGACCTGGGTCACGTAGGCCGGACTGCGTTGGCGACCCTCGATCTTGATCGCGGCGATACCCATGTCTTGCAACTCCGGCAGCAATGCCAGCGTATTGAGGCTGGTCGGTTCCTCGATGGCATAATAGGTCTGATCCGCCACCGTGAACCGGCCCTTGCACAGGGTCGGATAACCGGCCGGCTCGCCCGGCGCGTGGCGGTCGATCAGCAAGCCACCCAGCCGGGTTTCCAAGCCACGCGGCGTTTCCTCCCAGCGCACCGCCTTGGCCGGCGAGCAAACCCCGCACATGTTGGGCGATTCGCCGGTTACGTAGGACGACAGCAAACAGCGGCCTTCGACCATGATGCATAGCCCGCCGAAGCCGAACACTTCGAGATCCACCGGGCTGTTTTCGAGCACATGGCGAACTTGCGGTAAGGACAGGACGCGCGGCAGCACCACCCGGCGGATGCCGAAGTGCTCGTGATAGAAGCGAATCGCCTCGTAATTGGTGGCGGAACCTTGCACCGACAGATGCAGTGGCAGATCGGGATGCCGGCGGTGGGCGTAGTCCAGCACGCTGATGTCGGCGGCGATCACCGCGTCCACCCCCAACTCCGCCGCTTGATCCACTGCCCGCCGCCAACGCTCCCAACCGGACGGTTGCGGGAAGGTATTGAGCGCGACGAACACCCGCCGACCCTTGGCATGGGCGTATTGCACCCCCCTGCACGGCGGTCTTGGCGTCGAAATTCAGGCCGGGGAAATGGCGGGCGTTGGTATCGTCGCGGAAGCCGATGTAAACCGAATCGGCCCCATGATCGACAGCGGTTTTCAGCGAAGGGAGATTACCGGCGGGACAGACCAGTTCCAGCGGTTTGGACGGAGTGGATACAGTAGGCATGGGGAAGAGATTTCCACGAATGGGAATAGCTTGAGTGAGGTCAGCCGGCGGCGGCCAGCGTCACGGTGATCGCCGTGATCGCCGTGTCCGACGGGCCGTACACCATCAGATAAGCGCCCGCCGGGGCGGTACTGACGCTGCCGTTGCCCAGGCCGGACGCCAGCAACTTGAGATCGGCGTCGTACAACTTCCACGCGCTGGCGCCGGCGATCGCCACCGTGCCTCCCACCGACAATTTGCGCCACTCGGCGAAACCTTCGCCTCCGATCACGACCGCGCTGTCGCCGACCGGCAGCACCGGCACGCTGGCCTGTGGACGGAACAGCGTGCTGCCGTAACGTACCCATTCTTCGCCGTCGCGGGTCTCGATGACCACATCGTTCAGATCGCGCCCAAAGTTCACGGGGATTTTCAGGAACATTCGCGCCAGGGTATCGCTGCCGGCCGGATCGACGATTTGCGAGCCCGTGTGAATCGCTGTGGCAAACAGGTAGCCGGGCAATCCGTCGACCACGTCCAGGGCAAACCGGGGTGGTGCCGTTCCTTGGACCAACGGAATGGACTGCGCATCCTCGTTGACCACCAGCCAGCGCTGACCCACGCGCGCTTGCCAAGCCGTCGACAACGGGGCTGCCGGTTGAACCTGCTGCCCAAAGGGAATCTCCGCCAGATAATGGCCCAAGCCGACGGGCCGACGCGCAACCAAATAGCGCCGCCCCTCCCCGTCGATGGTTCGATACGCCACGTTCGGCGCGGCATCGCTGGAAAAGCTGCCGTCGATGCGCCGTTTCAAATCGTTGGCGATTTCGGTCCAGACTCCGTTGCTGTACCTGGAAATCTTCAGGCTGCGGTCGGGTAAGGCTTCGATCCGCAGCAAAGCCTCGAATTGCGCGTAATCGCCGACGATGGCGGCTAGATCGGCATCGGTCGCGGGCTGTTTGGGTTGCGGCGTGTCGGGCAGCGGGGTGGGCACGGCGAGAATGCTGCCGCGCTCGGCCAGGGCGTGCAGCATGATCCGTTCGGCCAACTGACCCACACTGAATTTGACGGAAGCGCCCGTCACCATCACCGCCAGCCGCTCGTTCGGCGCCACGAAGAACTCGGAGCCGTAGGTTAGGGTGCCGCCGTTCTTATGCCAGGCGGTCACGCCCACGGCGGCGAGGCCGGACTGTGCCACACCATCCCAACCCAGTCCCCAGTGAAATGTGGGTATGGGGTTGAAAAGCAGATTCCGCGTCTGGTCGCGGCCCATCTCGGCCACCGACGATGCCGACAAAACGCGGACATTGCCATATCGACCACCGTTCATGAACATCATCGCCAAATGGGCCATGTCGTTGGGCGTCGAATAGAGACCGCCCGTGGCATAGGCATTGGTGTATTCCTGGGGATCGGCGCGGTCACCCGTATAGCCCGGCGCGAACGAGCCAGCCAGGAAGGGCTCCAGCGCGAAACGACTGTGGGTCATGCCCAGCGGCACGAGGATCTCGTCCGTCACGAACTGGGTATAGGATCGACCCGATACCGCCTCCACCAACGGCTCGATCATCGTCAAACAGTCATTGCAATACACCGCCATCTCGCCCGGCACCGGCGCGTTGGTGAAACCGTTGCGATAGTCGGTGCCCCCAAAGCCCGCCGAATGATTGAGCAACATGCGCACGGTGATTTGCGGGTATTCCGGCGCGGCCATGCGGAAATCGGGTAGATACTGGACGAGCGGCGCGTCGAGATCGATCTTGCCCTGATCGACCAATTTCATGGCCGCCATCGCGGCGAACACCTTGCTGACCGAGCCGATGCCGTACATCGTGGTCGGGCTGGGGGCGGTTAGCGTCGCCTTGTCGATATAACCGAAAGTTTCGCTCCAGACGATGCGATCGCCATCGATCAGCACCACCGACGCGGAGGGCGTATCGGTATCGACGAGCGCCTGCCGCACAGCGACGCGGCCGTCGACAATGGTTTCCGCGTAGTTGAGCGGAGCCGGATCGTTGTCGTCGTCGTTGCAGCCAACCAGCAGGCCGAGCATCAATACACTGACGCCAGCCAGACGCGCCAAATTCCGGCAAGCCAGTAACACGGGACTGTTCTTTTCCATACGCTCTTCTTCCTTAAAATGGTTATATTTAAATCCGTTATCGTCTTACACGGCTCTATCCGGGTTATTCTCCCCGTTCCCGGGCAATGGCCCGATAGCCGATATCGGTGCGGTAGTAAGCGCCATCCCAACGCACGCGCTTGACCAGGTTGTAGGCCAGATTCTGCGCTTCGGCGACCGTACCGCCGAGCGCGGTGGCGCACAGCACCCGGCCGCCATGGGTAACGATATGACCCTCCTTGGTTTCCAGCGTGCCGGCGTGGAACAGCTTGCCATCGTCGCCCAGTTCCTCGTCGTGACGCGGCAAGCCCTCGATCACGTCGCCCTTGCGATAGGGACCCGGATAACCGGCGGCGGTCATTACCACCCCCAGCGCGGCGCGCGGGTCCCAATCCACTGTCATCTCATGCAGCCGCCCGTCCAGGGCCGCCTTGCACAGCTCCACCAGATCGGAGCGCAGGCGTAGCAGCAATGGCTGCGTCTCGGGATCGCCCAGTCGGCAATTGTATTCCAGCACCTTGGGGCCATCGGCGGTGATCATCACCCCAGCGTAAAGGAACCCCACATAACGGCAACCCTCCGCCGCCATGCCGCGCACGGTCGGCTCGATGATTTCGGCCATGATGCGCTCGTGCAGTTCCGGGGTGACCACCGGAGCCGGCGAATAGGCGCCCATGCCGCCGGTATTGGGACCTCGGTCGCCGTTGTCGCGAGCCTTGTGATCCTGCGACGAAGCCAACGGCAGGATGGTCTCGCCATCGGTCATGACGATGAAGCTGGCTTCCTCGCCATGCAGAAACTCCTCGATCACCACCTGCCGGCCCGCCTCGCCGAAATCGGCGCCGCTCAGCATGCCGCGCATGGCGGCGATGGCTTCCTGCTCGTTTTGGGCCAAGATTACGCCCTTACCGGCCGCCAGTCCGTCAGCCTTGACCACGACCGGCGCGCCCATTTCGTGGATAAAGGCTTCCGCCGCGTCCGGGTCGGTAAAGCTCTGGTAACGAGCGGTGGGGATCTTATGGCGGGCCAAGAAATCCTTGGCGAAGGCTTTGGAACCTTCCAGTTGCGCCGCCGCCTGAGTCGGCCCGAAGCAACGCAGGCCAGCGGCGGCGAAACGGTCGACGATCCCCAACACCAACGGCACTTCCGGGCCGACGATCGTTAGATCGATGTGATGATCCAGGGCGAATTGCAGCAGATCCGCCGGATCGTCGGCGGTAATGGTGATATTGGTGACCTTGGGTTCACGAGCGCTGCCGGCGTTGCCCGGCGCCACATAGACGTTGTTGACCCGACTGGACTGCGCCACCTTCCAGGCCAGGGCGTGTTCGCGGCCACCGCCGCCAACGATCAGGATGTTCATGGATTAACCCTCACCCCACTCCCGAAGGGAGAGGGGCCTATCGTCAATGTCGGAAATGCCGCATCCCGGTCAACACCATGGCCATGCCATGCTCGTCGGCGGCGGCGATCACCTCGCTGTCGCGCATCGAACCACCCGGCTGGATGACGGCGGTAATCCCATATTCGGCGGCCAGATCGATACCATCGCGGAACGGGAAGAAGGCGTCGGAACCCATTGCCGCGCCCTTTAGATCCAGCTTTTCCTCTTGCGCCTTCATGGCGGCGATGCGCGCCGAGAATACCCGGCTCATCTGCCCGGCGCCGACTCCGAGAATCATGCCGTCCCGACCGTAGACGATGGCGTTGGATTTGACGAACTTCACCACTTGCCAAGTGAACAGCAGATCAGCCAGTTCCTGATCGCTGGGCTGGCGCTGGGTGACCACCTTCAAATCGGACAATCCCACCTGGCCCAGGTCGCGGTCCTGCACCAGCAAACCGCCGGTGACCCGCTTGTAATCCCAACCCGGCGCCCGCGCGCTGTCCCATTGACCACAGGCCAGTACCCGCACGTTCTGCTTGCTGGCGGTCGCCGCCAGTGCCTCCGGCGTGACTTCCGGGGCAATGATCACCTCGACAAACTGCCGGTCCACGATCGTCTTGGCGGTGACCGCGTCCAGTGGCCGGTTGAAGGCGATGATGCCGCCGAAGGCCGAGGTCGGGTCAGCCTGGAAGGCACGATCATAAGCGTCGAGAATGGTCGAACCGACCGCCACGCCGCAGGGATTGGCATGCTTGACGATCACGCAGGCCGGGCCGGCGAAACTCTTGACGCACTCCAGCGCGGCATCGGTGTCGGCAACGTTGTTGTAGGACAGTTCCTTGCCCTGCAACTGGCGAGCGGTGGCGATGCAAGCTTCGGCCGGCTTAGGCTCGACGTAGAACGCCGCTTGCTGGTGCGGGTTCTCGCCGTAACGCATGTCCTGAGCCTTGACGAATTGCGTGGTATAGCTGCGTGGGAACGGGTCACGCCCGCCCTCGGCGCGGATCGAACCGAGATAGTTGGCGATGGCGCCGTCGTAGTGAGCGGTATGCTCGAACACCTTGACCGCCAGTTCGAAGCGGGTGGCGGCGCTGACCACTCCATCGTTGTCCCGCATTTCATTCAGAACCCGTCCGTAGTCGCCGGCATCGACCACCACGGTGACCGCCGCGTGGTTCTTGGCCGCCGCCCGCAGCATCGCCGGCCCGCCAATATCGATGTTCTCGATGGCATCGGCCAGCGCGCAGTCCAGCTTGGCGACCGTGGCCTCGAAGGGATAAAGGTTCACCACCAGTAGGTCGATGGGGGCGATGCCGAACTGGTTCATCGCCAGATCGTCCTCGCCGCGCCGACCCAGCAGCCCACCGTGCACTCGGGGATGCAGAGTCTTGAGCCGCCCGTCCATCATTTCCGGAAAACCGGTGTAATCGGCGACATCGATGACGGGGATATCGTTTTCGGTCAGCAACCGGGCGGTACCGCCGGTCGAGAGCAGTTCCACGTCGAGTGCAACCAGGGCGCGAGCGAAATCCACAAGGCCGGTCTTGTCGGAAACGCTGAGCAGGGCACGGCGGATGGGGAGAGCGGGTGTTGGGTTCATACAGGGGTCCGTTGCCTCAATGTAAAGGGAGTTAGCCAGAATGGCAAACAGCGCGACTGATCGTCAGGCAGGGTCCGCCGTGGGCACTGGCCCGAAATACAGATCGTAGAAACGGTCCTTTTCCGGGTCATACTGCATCAATTCGCCGTTCTCCAGATCGTAATACCAGCCGTACAGGTTCAAGGTACCTTCCTCGACTCGTTGGCGGATAAATGGGAACGTCAGCAGATTGGTCAGCGAAGTGCGCACGCCGGCCCGTTCGCAGGCCCGCTGTTTGAATTCGCGACTGGCATCCGGCCAGCGCCGCAGTACCTCGTCGCGGGCGGGGGCGGCGATCCGCACCCAGGGCGCGATATAACCTTCGCCCTCGTCATTTTCACCATAACCGTCCAACAGGGCGTTGATACCGCCACAGTGTGAATGACCGAGCACGATGATGTTATGAACATGCAGATTGCAAACCGCGAACTCCAGGGCGGCGCTGGTACCGTGATAGCGGCCAGTGGTTTCGTAGGGCGGCACCAGGCTGGCGACGTTGCGCACCACGAACAGATCGCCGGGCGCGGAATCGGTGAGGATGGCGGGGTCCACCCGAGAATCGCTGCACCCGATCAGCAAGGTGCCGGGGGTTTGTCCCCGCATCGCCAACCGGTTGAACAGCTCCCGGTTCGGCTCGAAGCTCTTGACGCGAAAACGTTGGAAACCTTTCAGTAGTTCGTGGATGTCGGTCATGGCGGATCACTGCGGTGGCTTGAATTCGTGTGCATTATACCCCGCCATTGCCGCGGAACCTTCCACCTCTTGCCCCGTCACCAGCCGCGCCACCCAAGCGTTGCTGGCACCCGCCGTGACCCCCTGCACCCACTGCGGAAACAACCCGCCGATCAGCACCAGCAACCCCAGCACACCGGCCACCAGCAGTTCGCGCGGCCGCAGATCCAGAGCAAACGCCAATTCGGGACTGGCCACCGGCCCCAGGAACGCCCGCTGGAAGAAACCCAGAAAATAAGCGGCGCTCAGAATCACACCCCCCAACGCCACCAACGCCAGGCCGGGGGATACCTGCATAATCCCAAGCAGAATCAGCAATTCGGCAACGAAGCCGTTGGTTCCCGGTAAGCCGATGGACGCCATCCCCAACAGCAGGAAAAAAGCAGCGAGCAGCGGCAACGGGCCGACCAAGCCACCCAAGCTGGCCAGATCGGTCGAGCCCAGCCGGTGATGCAGAAACCCGACTAGCAGCATGAGGCCGCCCGCGACCACTCCGAAATTCAGCAGTTGGAAGATCGCGCCCTGTATGCCCTGGCTGTTCATGGCGGCGATGCCCACGATCACCAGTCCGACATGGCTGACGCTGGAAAAGGCCAGCATCTTGCGAAGATTGGACTGCCGCAGCGCCACCAACGCCCCATAGAGCGCGCCGAACCCGCCCAGTACCGCCATCAGCCAAAAGTATTCGCGCGCCGCCGTCGGGGCCAGCGGCAAGGCAAAGCGCAGGATGCCGAATGCACCGAGCTTGAGGCCCACCAGCAACGCGCTCAGGCCCACCGGCCCCTCTCGCAGCACGGTCGGCAACCAGGTATGAAACGGAAACAGCGGGGCCTTGACGGCAAAACCGAAAAATAGCAGCAGAAAGACGGCGGTCTGCACCGAGGAAGACAGCGGTTGTTCGAGCAGCGTCAGGTAATCGAACGATAATCCACCGGGAATCGACGCGCCCGTGGCGGCGGCATGATGCAGTCCGAGCAACAGGATGGCGAACAGCAGCGGGATGCCGCCGGCTAGCATGAACAGGGTGTACTTGATGGCGGCGAAGCGCCGCTCCGGGCCGATGCCCCACAGGCTGATCAGGAAATAGATCGGCACCAGGGTCAGCTCCCAGAACAGGAAGAACAGCACCAGATCCAGGGCGCAGAACACGCCCATGGTGACGCTCTCCAGTGCCAGCAGCAGGGCGAAATACAACCGGGGCAGGGTCTGGATGCTGGTCCAGGACGCCAGGATCACGGCGCAGAACAGCAGCGCGGTCAGCGGCGGAAACAAGGCGGAAATACCGTCGATTCCCAGCAGGTAGTGAACGTTCAGGCTGGGAATCCACGCCACCCGTTCCATGAGTTGCATCCCGGCATCTTCCGGGCGCAGCGCCGCCAACATCAGCAGCGACAGCGCCAGTTCCAGACCGGCGCCGACCAACGCCCAGACCCGCACGGTCCGATGCTCGCGCAGAAAGGGCAGCACCAACGCCCAGACCAGCGGCAGCAGGATCAAGAGGCTCAGAATGGGGATGCCAATGGGAGACAGGGATTCGTGATTAAGCAACACTCTTGCCAAGCTCCTGGGAAAAGTGGTGGAAACTGACTTGCATTTCGAAACACGGATCAGCTGCTCATAGCCCGATGCTAATCATCGCCGCTCACAGCAGTCTGCTACACCACCCGAACGGTGGTGCCGTAGCGCGCGAGCTTGGCATCCACCGTCAGCAGAATGAGCGGCTCGCTCAAGGATTGCGCCACCAGCAGACGATCGAATGGGTCCTTGTGGTCAGCGAATACCGGCAACGCGGCGATCCGCAGGATATGCGCGTTTTCGATGGGCAGCCAGGAAAACCCATCAGCGGCGACCCTCTCACAGAATTTCGGTAAATCCACGCCGAGTTTGCCCAGATTGATCTTGATGGCGATCTCCCATAGCGAGGCACGGCTCACATAAACCGGGGCATCCGAACCTTCGATCAGTTCGCGAGCTGCTGACGGGACCTTTGTTCGCATACCCTGCCACCAAAGAATCAAGTGTGTATCCAGCAGCAATCGCATCGGTCACGCATCCGTTACCGAAACAGATTCGCCATTCTTCAAGCAGTCGAACAGATCGTCGATTGGCTCATCGAAGTCGTCCGCCATCCAGATCTCACCCTCCATGCCGCCCGGCGGCGCGATCCGGCGGCGAGGCGGTTTGTAGGCAACCAGCGTGGCAATCGGCTGACCGGCACGGGCGATGACGACCTCCTCACCACGCTCGACAGCTTCCAGAAGTCGGGAAAGGTGGGTTTTGGCTTCGTGAATATTGACAGTCTGCATGGCGTTCCTCGGGTTAGCTATTGCTTAGTCTAGTCGAGTGACGGCAATGGTGAAAAGGCGGTATCACCCGCCTCCCGCCTCGAATACTCGCGCCACCTGTTCCACCGCCTCGCTGATGGTCTCGATCCATGGATCGGCGTACAGCCCGACGCCGATGAGCACCGCGCACAGCAACCCGGCCACGATCAATTCCCGCGACCGCAGATCGACCAAGGGCAAGGTCACGCCCTTGGGATTGCGGGCCAGGAAAATCCGCTGATAGGCCCACAGCAGATAACCGGCCGCCAGCACATTGCCGGAGGCGGCGACGATGGCCACGCCCCAGCCATAGGATTCGAACACTCCTTCCAGCGCCAAATGGGCCGCCTCGAAACCGGGCGTGCCCGGCATGGCGATGCTGCCCAGCACCACCACCAGAAAGGTCAAGCCGAGCAAGGGCGCGGCGTCGAACAAACCGCCCAGACGGTGAAACCGGGTCGTACCCAAGCGGCGGTATAGCAAACCCGCGACGATGAACAGCCCCGCTGCCGCCAACCCCAGATTCAGGCTGAGCAGGAGACCACCCTTGAACCCGGAGGCGGTCAGCGAGAACAAACCGGCCACCAGCGCCCCGGTATGGCTGATCACCGCAAACGCCAGCAAGCGGCGCAAGTCGGTGCGGATGAAGGCCAGCAGCGCGCCGTACAACATGCCAGCCAAGCCTAGCGCCACGATGGCCGCATCCCACTGCCGGGCGGCGGCGGGCAGCAGCGGCAGGACAAAACGCAGCAGCGCGTAAATTCCGACCTTCGCCCCCACCAGAAACACCATGCCGACCGCGACCGTGCCGTGCTTGGCCACGATGGGCAGCCAGGCGTGCAAGGGGAACAGCGCCAGCCGCACCGCCAACCCCGCGAACAGCAGGATGAAGATCAGCGACTGCCGTCCTTCCGGCACCGGCGTTGCCAGCAAGGCGGGCAGATCGAAGGACCAAACACCATCGGCCGCGTCGGCATGGTTCCAAGCCAACAACACGATCCCGGCCAGCAGCATCGCCAAACCGCCCAGCATGGAGCGCACAAACTGCCAGGCTGCCCGGTTGCGCCCCGGACTGGTCCCGTAGTAGGCGATCAGCACGGTGGCGGGAATCGCCTCGGCCAGCGCGAACAGCCAGAATTGCAGCAGATTCAAGGCGGTGAACATCCCCACCAACGCCGCTTCCAGCGCCAGCACGCTGCCGACGAACGCGCCGGACCGTTCCTGTCGGTGCGACTGGGCGTAGAGGATGACGAACAACGTCAACAGCGCCGTCAGCGGCAGAAACAACACGCTGAGGCCATCGACGCCAAGGTGAATGCCCAGCCACGGCAACACCTCGAAACGCTCGACGAACTGCATCTCCGGCACATGCGCTTGGAAACCGGCCAGCAATTGCACCGCTAAAATCAGTTCCACCACCGCGACGCTCAGACCCAGCGCAAACGCGGTCCGCGCCTGTCGGGTGCGCCAAGCCGCGATCATGCCGAGCAAGGGAACGCCGAGTAGCGCGCTCAACAGCGGAAAACCGGCCGACCCGGTTCCCGGTTCCACGCCGCCGTGCATCATCTCGCCGATCCCGGCCAGTATCGCCAGGATCACCGCTATCACCGCTATCCAAGTCCAGGAGCGCCCCAGCCAGCGTTCCACCCGGCTCAGTCCGTAGCCCATGCGGTGACTGCTCGTCACGATCCCCTGCCCGACGGCTTTGAAGACCAGTTGTTCCTCGACCCGGTGGAACGCCGCCGCCGTCCATTCGGTCACATGCCCCACGATCCCTTGTCCCCGGTCCATGGCGTCGGGTGCGCGTTCCAGCACCCGACCGGTACCGAGTTGCCGCTCCTCCCACTGGGCCAGCGACGACAAGGCACTCACCGCCGGCGCCGGCAAACCGGTCGCCCGATCCACCACGGCGGTATCGAACACACTCAAATAACCCGCCAGACGGCGCAGCGGCCGGACCACGCTCCAGTTGGCGAGGTCCTCCAGCCAGAATCGCTGCAACGCCGCCACGTAGACCCGCCGCCGACGAGCGAGCCAAGCCGGCACTGGGCGGGCGCGGGCACCGTGCAGTTGGTACAAAATCGCCGGCGCGCTGAGGAACTGATAGGCGCGAAACACCGCGTGACAACACAGATGCACCAACGCCAGTCGCCAGAAGCCGAGTCCACAAGCCAGGAACATCAACCCGACCTGCCCCGAAGTGGAAAAGATCAGGGCGCTCTTGATGTCGGTCTGCGCCAGTCCGCCCAGAAATCCATAGAGCGCGGTGGCCAACCCAACCACCACCATCGTCGCCATCACGACTGGCGACTGCTCGAACAACGGTTGCAGGCGTAGCACCAGATACACGCCGGCATGCACCATGACCGCGCCGTAGAACAGGGCGCTGGACGGCGTCGGCCCCTCCATCGCCCGCGCCAACCACGGTGCCAGCGGGACCTGGGCCGACTTGGCGACCGCCGCCAGCAGGAAGCAACCAGCCAGTATCCCGGCTTGTGACGAACTCAAACCCGCCGCGCCGGCGGTCACCATTCCCCAATCGGCGCTGCCCAGCCAATGGAACGACAGCGCGATCCCCAGCAGAAAACCGGCATCGCCGACCCGGTTGGTGACGAAGACGCGGGTGGCGTTGCCGGCCGCAACCGGTCGGTCCTGGAAAAAACGCGATCAGCAGATAGGAACACAGGCCGGCGACTTCCCAACCGACGAAGGTCAGCACCGCGTTACCGCCGGTCACCAGCAGCGCCATCGCCGCCGCGAACAGACTCAGAACCAGGAAAAAGCGATGGAAACCGGGTTCTCGATGCAGGTAGTTCACTGAAAACCGGGCAACCAGCAAGCAGGCCAGCGACGCCAATACCAGCAGCGCGAGACTCAAATCGTCGATGACGAAGTTCAAATCCACCTGAAACTCGCCGCTGGCCAGCCAGCGTCCGAGCACCACCTGGTCTGGCAACGGTCCAGCGAACCGGGCGACCATCAGCACCAGCGTCGCCGCGAACGAGGCGCCGCAAGCCGCCAACACGATTTGGCTGGTACGCCGCTCGTGCGCTTCGCCATTGGCCCGTCCAAACAAAATAGCCACGCCAATCCACGATGCGGCGGCCAACGGCAATATCGGGATCAGAGCGACGATCCACTCAAGCATGGTCAACACCTCCGCATCATCGTTCGGCTTCCATCGATTGTATGGCGTACCCAGTGCCTAATATAGAACAATGGGTGTATGGCATGAAAACCATTGTGGAATTGAACGACAGCCTGTTTGCAGAGATCAAGCACCATGCCGCGCGGCATCACACCGCCTTGTGGGCGATGCTGGAGCGCGTGCCGCACCACTTTCTGAAACAGCGGACCGTGTTATGTTGCCTTTTCGCATGCGGCGCGCGACGTGCTCGGGGAGCGGCCCGCAGGTCGGAATTCAGGAGGAGAACTGGAACCCGATTCGATCCCGCATCCACGAGGGGAAAGCGGATAATCGCGGTCGATATCGATTCGGCTGAGAAATCTTCGACGCGGCCTGGCAAGAGTGCCTTGCTCACCTGTGCTACGCCAAGGGCCACCGCGAGACAAGCTGCCACGCTGACAGCATCGGCTTGGGGCTGTGAGCGAACTGGCTTCAGGAGGCCGGCAAGGACTGGTAGCAGGCGGACACCTATCCTCGAGGGATGCTACAAAAGACTGGGATCGAGAAGAAGATCAGCCCGCATAAGTTGCGGCATAGGTATGCCGCCAATTTGCTGAACATCGGGGCGGAGTTGGTGGACAGCCAGGCGCTGTTGGGACATTCGACCCTCAACACCACCCCGATTGACACCTATGTGGATCAGGACCGCATGGCGGCGTGGTGAATAAGTCGTAGGCACCTGGATCGTTCGATGCCAACGGACTTACCACCGGGGCAACGGAGGTAGCGGAGGTGGCGGGGGTAACGGTACTACGGGTGGCGCCATTGCCGGCCGTCGATAGCCGACCCGAGGCGGCCCGTAGTCGCCGTGGAAACCTCGATAGTCACCGTGCGGGTAGTAGCGGCGGTGACCTCGATAGTAGCCACCGGGCCGTCCGTAATAACCATGACGCCCGTAATAACCATGACGCCCGTAATAGCCGTGGTGACCTCGATAGTGCACTCGGTAAATGCCGTCGTCGTCACCATGGTAGTCGCCGAAACGTGTGGTGGCGTTGCCATCTCGACCGTAGAGGTGGCCATCTCTCGCATGGGCGCTTTGTAACGGGACCATGATCGCGGTGGCGACCGCGACGCTCAGCAGCCATTTCATTGCGTTCATCGGTTCGCTCCTGTCCGCCCACACGGGCGGCCTGATTCTTCATCAAGGATGGAATTGGAACTCTTCACGCGGGCGAGATTCGCCATCCATCGCCCGGTGACTCGAATGATCCCGGAGTTCGCCTGAGCACGGGCTGAATGAAGGGCGAACGAAAGCTGAACGGCCGTGCGGCGCGGCAACGAACCGAAACGGTAAAAAGCGACGATCCTCGGTAACTCGGATATCATGCAACGTGCGAGGCAGGTAGAGAGGAGTAAGGCGAGATGAGAAAAGCAAAGCATTAGCCGGAGTGAAGATTGAGACGTTCGGCAAACGTCAAAGTACCAACGGGAAGCAGGGGATGGAATATGCTTTAAAATAGGTGTTATTCGACAAAATGACAATTTCTTATCGCACAGGAGATAGCTATGCAAATCAAATTGATGATCGCTATATTGACAGGTCTGTTCGCTATTTCAAATTCAGTGATCGCCGAAGAGTGCAATAGCCGATCAGAAGATTCAGTTTTTATCATGGATTGTCTTGCGGCGCGTTATAAAGCAGCCGACAAAGAACTCAACGCGATATACGATGAAGCCATGAAATCGCTTTCAAGCGACGGAAGGCAGAAACTTGAGGTAGCTCAAAAAGCATGGCTTAAATATCGCGATGCCAGTATGGCATTCATAACGGAAGTCAATAGAAAAACGGGGTCTACCGGTAATTTTATCATTGAGGATTACAGATCAGCCCTTGTGGA
Organism: Candidatus Competibacter phosphatis; assembly: GCF_012939995.1. GTDB lineage: Bacteria > Pseudomonadota > Gammaproteobacteria > Competibacterales > Competibacteraceae > Competibacter > Competibacter phosphatis. Next base: position 1,899 of record NZ_SPMZ01000013.1, on the reverse strand, counting down.
AAAACGAGCTGCGGAATTGAAGTATATCCTTAGCGGCCCTGATGCGGGTCCAGCCACATGGTAAGGCGATCAGAACGGCAGTAGTTACAAGCACGCCATTGCTCCAAAAACCCTGGGCACTCGATGATCAGCATCATCTAGATTTATACGCCTATGTTGGGCAGGATGCGCATGGAGAAGGTGGTGGGGAGGTTGCGAGCGAAGGACTCGCCATATGTGCCTCTTTGGTTAGTTTATTACTGCATAAGTTAACCGTCGAGAAGTTATGCGGAACCGCATAATCACTTGTTAGCGTACAGTAATAACGAATCACTTTACCAAACCAGAGAACTAGCGCCCTAAACAATGACAGTCACCGGCATACTTAGCTCGCCATCGCAAAAAAGAACCTTTCTGCTCACCTCTAGCATGGTACTCTTTATTTGCATAATCGGTATTTTTATGATTGCCTGGTTTGCGCCAAGCACGCCCATTTGGAATTCGCTAAGCAGTTTATTCATTTCATCTGTAGCCAGTGGCGTCTTTGCGCTCGTAGCTGGTCTCTATATCTACTACTTTTTCGTCGACCCCAACGATATTGCTGCAAAAACCACCATACTTCCACAAGACATTAAACAAACGTTGCATGTCATCGCCTTGAGAGCGAAGGACTACAAAATCTTCGTGCGGACGGGTAGGCATTTTCGCGCCGAGATTCTTCCGGTGCTCGTCAATCGGGCCTGCCAAACGCGATGCCCAATCCGAGTGGAGGTGGTCTTGCTCGACCTTCGAGACAAAGATCTCTGTGAAAAATATGCCAATTTTTCGCAAGGTCTCATCATTTGACCGCCAAGCTTGGAACACTTCCTATGTGCAAACTCAAATTCTGGCGACTATCTTGGCGCTCATCCACGCCTCGCGAAAACACTCTGAATTGGTCAATATTCACTTATTTTTGAGTAAGCGACTGTCAGTTTTCCGTATCGAAGGCTCGACCGATGAGATTTTGGTGACCCGAGAGGACCCAAAAGATACGGCTTCGCGCTACTCTCATAATCATCGCGACTTTGGGGCATACGTCACTGAGTTCAGTTGGGTACGGGATGAAGCCTTTCGCGTGCTCAACAACGAAGCAGGGATTGGGCGGACAATGCTTCCAGAACTGTTTGGTAAAAATCAAGAAATTATAGAATTGGAAGTCGAAGCTAAAAAGGCTTGTAGTGAATCATCCCCTTATGTACGCTGACCTCGATTTTCCCCTAACAAGAGACCATGTCCGTAACATTCCGGCGCCTATTCTTTTAGGTGCCGTTAGATCGTGGCTGGAGCGGGCGAATCCAATCTGCCTCATGCACCCCCATGGCTTTTACGTCGTACTTCTCAGTCGCAACGACACGGAGGAATGGCGTTTTCACTTTTGGCCAAAAGAATCCCGAGCTATTACTGGCATGCCTGCCTACATCCATACGCATGATCGCCAAGTTGATAGTCGGGTCTTGCAGGGTCAACTCACTAATATCCTCTATGATGTGAATACAGTTTCAGTTGGTGGACCTGTCCATTACACAGATCTCTATCCGGCTGAGGGAGCAAGGAGCTCGGAAGCCAACTGCATCCCCCAAGCGAGATCACGGGCGCGCTGCAAACCGATCCAGAGCGCTTGAGGGCCGGGAGGGCCGTCGCACTTGCGGCCCAAATGGCCGCCCAGGCGCGCGATCCAAGCGAGCAAGATCGGGAGTGCGGGCGGCGTTTCCGGCGGGGATTTGCGGTGGATGGCAACGTAGACCGCCCGCCATTCGGCGGGGTCCAACACGGCATCACCGGGCAACTCGGGAATGGCTCGACCGAGCACAGTGAGGTAGTGCAGACGCCAAGCGATGATGAGATACAAGGCCAAAGCCGGCTCCAACCGTTCCAGGG
>NZ_SPMZ01000012.1 GCF_012939995.1 Candidatus Competibacter phosphatis | reverse complement strand
GTGGTTGACACGGCTGAAAGCCAACCGCTTGGTCAACCCCGACCGGACGGGGTTACGCCCGGTGGCTTATGTGGAAACAGCGGCGCAAGGGAAGATCGTCCATTTGAAAGGCTATGGTCCGATCCGCCTGTTCCTGATCGTCGCCCCAGACGGCGACAAGGCATACTGGGCAACCAATGACCTGAACATGACCGCGCTGACCCGAGTCCGTTTCGCCGGTTATGCCTGGACCGTCGAACACTATCATCGTGGGATCAAACAGTATTGTGGCGTGGAACGCGCTCAGGTGCGCGCCGCTCGCGCCCAACGGAACCACATCGGTTTGGCGCTACGTGCCTTCTTGCGCCTGGAGCGGCATTGCCATCACGCGGGAATCAGTGGGTTCGAAGCCAAGACCACCATCATCCGATCCGCCGTACAAGCCTATCTGACTAATCCACTTTACACATTACCCCCAACTGCGTAACTCCTAACCCCTATATCTTGTGGTTTCCACGGGAGATCTCATAGAGCCTTCCATGATTCGGTAACGAACCGGGAAAGATCGTGACCCAGAGTCATGCTGAGGATTTTCCAGCCTTCGCCATCTCCGTCATGATCAACTGGGTCCACGCCCCGGAACCGGGCAAGTTCTGGCCGCCGTCGGCGACCACCAGCGTACCGGTGATATAGGACGCCAGCGGCGAGGCCAGGAATACGCTCAACTGGCCGATATCGTCCGGCGTGCCGAAGCGGCCCAGCGGAATCGCCTGTTTCAGGGCGTCGGCACTGCCTTCCGGCACTAGCCGCCGTACCCCCTCGGTACCCTCGATCGGGCCGGGCGCGATGCTGTTGCAGCGAATGCCGAACCGGCCCCATTCCAGCGCCAGGTTGCGCATCATGTTGTCGATACCGGCCTTGGCGGCGCCGACATGGGCTTGAAAAGCATACGGCATGAACGCCATGCCAGCGGAAATGAAGATGATGTTGCCCCGAGTTTCCTGGAGTTGCTCGAACGCCGCCCGACAGGTGTGAAAACTGCCCAGCAGATCAATGTCCACCACTGACTTGAAGCCGTTGGGGCTGATCTGTTCGGCGGGTAGGGGGAAGTTGCCGGCCGCGCCGCAGATCAGGGTATGAATCGGTCCCAGTTCCTCGCGAGCGTCCCGCATGGCCTTTTCCAACGCGGGGTAATCGCGCACGTCGGCGGCATGGGTCGAGACTCGCGCGCCGAGTGCGCGCAGTTCCGCCGCCGCCGCGTTCAGCTTGTCTTGCGAGCGGCCGAGGATGCCAAGATCGGCACCGACCGCCGCGAAGTTGCGGGCGATGCCGAGATTGATGCCGCTGCCGCCGCCGGTGATGAACACGGTCTTGCCTTGGAATAGATCGTGAGCGAAACAAGAGCGGATGTTCATGATGTTCTCCTGAGTTGGAGTGTGATAAGCCCTTAAAATCAAAGCAAGATTGGATCGACCAACCTGTCACGGTTTGGTTGACTTGACCGTTGCTGCACCCTTGTCGAAAATCGCCGTTCGAGTGTTTATCCCTACCGGAGTTCGTTTATGGCCGACCGCGATCTATTGATTATAGGAGCCGGTATCAGCGGCTTGAGCATGGCCCATTACGCCGCCGCCGCTGGCCTGAACGTGCTGGTGTTGGAGCGGGAAGACCGGGTGGGGGGGATGCCTGCACTCGCATCGTTTCGGCGGCGAGATGGACGGGTTCTGGCTGGAGTTGGGCGCGCACAGCGGTTTCAATTCCTACGGTAATCTGTTGGCGATTCTGGAACGGGTCGGGTTGCTGAGCCGATTGCAACGCCGAGTCAGGGTCGGGTTCCGATTGTTGGTCGGCGGCGCGGTCAAAAGCATTCCTTCCCAGTTGTACTTCCCGGCACTGGCGCTGGCCCCGGTTCGCATGCTCGGCCTGATCAAAACCGGACGCACCGTCGCCGAGTACTACGGCCACATCGTCGGCCGCCGCAATTACGCGGCGGTGTTCGAGCCGGCCTTCGACGCGGTGATTTGTCAGCCGGCCGGCGAGTTTCCCGCCGACAGCCTGTTTCAACCCCGGCCCCGGCGCAAGGATGTACCACGCGGTTTCACGCTGCCCGGCGGACTGCAAACCATCGCCGACACCCTGGCTGGGCAAATGGGCTTCTCCGTCGAACTCGGGCAAAGCGCGCGGGAGATTCGGCGCGATGGTAAGGGTTGGGTCGTTCGTACCGATCGCAGCGAGTACGGCGCCCGCGCGCTGTGTCTGGCCACGCCGGTGGCAACGGCGACCCAACTGCTGCACGCGCCGTTTCCCGAGGTCGCCGGGCGACTGGCGGAGATCGAGACCGCCCAGGTCGAATCGGTTGGCGTGGCGTTGCCGGCCGCGCGCTTATCCCTACCGCCGGTGGCGGGGTTGATCGGCCGAGGCGAGCCGTTTTACTCGATGGTGTCGCGCGATACCGTGTCCGATGCCCACTGGCGAGGTTTTACCTTCCACTTCCGGCCCGGCGTATTGGGCGAAGAACAGAAGCTCGAACGAATCGCCCAAGTGCTCGGCATCGATCAAGCCCTGCTTGAATCCGGGAACATCGTGTCGAAGCTCAACCAATTGCCCGCGCTGCGGGTCGGTCATGGTGAACGGGCCAAAGAGCTGAACCAGGCATTGGCCGGACATCGCTTGGCGCTGGTCGGCAATTACTTCAACGGAGTGGCGATCGAGGATTGCGTGACCCGCTCGCGAACGGAGTTCGAGCGGTTACGAGGCGAGGGATTGTGAACGGTTTGAGCCGGACCCGGGCGCGAGTCGCGCCGGTCGGGTCCACTCGATCAAGCGGATTAAAAGTTGGGAAAAACCGTGGACGTTTCGCCGGCCGGGACGAAGAGATTTTCGCCAGTCGACCAGACATCGTCGTTAATCAGGAATTTGCAGGCGACCGCACCCTTTTTGAGATCATTGTTGGTCCACACCCAAACGTCGTTCTCGACGTTTTTCATTTCCACGCCGGTTTCCCAACTGAGGCCGGCGCCCTCGCCACGGATGAACAGCTTATTGCCGAATCCGACATCGTATTTGGCGACGACAACCGTGGCGGTTGAGTCGATGGCCTTTTTGGCCGTAGCCGTGGCTTTGGCGGGCGCGGCTGGGGCTTTGGTGGCTTTGGTGGATGCCGGTTTCGCGGTGGGTTTTGGCGCCTCGGCCTTGGCGGGGGTTACGGATGCGGCAGGTGTTGCGGCGGCGGCTGCCGTGGTCGGTTTGGTGGTTTTCTTGGGGTCCTTGTTGACCGGAGTGCTGGTCGGCTCTTTCTTCTTCGGCATGAATCGATCCTCTGGTGAGTAGTTTGATTACGAAAATACGGTTTGCCATCATGGCGACTTTTTGAGTCTAACCCAAGCGCGAACGAGTCTCCAACTGACTGACAGCTTGGAATAGTGTGGATTATCGTGCGCCATTTTTAAATCCAACTTGAGCCAGCCGCATGCTTCAACACGGTTTTTTCTTCGATCCGACCCATGGCTACGATCTTGCCACCTTGCTGGCGGTGACACCACCGGCCGAGTCACCCGATTTCGCCAGTTTCTGGCGAAGCTTGTACGCCCGTGCTCGCGAGGTCACGGTTGCGCCGATATTGCGGGAGGTTCCCAGTCCACACCCGCGTATCCATATGTTCGAGCTGGAATTCACATCGCTGAACGGGTTTTTGGTCAAGGGCTGGTTGACCCGGCCGCGCGATGCGCCCGTCGAACGCGGCGTCGTGGTTGGTCACGGTTATGGCGGTCGGGATGGCCCGGATTTTCATCTGCCCATCCCTCGGGCGGCGATGCTGTTTCCCTGTGCCCGAGGCATTTCCCGCAGTGCCTGCGCCGGGATTCCGGCGAACCCGGACGATCATGTGTTGCATGGGATCGGTGAGCGGGATACTTACGTGCACGGCGCTTGCGCGGCCGATACCGTGTGGTGCGCGGCTTCGGCGCTCCTGGAGCTGTTTCCCACGGCGGCGCGGCGGTTGGAGTATTTGGGGATCAGTTTCGGTGGCGGCATCGGCGCGCTGGCCTTGCCGTGGGACGAACGGTTTCATCGAGCCCATCTGAACGTGCCTAGTTTCGGCCATCATCCGCTGCGGCTGGGGATGCCCTGCGTGGGTAGCGGCGAGGCGGTCCGTCGCCACCAGCGGCGGACTGGCCAGGTCCTGGATACACTGCGCTACTTTGACGCCGCCGTTGCCGCGCGCCATTTACGCATCCCCATGCACGTCGCCGCCGCTCGCTTCGATCCGGCGGTGCCGCCGCCCGGCCAGTTCGCGGTTTATAACGCGCTCGCCGGTCCCAAGGAGCTGTTCGTGCTGCGGGCGGGCCACTTCGATCACGCTGGCACGATCGTCGAGGACCGACGCTTGCTGGATGCGCTGGCGTACTTCTTCAACCGCGATTGAGCCACGCCGGGCGGCTGGAGACGATGGGCGCTCCACACCGCGCGGACCTGTCATTCCTCTTTCATACGCATGTCAAATTTCTGCGGTAAATTTCAACCAATTCAATTTGTTGAAATTGATCCGCAGGCATGAATCGAGAATATCACAAGTGGTATAGCCATCGACTGAACCGGGATATGGAACTGCTGGTCTTCGGCCACGCCGGAGCCAAGGTGCTGGTCTTTCCCACTCGTTGCGGCCGGTTTTACGAGTACGAGAATATGGGGCTGACCGAGGCGTTGCGCCACAAGATCGACCGGGGTTGGCTGCAGTTGTACTGTGTGGATAGCATCGACGAAGAAAGCTTCTACTGCTTCTGGAACCGGCCCTGGGATCGTGTCCACCGGCACATGCAGTATGAATCCTATCTGTTGAATGAAGTGCTGCCGCTGATGTGGGCGAAGAACGGCCACCCTTGCGTCATTGCGCACGGTTGCAGCTTCGGAGCATTCCATGCGGTCAACTTCGCCTTTCGTCATCCGCAGGTGTTTCACAAGGTGGTGGCGTTGAGCGGCCGCTTCGATCTGACCCAGCCGGTCGAGCACTTCCACAACCTGTTCGACGGTCATTACGACGAGCACGTTTACTTCAATACACCCAGCCACTTCGTGCCGAATCTGTCCGATCCGTATCTGCTGGATCGTCTGCGGCGTCTGGACGTGGTGCTGGCGATTGGCGATCGAGATCCGTTTCTGGACAATAATCGACAACTCAGCGAATCGCTGTGGCACAAAGGGGTCTGGAACGCCATGCATGTCTGGCAGGGGCGGGGCGCACAGCCCGAAGCATTGGCGCAAGATGGTGGAGCTTTATGTTTGAGCGCCAATGCCGGTCGATGGCGGGATCATAGAGGTCAATACCCCAGCAACCGCGCGCCCTGATAGAAGACGAAACTCAGCAGCCAGGCCAGCGCCAGCGACCAGGCGATGCTGACACCGGTGAAGGCCAGACTCTTGGATTCGCCGCGCAGAGTCGCTACCGTGGACAGGCAGGGAGTGTAGACCAACGTGAACAGCATGAAGCTGAACGCCTGCACCCAGTCCATGTGCTGGGCCGTCAATTGTGCCAGCGCGCTGCCTTGCACCCCGTAGACCACCGCCATCGCGCCCAGCACGATCTCCTTGGCGACGAAACCGAACAGCAGCACCACCGCCATCTGCTGGTCGATGCCGATCGGCCGCAGCAGCGGTTCCAGCCAGCCGCCGAACATTCCCGCCAGGGTTTCGGGACCACCAGCCGGCACGCCGGTGGGAAGGTGGGTCAGCAACCAGATCGCCACCACTCCCGCAACGATGAAGCGGGTGGCGCGACTGAGAAAATGGTGGATTTCGTGCCAGGCGCGCAGTACCACCTGCTGGAACGTCGGTAACCGGTAGGGCGGTAGCTCGATCAACAGCGGCTCGCCGCCGCCCAGCCGATTCTTGAACAGCAGGGCGGTGGCGAGGGCGATCAGGAAGCTGGTTGCATACAGCGTGAGTAGGACCAGCGGCGCTTCGGTCGGGCTGAACAATGCCGAGATCAGGAAGATGAAGACTTGCAGCCGGGCCGAGCACAGCGAAAAGGGGATGATGAGCATGGTCAGCAAGCGCAGGCCGCGCGCGCGTATCACCCGGGTGCCCATCAGCGCCGGCACGTTGCAGCCGAATCCCATCAACAGCATCACGAAGCCACGCCCGTCCAGACCGACTCGCGCCATCAACGCATCCATCAGAAAGGCGATGCGCGACAGGTAGCCACTGTCTTCGACCAGTGCCATGCCCAGAAAGAACAGCACGATTACCGGCACGAACGAAGCGACCGTGCCCAAGCCGTCGTACACGCCTTCCACCAACAGCCCGTACAGCCAGCCGGGCAGAATCGCCTGCAAATGCACCAGTCCCAACTCGCGGAACTGCTCCAGCAGCCAAGCCACCCCATCCTGCAGTGGTGTACCCAAAGTATAGACCGCCTGAAATAGCAGGAACAGGGCCAAGAAGAACAGCGGGACGCCAAGCACCGGGTGCAGGGCGAAGCGGTCGATGCGCTCGCTCAGGCCGTATTCCAGCACTCGCGGCATCTTGACGGAGCGGGCGATCAACTTCTCGGCTTCGGCGATCAGCGCCTCATCGGCGACGAAATCGGTTTGTGAGGTGGGGGAGGCGGTGGGGGCGTCCAGGCTCAGGACATGCCGCAGCGTCTCGCGGGCCTCCGGGAAGCCACGACCGTATTTGGCGCTGATGAAACAGACCGGACAGTCCAGCCCCGCCGCCAGCGCCGCCGCGTCGAAGCGGATGCCCAACTGTTCGGCTTCGTCGGTCATGTTCATGATCGCAACCGCCCTGAGTCCCAGCCGGCGCAGTTGCAGCGCCAGCGGCAGTTGCTGGTCGATCTGGGTGGCGTTCAGGATGATGCACAGCAGATCCACCGGGTTGTTCAGCAGAAAGCGCCGCACTACCTGCTCGTCCTCGGCGAATCCGTGCAGATCGTAAAGGCCGGGTAGGTCGACCACTTCGACCATCTCGGTACCGAGCAGGATCTTGGCGCTCAGCAGATCGACGGTAATACCCGGCCAGTTGCCGATGCGGGCGCCGGCGCCGGTCAGACGGTTGAAAAAGGTGGATTTTCCGGTGTTGGGCATCCCCAGCAGGGCGATGCGCTTCATCCCATGGCTCGAAGATGGATGAAAGCGGCGTCATGTCGGCGCAGCATCACGTTGACGCTGCCGATTCGGACTTGCAGTGGTCCGCCGAACAGTGCTTGGCGAATCAACCGCACTTCTCGGCCGATGCGAAAACCCAGGGCTTGTAGCCGCCAGCGGAATTGCTCCTCGGTTTCCACTTCTTCGATGACGCCACGCTGGCCGATCGCCAGTTCGGAAAGGCAGATCAAGTTCATGCAAGCACACCCCGCGAATGCGAATGATTCGTATTTTTCAATAAGTGTGCATAAACCGCAATGGTGTCGTGAGAATTTTGTGGGTAGGGATCGAAAAGACCCGCCGTGCACGGGTCTGAGTGTCGTGGCGCCCCTTCAGCGGTAGAGTTGGGATACGGGGGCAGGCGGCGGGTTGGGGAGCGGCGGTTCCAGGGATGGCCGAAGGGGTATTGGGTGATTGGCGAGCAAGGCACAACCGCGTCCGTAGTAGCGCTGCAAGTCTTGCCAGGTTTCGAAGGAATATTGATGACAATCGTATTCCCGGGCCGTGGCTTGGGTAGTAGCGTTTCCGGTTGGGTCCAGCACCGCAAGGGTATTGCCCGGCGTGGGCAGTTGCTGGGCATCCAGCAGGGCGACCGCCTGGTGGGTATAGGCGCCGTCCGCACGTTCGCCGATACCGATTCGGTATAGACGAAAATGTCGCATGCGCGCCATTCTCGGCAAATGGCGCAGCAAGCGGTTGGCCGCGCCGTCGCGCGGATCACCAAAAACGCCGTCGCTCAGTCCGAAGCGTATGTAGGCTGCGTCGATTCGAAGTAGCTCCCGCGCTTTGTCGGGTTCAAGGTTTTCGAACCGGGAGGCGATCTGCTGTAGATAACTGGGCATGATTTCTCGACCTCGTTCGACCGTGACCAAGGATCGACGCCTTCCCGGAACAAAGACCGAGCCTGAAAAGGCGGATTCAAGCCGGCTTGTGAATTCGAGGAGCCTGATCACGGAGCTTGGATAGTCATTATTGTAGTATTCATGGAGCGGCTGTATAGGTTTGAACAATAAAATATTTCGTATTGCACAATCACAAAAAAAGCCCGGCGGAGCCGGGCGGGGTGGGCGGAAAAATTGATTCAGGCGGACGGCGTGTCAGTCACGGTATTGGATTTGCCGACGGCTTCTTCCATCAGTTTTTGCAGTTCGCCGCTCTGGTAAAGCTCCAAGGTGATGTCGCAACCGCCGATCAGTTCGCCGCCGACATAGATCTGGGGAAAAGTGGGCCAGTCGGCATAGCGCGGCAAGTTATCGAAAATCTCCGGGTCTTCCATTACGTTCACGTAGGCAAACGGCAGGCCGGTGGCCGCCAGCGCCTGGGTCGCGCGCTGCGAGAAACCGCAGCGCGGCATCTCCGGGGTGCCTTTCATGTAGATAACCACTGGATTGGATTCCACTTGCTGTTTGATCAGTTCCAAGACGTCCATTGCATGACCTCGGGTTAGAGAGTGATTCGGCAAGAAAACGGCATTGCTATCCTGGATGGATATACGCGATTTTAGACCGGCGGCGCGCGAGAGGTTGCATGGCGGGTATCCGATTGGGAGAGATCAGGGCACGTCGTTCCGGCCAACCGAATCCACATTCAGTTGCAGCCACAGTTCCAGCAGTGCCGCATGCCACAGCTTGCTGCCCAGCAGTCGGGTCAGGTGCGCTTCCGGTTCGGCCAGTAGCTGATCCAGATAGTCACGCTGGAACAGGCCGCGCTCCCGACAGGCGCGCGAGTCGAGGATGTCGCGCATGAATGCCAGAAATGGCCCACGCACGAACTTGAGCGCCGGCACCGGAAAATAACCCTTGGGCCGGTCGATCACCGCATCCGGCAGTAGTCCGCGAGCGATTTTTTTTCAGTACGTATTTGCCGCCGCCACCGATCTTCAATTCCGGCGGCAGTTGCATCGCCAGTTCCACCAGTTCGTGGTCCAGGAACGGCACTCGGGCTTCCAGCCCCCAGGCCATGGTCATGTTGTCCACGCGCTTGACCGGGTCATCCACGATCAGCGTGGTGACGTCCAGCCGCAGCACCCGGTCCAGGTATTCCTCGGCGCCGGGTTCCGCTAGCCGCTGGGAGATGAGTTGGGCGGTGTGGTCGGGGCCGTGGTAGGCCGGCGCGACCGTGGCCAGCCACTCGTCGTGATCGCGGTCGAAGTAGTGCCGTCGAAACCGCTCCAGGTTGTCGCCGGTCTCGGCGGCCATCCGTGGGTACCAGAAATAGCCGCCGAATACTTCATCGGCGCCTTGACCGCTTTGTACCACCTTGACCGCCTGGGAAACCTGTTCGGCCAGCAGGAAAAACGCCACCGCGTCCTGACCGACCATCGGCTCGGCCATGCAGGTGATCGCCTCGGGCAGGCGTTCGAGCACGCGGTCGTTGGGGATCAGGTATTTGTGATGGCGAGTCTGGTAACGGGCGACGACCTGGTCGGAATATTCGAACTCGCTACCTTTTTCTTCCGGCTGATCCTCGAAGCCGACCGAGAAGGTCCGCAGGTCGCGCACCCCGGATTCGGCCAGCAACGCCACCAGCAGGCTGGAATCTAGTCCGCCGGACAACAGCACGCCCACCGGCACGTCGGCGATATCCAGCCGTCGCCGCACCGCCAGCCGCAGCGCATCGTGCACGGCGTCGAGCCATTCCCGCTCGCCATGTGGCGTCTTTGGCCGTTCGGCGCGCAGCTGCCAGTAGACTCGGCTGGTTTCCCGGCCGTCGGCGGCGATGCTGAGCGTTGTCGCGGGCGCCAGCTTGCGGATGCCTTGCAGGATCGTGCGTGGCGCGGGGATGACCGCGTGCAGGGTCAACTGATGGTGCAGACCGATCGGGTCGATCGCCGTATCCACATCCGGTGCCTCCAGCAGAGCTTGACTGTTGGAGGCGAAACGGAAGGCGCGCGTAGTGCGGCTGTAATACAACGGCTTGATGCCCAGGCGGTCGCGCGCCAGAAACAGCGTGCGCTCGCGCAGGTTCCAAATGGCGAAAGCGAACATGCCGATGAGGTGCTCGGCACAGTACTCGCCCCATTCGGCGTAAGCCTTTAGGATGACTTCGGTATCCCCCTCGGAGAAAAAGTGGTAACCCTTGGCCAGCAGATCTCGCCGTAGTTCTCGATAGTTGTAAATGGTGCCATTGAATACCAGCGCCAGCCCCAGTTCAGGGTCCACCATGGGTTGGTTGGAGCGGTCGCTGAGATCGATCACCGACAACCGCCGGTGACCCAGCAACAGAGGACCATCGGACCAGGTGCCTTCGTGATCGGGGCCGCGCCGGGCCAGACGCCGCAGCATCCGCCCCATCAAGGCTCCATCCGGTTCGCCGCCGTCGAGGCGCAATTCACCGCCAATGCCGCACATGGAATCGTCGCGCTTGTGGGATGGGCCGGTATTTCGGCTTATTCGGGAATGTAGTCGATGCTGGACCAGACTACCCGATACACGCCGGGTGCCGCGCGGGCCAGCGACATGGCACGGTTGGCGGCGCGGGCGGTCAAGCGGCCGCTCATGCTGACGACACCCTGATCGGAAGTGACCGTGATACTGGCGTTCGACAATAGATCGTCCTGCTTAAAGGCATCCTTGATGGAGGCAGTGATTTCGGAATCGCTGACCTTAGGTCCACGGCGCGCATTGTCGCTGAGGCTGGTGCTGGTGCTGGCGCTGGTGCTGGTGTCACTGCTGGAGCCGCCACCCAGCCCGACGCAGGCGGTGAGGGTCAGGGCGGCGAGAAAAGCGAGAATGAGAGAGAGTTTATGCATTTGTTCGGTCTCCGTGGGCTGAAACGCAGGGCGTGCGGACCGACTTCGTACCAGTCCGGCGGCCGGTCTGGCGGCAAGAATAACACACCCCGCTTGGCTGAAACCCGCGTTGCATCGGTTGGAACCGGCGTCTAGACTAGCCCGGCTTTGCTGATCGGACCCCACACCGGCGGTAAAACTTTAATGCCTTCCCCATGCTCTAACCGGGCGCTGCGACCCTGAAGGCTTATCTGTCATCTACTGGATCAATGGAGAGACGACGATGGTTCATCAACTGCCCGAACTACCCTATGCCAAGAACGCGCTGGAGCCTCACATCTCGGCGGAAACCCTGGAATATCACTACGGCAAGCACCACCAGACCTACGTCACCAACCTCAACAACCTGATCAAGGGTACCGAATACGAAGAACTGCCGCTGGAGGCGATTATCCAGAAGTCGTCTGGAGGGCTGTTCAACAACGCCGCGCAGGTGTGGAATCACACTTTCTACTGGAATTGCCTGAAGCCCAACGGTGGCGGCGAGCCGACCGGAGCGCTGGCCGAGGCGATCAATAAAAAAATTTGGTTCACTGGCGGTGTTCAAGGAGGAATTCACCAAGGTTTCGGTCGGTACCTTCGGTTCCGGCTGGGGCTGGTTGGTCAAGAACGCGGACGGTTCGGTGGAACTGATGAGCACCAGCAACGCTGGTACGCCGATGACCTCTGGCAAGACCGCGCTGCTGACCTGCGATGTGTGGGAACACGCCTATTACATCGATTACCGCAACGCTCGTCCCAAGTACGTCGAAGCGTTCTGGAATTTGGTCAACTGGGATTTCGTCGCCAGCCAGTTCTGATTGAACGAGTTGAACGAGTGTGGTTGGGGTTAGGTGTATATCGGGCTTGCCTCAACCACCAAATGTTCCGTGTCGCCATTTAGTGGCTTTTCATGAAATTACATAAATTCTCAAATTTTTATACACATAGGCCATCCGATTAATGCTTGGCAGAATATATAACTTGTTGATTTTTTATTAAATTAAGCTCATATAGCAAGTAACCAGGTTTCAATATAAATCAATGAGTTAATGTTTATATTGTGTAACTTCTAAAGTTTAGGGTTTCGATTGTGTAGCTTATATTACAAAAAAAATGGATTTTTTTATAATTTCATGCCTATACTGAGCTGTAGATCCATGTGAATAGTGATACGAGTGCATTGCACACAAGCAAGATCAGTCGGTTAACGAACTCAGAATCCAGCGATTGGAGTTGAAGGATGAAGGGGGGTAGCGCAAATAACGATCCGCCTGCTGTCTTCACGGTTGAAGCCACCCCCGCTACTGAGATTCCCACCGAACATAGGCCGCGCGCTGGCGCTGCTGGGTCACCATGCCTTAACCGGTCACGCTAGCGGTTATTTTGAACACTTACATAGTTTACAACCTCATTTGTAACCACTGCCAATGCCACAAAGACTACAGCTTTTCACCAGCTATTTATCCCGTAGTAATGAGTTGACTCTGAAAGTATTTCTAGAGTTTACCAAAAATGATGAAGTGGCAAGCTGGGAGCATACCAACAACCTGGAGACGGCGGCGGCTTTGCTGGTCGATGCCGATAGTGAGGGGGGGCGCCTTCAATTGGAAGACTGGGCGCGTGAAAATAAGCGCCAAGTGTTAATCGCATTCAGTGGTAGGACTGAAGGCTTACCGGAAAAGGTTTTGGTCTTGCCTCGTCCATTGCGGTCTGCGGAGTTGGTGCCGGTTTTGCGGCAGGCTAGCAAGCAGTTTCTCGGTCGTGTTCCAGAACAAAAAGAGCAAGAATCTCCTCGGGTTTCTCAGTCTAGTGCACTGGACGAGAAAATTGATACTGCAAGTACTTCCGTGGGAGTTCGTCGGGTTTTGGAAGTTTTATATAACAATCATAATAAAATAATAAAAATTATCGATAGGGTTGGACGTTTCGTCATTTTCGATATAGAGCATCGCCGCTATTACACCACCAATCTTGTTCAAATGGAAATAGAGGATTTGCTTGCTTCTCCTGTTGAAAATATACAACTAGAAGAAGTTAATCATAATCAGCTTGCTAAAGCGATACAAAACCTTAAGGCACAAGATTTAGACGTGCCACTCTGGATAGCAGCCTTAGCCATATCTACTGGTCAGTTATTTGATGGCTTATCTCTTGCTGAATCCTATCGATTAAATCGCTGGCCCGATCTGAAGAAATTAGGCCAAGATCCCCTGCATTTGAAGCTTACGGCGTTGTTAAGACGTGGCGGCAATATCAGTTATTTTGCTGATCATCTTAAGGTTCCAATCGAAGATGTTATTGATTTTATTAATGCTTGCCGTACCTTGAGTTATTTGGAACAACAAGGGAAACCTGCCTCGGTACCTGAGAAAGAACCATCAAATACCGGCAAACGTAGCTTATTCAGTAGGATTCGTAGTCGATTGGGGATCTAATGAAACAAATTAAATTTATTTTTACCGGACCACCAGGGGCTGGAAAAACAACGGCGATCGCAACTATTAGCGAGTTCCCACCGGTTTCCACGGATGTGTTTTCCACTGATGGTTTGTCGAAGGTTAAGGAAAAAACAACGGTAGCCATGGATTTTGGACAAATTACTTTGGATAATGGGCAGAAAATTGGACTTTATGGAACTCCAGGCCAGAAACGCTTTAAGTTTATGTGGGATATTTTGGTACAAGGTGGTCTGGGTTTAATTGTTCTGGTCGATAATAGACGTCCAGAGCCTCTTAAAGATTTAGAAATGTATTTGGACAATTTTGCTGATTTTATTAACGAAACTGATGCGGTTATTGGTGTTACTTGTTCGGATATTAAAGACACTCCAAGCATCGATGATTATCAGGAATTTTTTGCAAAAGCGTGGCCAGGTTTTTCCAACCTTTGCTATTGATGCTCGCAATAAGGATGATGTGCTTTTTTTTGCTAAATGCTTTTATTGACATGTTTGGAACTTTCATGAGCTATGTACATCTTGGTTTCAGTGAATTCTTTGTTTTATTGTTGATATAGTATTCAAGATTGATATATGTGGACCATCTGATACGTGAATGCATAAGGTAGAATAACCCGCCATGAAGCTTACGAGAGATAAACTAAGCGCCTTGTTGGGGTTTAAAGGCCAGGATAAGGCTATCGGCTCAGAAAAAAAAACCTACCCATGCCTCCGAATCGCAGATGGATTTGAGCGAAAAAAGAACAAACAGATTCAATACAACCGACCGATATTGAACAAGCAAATGAGCAAGCTGATATAAGCGACTCTGCTCAGTTAGTTTCAGAGATTGAATCTGCAAGTGATGAAACTGAAGTAGAAACCCAGGAATCAGGCATGGAATACGAAGATACAATTGTTGTTAATTATACTAAAGAACAGTTGGCACAGAGTGAAGCAAAGCTTGCTGAGTTCATGAGTGCGTGTATTGGCGCTTATGGTGCGCTTATTTCAACAGTAGATGGTCATGAAATTGCGTATTCTCTAAAGCGAGACCTACCGACACACAAAATATCGACAATGAATAGCTCCTTGTTGGCGCTTGGCGAGAGCATCGCCAGAGAGTCTTTACAGCAGCTTTGTCAATTTGTTATTTTGGAAAACAGTGATGGTCGTGTCGTTTCTTTGCGCGTCAATGATATATTGATGCTGACCTGTATTTCCTCCAAGAGCACGAATCTTGGAATGTTGTTGAGTGCTGGTCGTAACACTGCGGATTCTTTGGCAAAGATACTGCCGTGAAAGTTGTAAGGTGTGTTTTAATAACCCTTTTTTAATAATGAGGAGAACCCTGTATGTCTTCCTTGAATGAAGTTTGTGAGCAATTGGTTAAAGGCGTTAACGATGCGTTGGGTGCCGCTGTTGTGGACCTTTCTTCTGGGCTATTGTTAGCTGTGGCCCATAATGTACCTTATTTCACTCAAAGCTACCTGGATGCGGTCGCGGCAGCGGCAGTGGATATGTTCCGTGGCAATACTGTCAGCGCCGTTGAGGATATGTTAAGCACCCAGCGAGGCTCGACTGTAAGTCATATGATTAAAGAAGTACAAATGACGACCGAGAAGACATATCATTTTATGTCGGTCGTTCCAGGTAAGGAAAATTCTTTGCTTGTGCTGATTACTGGGAAAAAAGCAAATCTAGGGATGGGATGGGCTGCGGTGCGGGGGGCTTTGCCTAAAGTTGCTCCTTTGTGCCCATCCTGAAGAATATTGTTGATTAGCCTTCCTATGGCGCTCGCTGAGCGCCTTTTTTATCGTCCTTGGCGAAGACGATCGATGAGCTGTACCGGAAAACCATGGTGGTGCATATCTTTCACAATGCACTCCAAGTCGTAATTTGTTCGATGGAATTGAATAATCTCTTGTTGTTGGTCGAAGATGGCAAATTCCGCATCAGTCTTGCCGCTACGAGGTTGTCCCACGGAGCCTGGGCATACCAGACAGTGCTTGATATCATCAAGCCGTAATTCATCGGTGTTTTCAAATCCATGACGTTTCCCACGAAGATAATAAGTACCCTGAATATGTGTATGTCCATGTATGCAGATAGGGATGGCGTGCTCTGCTAGATAGCTCAAGTTTTCTTCATAGGTCAGGCGATAGACATAGGCATTAAAAAAATGTTTTATCTTGTGGTGCGCCATGTACCGCAATCCAATTGTCCTGTTGATGATAGGCTGGTAAATTAGCCAACCAGTCACATTCTGCTTTTTCTACCTCGGCCGCACTCCACTCCAATACCCAGCGACCAACTGGTGAAAATCCGCGGGCAGGGATTCCGGTGACCAATGCATGGTCATGGTTGCCTTTAATAACCAAGAAGTTACGCTTTTGAAGCTCGCGAATACATTCCATTGGATGAGGGCCATAACCGACGATGTCTCCCAGGACAATCGCATCTTTAATTTCCAACTCATCCAACCGGTTTAATACGGCCATTAGGGCAGGATAGTTGGCATGTATATCCGCTAGAATAGCAAATCGCTTTCCCTCAACTTTTGGAGGTTGTTGTTTTTTTGTTTATCCCTTTGATTGAAGGTATTTTTTTCAAAGCCCTTCAGAAAATATTGTTTGCGTTCTATTTGTATTTTTATTGGCGTAAAATAATGAGTTGAGCTGTCGGCTGATAACCACAATCCAATGAGTATCAGTGAAATATTTGAGTAGTACTTCCTGAAAGATGGCACCAAGTCTTTGAGCGTGTTCTTGGGTCAACCACTCCAATTGTCGAAACCAAACACCTAGTATCTGAGTTAATCCAGTAAAATTATCCCATTTGTAGATATCATCATCTAGGTAGTGTAGGTTTCCTTGTCCATCAATGCCATAATTAGATAATCCTTCGTCAAGTTTGACATTGAAATTAGCGGCAACTCGAAAATACATGTCCGCCATATTTGCTATATGCTTCAGTAACTCATCTGGAGAAATAGTTTTATATCCGATATGTAATGGCAACAGCTTTGGTGTTATATTGGCAATGAGAATCTGCTCGGATTGCCATATATAAAACCAGGTTTTTGCAGGGTTGTGAACACAATATTGGCGTTCCTTCTCTAGAGTTTTTTTCAATCCAGCGTTTACTGTCGCGTTCGTTGAATTGGTATTCAGAGTGGTACTTGATGACATAGTGATCGTCAGCGATTATTTTTAGTGACAGGGCGTCCTGTAAACGTATCGCCATGGATTAGTGGTCGAGCTTCACTCTTGAATATCATATGGATCGTATTAAGATCTATACTTTGATCTGGTTGAACTGAACCAATAATTTGAATATCCTTAATTGGAGTTGTTGAGTTCACGCAAGCGATACCTCATAAAATGGTTTTGCAGATTTTGGAAAAATCGGATTTTTATCTGCTAAGTTTATAAAAATTTACTGGCCAACTAAAGTATAACACTTGTATGGTGTAACAGGTAAATAGCCAAGTATCCCCCTAACATATCTCATCATCAGATATTTTCGCGCTGTTCGTCGGTTCAATTCGGTATGCCGAAGCCTACTTCTCAGTTATTGCGGCATTGCATCGATGGAGCGGGATACGGCAATTCGCGCCGGCAATCATGCGATTCCGGGTCTGCGCCTGCTGTCTGGATTACGTCTACCGCAATCGCCTTGCGGTCGAATGATCGATCGGCATTCTCTAAATGCCATCGGCTGGTGAGGAATCCACTCGCGCCGTGTACGCCAGCGATGAATGACTTATGGGTGATCGGGTGGACTCAAACCGTTGCACCGAACCCGCTAGCCGACCTGGCCCGATGTCCCACTGATTCGGAAGTTCACATGATCACCCTCTATTCGCTCAAACCTGGTTTTCAGAAACTGTTGCGACCAATCGCGCGCTGGCTGCACGATCACAGCGTCAGTGCCAATCAGATTACGGTCGCGGCTTTATTGTTATCGCTTGCGACCGGTGCCGCGTTGTGCGGATGGGTCGCACCGGTGGTTTGGTTGCTGGTTCCGCCGATGCTGTTGCTGCGTATGGCGCTGAATGCCTTGGACGGTATGCTGGCCCGCGATTTTCAGCAACCGACTCCATTGGGGGCGATATTGAACGAAATGGGCGATGTGTTGGCTGATATCGGGTTGTATCTACCATTGGCACTGGTCCCCGGTGCACCGGTCGCATGGGTGGTGACATTCGTGTTGCTGGCGCTGCTGAGCGAGTTCAGTGGTGTGGTGGCGGTGCTGATCGGCGCCAGCCGTCGTTACGATGGTCCCCTGGGCAAAAGCGACCGCGCCTTGCTGTTCGGCGGCATTGCCTTGTTACTGGGTTTCGGCCTGTCGCCCGGTTTTTGGCTGACGGCCATATTGTTGGTTGCCAGCGGTTTGTTGGCCGTGACCTGTTTCAACCGACTGCGTGCCGCGCTGCGGGAGCTTTCCTCATGTCCGTGACTTTGTTTTCGCCGCTGACGGTCGTTTTGGGCGGAGTGTGGGCGCTGCTGCTGTTGGCGACCGCCGTGGTTTGGCGGTTGGAACCGGCTTCCGCCGTGAACGGGGAGTTGCGTCCGCGCGTTCGGAGTTGGTGGCTGATCGTGGTGCTGTGTTCGTTGGCGCTGACCTTCAGCCGGACGGCGGCGCTGCTGTTTTTCGCCCTGGTCAGCTTCCTGGCGCTCAAGGAATACCTAACCCTGATTCCCACTCGCCGCGCCGACCGCCGGGTGTTGCTCTGGGCCTACTTGAGCATTCCGGTGCAATATTTCTGGATTCATATCGAGTGGTACGGGATGTTCATCATCTTCATCCCGGTTTATCTGTTCCTGCTGCTGCCGGTGGCGATGGTGTTGAGTGGCGAAACCCAGGGCCATTTGCGCACCGCCGGCAGCCTGCATTGGGGACTGATGAGCATGGTGTTCGGCCTGAGCCATCTCGCCTATCTGCTGGTGTTGCCGCAAGCCCAGTATCCTCACGTGAGCGGCGCGGGGCTTGTGCTGTTTCTGCTGTTGTTGACCGAGTTGAACGACGTGGCCCAGTACTGCTGGGGCAAGGGGCTAGGCAAGCATAAAATTTCGCCCACCGTCAGCCCGAACAAGACGGTGGAGGGTTTCGTCGGCGGGGTGGTCACCACCGTGCTGTTGTCCGCGCTGCTGGCGCCGTGGCTGACGCCGTTTTCCACTGTGGACGCACTATTGGCCGGCGCGCTGATCGCGGTGGCCGGCTTCTTCGGCGATTTGAGCCTGTCGGCGCTGAAGCGCGATTTGGGTATCAAGGACAGCGGTAATTTGCTACCGGGTCATGGTGGCATT
Organism: Candidatus Competibacter phosphatis; assembly: GCF_012939995.1. GTDB lineage: Bacteria > Pseudomonadota > Gammaproteobacteria > Competibacterales > Competibacteraceae > Competibacter > Competibacter phosphatis. The sequence continues at coordinate 85,674 of NZ_SPMZ01000012.1, read as the reverse complement.
CTCGATCGGGTGGATAGCCTGACCTATACGGCACCGCTGTTTTTCCATTTCATCCGTTACTTTTATTTTTGAAGCTGACCATGGGTTGCGCCGCACTACGCCTGCTGTTCTTTCTGTTGGTGGTCAAGCCGTTTCTGCTGCTGGCGGTGGGGATCAACGTGCGCCGCCGCGACCGCTTGCCGCGGCGGGGGCCGGCCCTGATCGTCGCCAACCATAATAGCCATTTGGATGCGCTGGTGCTGATGGCCATGTTGCCTTTGCGCTTGTTGCCGCGCGTGCGGCCGGTGGCGTCGGCTGAGTATTTTTTGCGCGGGCGCTGGCGATCCTGGTTTGCCACTCGTGTGATCGGGATTATTCCGGTGGCAACTTGCGGCGGCGGTTCCCGCGCCGAAGTGTTGGAGCCGGTGCGCGATGCGCTGGCGGTGGGCGATATGGTGATCTTTTTCCCGGAAGGGACGCGCGGCGAGCCGGAATGCCTGGGAAAGCTGAAGACCGGTATCGTTTGGCTGGTCGAGCAATTGCCGGAGACACCGGTTCATCCGGTGCGATTGTCCGGTTTGGGCAAGGTGCTACCCAAGGGTCACTGGTTGCCGGTGCCGTTCCTTTGCGATGCCTGGGTGGGGGAGACGTTGCGCTGGCAAGGTGACCGGTCCGGGTTCATGGCCGCGCTGGCGGCCAGTCTGACGCCCCCGGAACCGCAAGTGGCGGCGGTCCGCGAGGGGCAGATCTAGCGTCGCGGGTTTTATCCGGCAGCGTCGACATTGAACGCCGGCTTGGGCGTATTCCGGCAGCCATGCAGCGGCTTTGTTGAAGGCATCAACAACAAACGCAAGGTGTTCAAGTGCCGACGCTTTGGTCTTGATCGCCTGGTCGAGCCGTTTCGCTGGATGTGGTTGGATATCGAGGGTCCATGCCTTTGGGCGTGAAACCCACACCACATATTTCTTGTGGCTACCACGGAAAATTTCATGGAGCCGAAATTTCATCGTCCCCGCCCCTGCGGGCATTCCCCGATCAATTCCGCTTGACCCTCTTCGTCCACCGTTTCCAAGCGCACCGTGAAGCCCCATAACCGGTGCAAGTGTTTGAGCACTTCCTGGGCGCTGTCGGCGTGCAGCGGCCGGCGATTGTAGGGCGTGTGACGCAGGGTCAGCGAGCGATCTTGACGGTGAGCGACGTTCCATACCTGGATATTAGGCTCGCGGCTGCCGAGGTTGTACTGATCGGCCAACGCCAGTCGCAGCCGCCGGTAGCCGGCCTCGTCGTGGATGGCGGTGATCTCCAGCTCTTCCTGCATATCGTCATCCAGCACCGCGAACAGTTTGAGATCGCGCATGACCTTCGGCGACAGATACTGGGCGATGAAACTTTCATCCTTGAAATTGCGCATGGCGAAGTCCAGCGTCTTGATCCAGTCCTGCCCGGCGATGTTCGGGAACCAGTGACGGTCCTCGGCGGTGGGCTCCTGGCAGATGCGGCGGATGTCGCTCATCATGGCAAAGCCCAGCGCGTAAGGATTGATGCCGGAATAGTAGGGATGGTCGAACGGTAATTGCTGAATGACGCTGGTGTGCGATTGCAGGAATTCGATCATGAAACCGTCGTTGGCATAGCCCTCGTCGTACAAGCGATTCATCAGCGTGTAATGCCAGAAGGTCGCCCAGCCTTCGTTCATGACCTGAGTCTGTCGCTGCGGGTAGAAATACTGGGCGATCTTGCGCACGATGCGCACGATCTCGCGCTGCCACGGTTCCAGCAGCGGCGCGTTCTTCTCGATAAAATACAAAAGATTTTCCTGCGGCTCGCTCGGGTAGCGCGATTCAACCGCAGCGGCGGCTTCGGACGGCCGAACTGGCACGGTCCGCCACAGATCGTTGAGCTGCGATTGCAGGTAGGCTTCCCGCTCCTGCTGTCGCTGCTGTTCTTCCCGCATCGACAGCGGCGCCGGATGCTTGTAGCGATCCACCCCATAGTTCATCAGCGCATGGCAGGAATCGAGGAAGAGTTCCACTTCTTGCTCGCCGTGGCGTTCCTCGCATTCGGCGACATAGTTTCGGGCAAACAGCAGATAGTCGATGATCGCGTCGGCGCTGGTCCAGGCACGGAACAGGTAGTTGCCCTTGAAGAAGGAGTTGTGGCCGTAGGCGGCATGGGCGATCACCAGCGCCTGCATCATGGCGGTGTTTTCTTCCATGAGATAAGCGATGCAAGGGTTGGAGTTGATCACGATCTCGTAGGCCAATCCCATTTGCCCGCGCCGGTAATTCTTCTCGGTCAACACGAACTGTTTGCCGTAGGACCAGTGTTTGTAGCCCAGCGGCATTCCCACCGAGGAGTAGGCGTCCATCATCTGCTCGGCGGTGATGATCTCGATCTGGTTGGGGTAGGTATCGAGCTGGAATTCCTCGGCGGCGATGCGGCCGATGACCTCGTTGTAACGTTCCAGCATCGAGAACGTCCATTCGGACGACTCGGCAATCAGTCGCGACGAGCTCATGACACGCGCCTCTTGAACAGATCCCGGAATACCGGGTAGATGTCGGCCGGGCCGTCGATCTGCCGCATGGCGAAGTGTGGGTGTTGCTCCTTCACTTCCTCGTAGGCTTCCCACAGGCTCTGATGGCGGTCCGGGGTGATTTCGATGTAGGCGTAGTAGCGCACGAACGGCACGATCTGCTTGAGCAGGATGTCCCGGCAGGCCGGCGAANCCGTGGNGCCGTTGTCGNNNTCCGCAACCCCACCGGTCGAGCCCGCAACCCCACCGGTCGAGCCCACCGCGACCACCGTTGACGGCGAAACGGCGCCCGTGCCGATATCACCCACTCCCGCACCAGGTCAATAATCCCATGATCCGCCGCATAGTCCCGTTACTGCTCCTTATCCTGAGCGCCGGCTGTAGCTGGTTCGGCGGCTCCGATAACTCGATCCCGCCAGCCGAACTGATATCGATTGCTCAACCGATCAACGTGCAGCAACTTTGGGAAACCCAGGTAGGCTCCGGCACGGAGAAACAATTCATCCGCTTGACCCCGGCGCTGCTGGATGGCCGGCTCTATGCGGCCAGCCACGATGGCACGGTGGTGGCACTGGATGCCATTAACGGACAGCGACTATGGGAAACCGCGACCAAGCTACCGATTTCCGGCGGCGTGGGCGTCAGCCAGAACGGCATGGTGTTGTTCGGCACGGACAAGGGGCAGGTCGTCGCGCTACGCCAGGAAGACGGCAAGGAAGCTTGGCGCTCCCAGGTTTCAAGCGAGGTGCTGGCCCCGCCGCGCGCCGGCGGCGATCTGGTGGTCGTGCGCAGCAACGATGGCAAATTCACTGGCCTCGACGCCCGCACTGGGGAGCGGCGCTGGGTATATTCCCATATCGTGCCGGCGCTCAGCCTGCGCGGCAGCGCGCCGCCGCTGGTGGTCGGCAACCTGATCATCGCCGGACTGGATACCGGCAAGCTGCTGGTACTGTCTCTGGACAAGGGATTGCCCATCACCGAGAAGACCATCGCGCCACCACGCGGACGCACCGAGATCGAACGACTGATCGATATCGATTCCGAACCCAAGGTGTTCGGTGACACCCTGTATCTGGCGGCCTATCGCGGCAACGTGGCCGCGATCAACATGCGCGATGGCAATCTGCTATGGACTCGCAACCTGTCCAGCTATGCCGGGCTCGACGTGGATGCCCGGCAGGTTTACCTCAGCGACGATACCGACTCGGTGCTGGCGCTGGATCGCGGCAACGGCGGCACGCTCTGGAAACAATCCGAACTGAGCGGCCGCCGGCTGTCCGCCCCGGCCGCCACCAACGATTACGTGGTCGTCGGCGATTACGAGGGCTACCTGCACTGGCTGAGCAAGGACAGCGGTCGGATCGTCGGCCGGGTTCGAGCCGCGAGCAAGGGTATCGTTGCCCCACCCGTCGCGGCGGGCAACATCGTGTTCGTGTACGGCCAGGGCGGCGCGCTCAGCGCTTTCCGGGCTGAAGGGTGAAGTCCGGACGCGCGGCCACGTCGTAGCCTGACGCCGCGCCCCCGGCGTCCGCCATGCTGGAACAGCTCGTTACCGTCTTCGTGACCTTCTTGGTCGTGATCGACCCGATCGGCGTCGCGCCGATGTTTTCGGCGCTGACGCGCGGCGGCAGCGATCATTATCGCCGGCGCATGGCGCTCAAGGGCACCTTGATCGCCACCTTGATCTGCCTGTTCTTCGTGTTCACCGGCGACGCCCTGCTGCGCTTCCTCGGCATCAGCCTGGCGGCATTCCGGGTCAGCGGCGGCATCCTGCTGTTTCTGCTAGCGATCGACATGGTGTTCGCCCGGCCTTCCGGCCTGCGGTCGGCGACGGTACGGGAACAGGAAGAAGCGCAGTACAAGGATGATATTTCGGTGTTTCCGCTGGCGTTTCCCTTGCTGGCCGGCCCCGGCACGCTGACCACCATTCTGCTCACCACCAGTAGCATATCCTCGGCGAAACACCCTCTGCTGTTTCTCGCCGTGCTGGGCGTGCTGCTGGCGGTTTTGCTGCTGACCCTGCTGACCCTGTTGCTGGCCCCACCGCTGATGAAACTGCTGGGCGAAACCGGCGCCAACGTAATCGACCGCCTATTGGGCGTGATCCTGGCGGCGCTGGCCGTTCAGTTCATGTTCGAGGGACTGCGCGCCGGTCTGTTCGGCACCTGACGATCCGCGCCGTGTCCGACCTGATCTTGCGGATCGCCGTCCCTTCGCCTCTGGATCGGACCTTCGATTACCTGCCGCCGCCGGGTTGCGACCTGGCTACTCTGCAACCCGGCCTGCGGGTACGGGTACCATTCGGCCGGCGTCACGTCGTCGGTTTTTTGCTCGAACTTGGCACCGACACCACCCTGAACCCCACCGCGCTGCGGCCGGCGCAAGCGGTGCTCGATACCGAAGCGGTGCTGCCCGCCGACGTACTGGCGCTGTTGCGATGGGCACAGCGTTACTACCATCATCCCCCTGGCGAGGTCTTCGCCACCGCCTTGCCGACTCTCTTGCGCCAAGGCGAATCGACCGAGTTGCCAGCGCCAGCGCCACTCTGGCAAATCACCGCCTCCGGGCGTGCCGCGCTCGCCACCGGCCCAAGCCGCGCACCTGCCCAGAAGCTGCTGCTCGATTATCTGGCACGTTGTCCCGACGGCGCCGATGCCGACACCTTGCGCGCGGTGGTGCGCGACAGCACCGCCACCTTGCGCGCGCTGCGCGCCAAGAACTGGGCGGAACCACTGGCCCGCCCAGCCGCCATCCTGGCGGAAACCGCGTGCGCGCCACGCCCGCCGCCCGCACTCAACGCGGCGCAAGCGGCGGCGGTGACCAGCGTCACGGCCGAACTGGACCGCTTCCAGGTCTTTCTGCTGGAAGGCGTCACCGGCAGCGGCAAAACCGAAGTCTACTTGCGCCTGATCGAAGCCGTGCTGGCGCGCGACCGGCAGGCGCTGGTACTGACACCGGAAATCGGTCTGACCCCGCAGTTGCTGGCCCGCTTCCGGGAGCGGCTACCGGGACCGCTGGCCGTGCTGCACTCCGGTCTGAGCGATCGGGAACGCTTGAATGCCTGGCTGCTGGCTCGCGCCGGTATCGCCCGGGTGGTGGTCGGCACCCGCTCGGCGGTATTCGCGCCACTGCGCGCGCCGGGCATCCTCATCGTCGACGAGGAACACGATCCATCCTTCAAACAGCAGGATAGCTTCCGCTATCACGCCCGCGATCTGGCGGTCGTTCGTGGCCGGCAACTCGGGATTCCGGTGGTACTGGGTTCGGCCACTCCGGCTTTGGAAAGCCGCCACAACGCCGAGCGCGGCCGCTATCGCTTGCTGCAACTGCCGGAACGGGTCGGCGGCGGCGCGGAAGCACCCATCGAAATTCTGGACGTGCGTCGCCAGCCGATGGCCGAGGGACTGTCGCGACCGCTGCTGGAGCGAATGCGAATCCATCTGGCCCGCAACGAGCAGGTGTTGCTATTTCTCAACCGACGCGGCTTCGCCCCGATTCTGCTCTGCCACGAATGCGGCTGGCTGAGTCAGTGCCGCCACTGCGACGCCCGCATGACCTTGCATCTGCGCCAGCGTCGGCTGATCTGCCACCACTGCGGCGACAGTCAGCCGGTGGATGCCGCCTGCCCGCTCTGTGGTAGCGTGGACCTGCGGGCGATCGGCCACGGCACCGAACGCCTGGAGGCAGCGCTGCGGCGGGAATTTCCAGAGACCGACCTCACCCGCATGGATCGCGACAGCACCCGCCGTCGCGGCAGTCTGGAAGCTCTGCTGGCCGATATTCACAATGGGGGACGCCGCATCCTGATCGGCACCCAAATGCTGGCCAAGGGTCACCATTTCCCCGAGGTGACCCTGGTGGGGATCGTCGATGCCGATCAAGGGTTGTACGGCATCGACTTTCGGGCCGGCGAGCGCATGGCGCAACTGGTCCTACAGGTCGCCGGCCGCGCCGGCCGCGCCGAGAAACCGGGCGTGGTCATCATTCAGACTCATCACCCCGACCATCCGCTGCTGCATGTGCTGGTATCCCAGGGTTATCCGGCGTTCGCGACGGCGGCATTGGCGGAGCGACAATCGGCATGGCTACCGCCGTTCGCCCATCAGGCGCTACTGCGGGCGGAAGCAGCCGAGCCGGGGCGAGCCACCACGTTTCTACGAGCCGCGCGGACGCTGGCCGATCCCTATGCCGACGGAATCGAACTGCTGGGTCCGGCGCCCGCGCCGATGGAGCGCCGAGCCGGCCGCTTCCGGGCACACTTGCTGCTGCAAGCGGCGCGACGTCAGGATCTGCATCGTTTCCTGGAATCCTGGATCGCGCGACTGCGGGCGGAGCACGCGGATCGCCGGGTACGCTGGTCCTTGGATATCGATCCGGCGGAACTCTTCTGAACATCCTGTTGAAATCGCGTCGCCCTCCCTACCCTTCGGGTCAAGTCGCGCGCAAGAATATGTTTCATTTAAAAAAATAAATGATATAAATCATTACATTATAAACTTATACCCAGAAAATGCGCGACTATTTGCCACAACTGATTTTCAATAATTTCAAATAATTGAAAAAATAACTTCGTCATTGACCCTTTACTTGACGTGGGATACGGCTAGACTTTTTCGAGGCTCGCGGGGTTTCTCCGCAGCCGAGAGCAACCACTAAAGGAGGTGTGGCGGGATTGGATTCCTGAGAGGTATCCGGGGTGAGTCCACCTCACCCGCGGCTGCGTTCACGCTGCGAATCCCGCTCGTCACGACACCCGTCATCCACTTACCACCGATGGGAAAAAACGATGCAGCAAGACATGGTTCACAAGATAAAAAGCAATCCGAAGTACCACGAACTGGTTTCCAAGCGCTCTAAGTTCGCTTGGACCATGTCCGTTGTGATGCTGGTGATCTATTACGCCTTCATCCTGACCATCGCCTTCAATAAGCAGTTCATGGCCACTCCCCTGTCGTCCGGTTCCGTCACGACGATTGGCATTCCGATCGGTATCGGGGTGATTATCTCGGCCTTTATCCTGACCGGTATCTATATCCAGCGGGCTAACGCTGTCTTCGACAAGCTCAACCGCGAAATCAAGGAGGAAGTATTATGAGTTTCTGGAAGCGTGTATTTCCCACCCTCCTTTTGATGCTGGTCGCCGGCAGTGCCCTAGCCGCCGGCGGCGATTTGGGGGCGGTCAAAAAGGCGGAAGTCAATATCCCCGCCATCATCATGTTTCTGGTGTTCGTCGCGGCCACTCTGGGCATCACTTACTGGGCAGCGCAACGCACCAAGACCGCCAAGGACTTCTACGCCGCCGGCGGCGGAATCACCGGCTTTCAAAACGGCTTGGCCATCGCGGGCGACTACATGTCCGCCGCCTCCTTCCTAGGTATTTCTGGCCTGGTGTTTCTGAACGGCTACGACGGTGTGATCTTCTCGGTGGGCTGGCTGGTCGGCTGGCCGATCATCATGTTCCTGATCGCCGAACAGCTTCGCAACCTGGGCAAATACACCTATGCCGACGTAGTTTCCTATCGCTTCGAGCGAGTGCCAATGCGCACCCTGGCGGCCACCGCCGCGTTGATCGTGGTGGTTCTGTACCTGATCGGCCAGATGGTGGGCGCTGGTAAACTGATTCAGGTGCTGTTCGGTCTGGACTACACCTATGCGGTCATCATCGTCGGCGTCTTGATCATCATGTACGTCACCTTCGGCGGCATGCTGGCCACCACCTGGGTGCAGATCATCAAAGCCGGTCTGCTGCTATTTGGCGCGACCATCATCGCCTTCGGCGCGCTATATCTAGCCTCGGACGGCAGCATGAGTCCGGAACGGCTGTTTGCCAAAGCCGTCGAAGCACGCAAGGGCGACATCAGCATCATGGGTCCGGGCAAACTGGTGAACGACCCGATCGAGGCGATTTCGCTGGGTCTGGCGCTGATGTTCGGCACCGCCGGCCTACCACATATCCTGATGCGTTTCTTTACCGTGGGCAACGCCATCGAAGCCCGCAAGTCCGTATTTTACGCCACCGGCTGGATCGGCTACTTCTACATCCTGACCTTCCTGATGGGCTTTGGCGCCATCGTGCTGCTGACCGGTCATCCCGAATTCGCTGATCCTTCCGCGATCGGCGGCATCAAGGGCGGCCAGAACATGGCGGCGGTCAACCTGGCGGCGGCGGTGGGTGGTAATCTCTTGCTCGGCTTCATCTCCGCCGTGGCTTTCGCCACCATCCTGGCGGTGGTGTCGGGGTTGACCCTGGCCGGCGCTTCGGCGATTTCCCACGACCTGTACGCCAACGTGTTCGCCCATGGCAACGTCGACGAACAACAGGAAGTGCGGGTCTCCAAGATCGCCACCGTCGTGCTGGGCATCATCGCCATCCTGCTGGGCATCGCCTTCGAGAAGCAAAACATCGCCTACCTGGTAGCCCTGACCTTCTCGGTAGCGGCCAGCGCCAACTTCCCGATTTTGCTGATGTCGATCTACTACGGCAAGATGACCACCCGCGGCGCATTGATCGGTGGCTGGCTGGGTCTGATCAGCGCCACCGTTCTGGTGATCGTCGGTCCGACCGTGTGGAAAGAAATTCTGCAACTCGGCGATCCGCTCTTCGGGTACAAGTACCCGGCATTCATCTCGATGACCATCGCCTTCCTGGGCATCTGGATCGGTTCCATGCTGGACGGTAGCGAACGCGCCAAGCGGGAACACGAAGCCTTCGAAGCGCAGGACATCCGTTGCCAGACCGGCATTGGCGCCGAGGGCGCGTCCAGCCACTAGGCAGTGGTCCACCCGGTCTGGAGGTCGCCGCGCGAGTGCGGCGATCCTCCGGCTTCGGTCGAATCCTGCTAAGATTAAGCCCCTTCCGGCTCGCGCCGCGAAGGGGTTCTTGTTTGGCCAATCGGAATCGAATCGCCGCCGTGACTATCCCGGATCATCAAACGTTCCTCGCGCGCCTTGCTCCCTTCAACCAGCTTTCCGAGCCGGATCTGGCACGCCTTGCCGACGAATTGAAGGTCGGCCACTTTCAACCGGGCGAAATCTTGCAGAAAGCGGGTGAAGTCCCCGCCTGTCTCTACCTCATCGTCGACGGCTTGGTTTACGAGGTGGACGGCGACCCCCACGCTCCCGGGTCGCGCGAGCGCGGAGACTGCCACAGTCGCCAACGATGGCCCGCCCATGTGGTGCGTGATCGCCCTGTATGGCGCCGAGGATGTCTTTGACGCCGGCGCCTTGCTGGAAGGCACGGGTATCCACAGTTTCGTGGTCGGCAAACCAACCCACTGCTTGCAGATGCCGCGACCGGTCTTCCTGCAAGTCATTCAGAACCATCCATCGCTGGCGGCTTTCTACAATCAGAAAATTTCCCAGCGGCTCGCCACCCTGCGCGAGATCGACGACCGCCAAGAGTTGGCGACCTTCACCATCGCCAGGATTCAGGACGTCTATATTCATCCACCGGTTTTCGTGACCGCCGAAGCGTCCATCCACGAAGCCGCGCTGGCGATGAAAACCCACAAAATCAATTCGGTGCTGGTCCAATATGGCGATGAGGTCGGTATCGTCACCGCCACCGATCTGCGGGAAGCGGCCATCATCCAGCGGCGGTCCGTGGACGAAGCCATCGGGCCACTCGCCACCTACGACCTGATCGGCATGGAACCGGGCGATTTTCTATTCAATGCCCTGCTGCGAATGACCCACCATAACGTCAACCGGCTGGTGATCCGCGACAGCAAAACCATTCATGGCATTCTCGAACAGATCGATCTGCTCAGTTATCTTTCCAACCACTCGCATCTGATCGCCCTGCAAATCGACCGGGCGCGCTCCCAGGAAGATCTGAAGTGGGCCAGCCACGATCTGGTCAACGTGATCCGCGACCTGCACAACAAGGGCATCAAAATCCGCTACATCATGCAACTGGTGTCGGAACTCAACAAGAAACTGTTGCGCAAGCTGTTCGCTTTGATCGCACCGCCGGAACTGCTGGAAAACGCCTGCCTGCTGGTGCTAGGCAGCGAAGGCCGCGAGGAACAGGTGCTGAAGACCGATCAGGATAATGCCCTGATCCTGCGCGACGGCTTCAGTTACCCCGACCTGGAGCGAATCACCCACGAATTTACCGAAAGCTTGATCGATTTCGGTTATCCGCGCTGTCCCGGCAACATCATGGTGTCGAACCCATATTGGAGTAAATCGGTTGCCGCCTTCAAGGACGAACTGTTCCAATGGATCGTCCACCCGACTCACGACTCCTTTCTGCAATTCGCCATCTTCTTCGACGCCACGGCGGTGGCCGGCGACGAGAATCTGCTGCGCCATGTCAAGGACCACATGTATCGTCTGCTCGGCGATCATCGCTCTTTCTACAGCCAGTTCGCCAAATCCACTGTTGCGTTCGAAACGCCGCTGGGGTTCTTCACCAATTTCGTGGTCGAAAAAAAACCGCGACGAGCTGGACATCAAGAAAGGCGGCATTTTCCCCATCGTTCACGGTGCCCGCAGTTTGGCCTTGGAATACCGGCTGCCGCAGACCCATACCGTGGACCGCATCATGGCCTTAAGCCAGCGCAACCTGTTCAAGCCCTCCTTCGGCGGTGAACTGATCGAAGTCTTCACCTATCTGTCCACCTTGCGCGCCGAGGCCGGTCTGCGCAAAATCAAACAGGGAATACCGCAAGACAATTACCTGAACCCCAAGGATCTCAACAAGCTGCAACGGGAAGTGCTGCGCGATTCGTTCAAGATCGTCAACGAATTCAAAAAAATTCATCACCTACCACTTCAAACTGGGGATGATCAGTTAACCGGAAAACCCCCATGAGGCTTTCCCCTTGAAAACGCATCTGCACCACCTCATCGCCCAGGCGCTCCAACAACTCCAACGGGAGGGGGTGCTGGTCGATGTCGATCCATCCTCGATTCCGTTGGAACGCACCCGCGACCGCACGCACGGCGATATCGCCAGCACCATCGCGCTGGCCCTGGCCAAAACCGCCCGCCGCAAGCCCCGCGAACTGGCCGAACGCATCATGGCGGCCCTACCCCCATCCGCCCATGTCGCCAAGGTGGACATCGCCGGGCCTGGTTTCATCAATTTCTTTTTAGCGCCCGCCGCCTACCAGGCAACAGTGGACGAGATCCTCGAACAGCGGGACGGTTTCGGTCGGAGCGTGCTTGGCGGCGGCCAGCGGGTACAGGTGGAGTTCGTCTCCGCCAACCCCACCGGCCCGCTGCACGTCGGCCACGGCCGCGGCGCGGCATTTGGCGCCACCGTCGCCAATTTGCTGGAAGCGATTGGCTACCGGGTCCACCGCGAATACTATGTCAACGACGCCGGCCGACAGATGAATATCCTGGCCGCCAGCATTTGGCTGCGCTATCTGGAGCACTGCGGCGAACAGTTTCGCTTTCCCAGCAACGGCTACCGGGGCGATTACGTGCGCGACATCGCCGCCCGCCTCCACGCCGAACACGGCGGCGCCTATGTGGCTTCGGCGGCGCGGGTGTTCCAGGACACGCCGCCGGACGAGATTCGCAACGAAGCGGGCGAGGTGGTCGCGCCTGGCGACAAGGAAGCCCACATCGACGCCCTGGTCGAACGTGCCCGCACCCTGCTGGGCGCCCATCACTACCGCTACATTTTCGAACTGGGTCTGAACACCATCTTGGACGACATCCGCGACGACCTGCGGGAGTTCGGCGTAGTCTACGATGAGTGGTATTCCGAACTCACCCTGACGGAACGCGGCGCGGTCAACAAGACCATCAACCGGCTGCGCGATACGGATTACATCTACGAGCAGGACGGGGCGCTCTGGTTTCGCTCCAGCGCCTTCGGCGACGAGAAGGACCGGGTGGTACAGCGGGAAAACGGCCAGATCACCTATTTCGCTTCGGATATCGCCTACCACCTGGAAAAGTTCGAGCGTGGCTTCGACCGGGTCATCGACGTCTGGGGCGCCGACCATCACGGCTACATCCCGCGAGTCAAGGCCGCGCTACAAGCGCTGGGCGAGAATCCCGACCGCCTGGACGTGCTGCTGGTGCAGTTTGCCATTCTTTACCGTAACGGCGAACGGGCGCAGATGTCCACCCGCTCCGGCGAGTTCGTCACCTTGCGCGAGTTGCGCCAGGAAGTCGGCAACGATGCCGCCCGTTTTTTCTATGTCATGCGCAAGAGCGAGCAACATCTGGATTTCGATCTCGACTTGGCCAAGTCACAATCCAAGGATAATCCCGTATACTATATCCAGTATGCCCATGCTAGAATTTGTAGCGTCATGAGACAACTGCATGAAAAAGGTCTCTCCCACGACCCGGCGCGTGGCCAAGCCCAGATGGCACTGCTAGTCGAACCGCATGAGGAAGTCCTGCTAGTGGCACTGTCGCGCTACTCCGAAATCGTGGAAACATCTGCTCTCAATCATGAACCACATCAGTTGGCGCATTATTTGCGGGATTTGGCTAATGCCTTCCACACTTACTACAACGAGCATCGGGTTCTGGTGAGCGACGACGCGCTGCGTGATGCCCGGCTCAATCTGACCGTGGCTACGCGCCAGGTAATCAAAAACGGCCTCGCCCTGCTGGGCGTTTCGGCTCCGGAGGTCATGTGAGCATCCGACGCGACTACAAGCCTGCCTCGACCTGGCAACGCCGCCGGCAGTCGGCGCGCCGTCATGGTCTGCTGGTGGTAACGCTGGTGCTAATTGGCCTGTTTGGTGGCTTGCTGACCTACATCAAGGGCGACCGGAGCCCGCATCCAGCAGTCTCGGCCGTTGCGCCCAGTCCACCCGCGCCATCGGCCAGCAGCCCCGCTGTACCCCAACCGCCGCCCGCCGCGCCCGAAATCGTGCCCGCGCCGCTCAAACCTAAATACGATTTTTACACTGAATTACCTAAGCGGCAGATCAACTTTCAACAGGACCCTCCCGGTCCGCGTGGTGTCTCGCACCCACCGTCCGCTCGCCCGAAGCCGACCGTCGCGCCGTTGCGCAAACCGCCGACCATGATCCAGGCCGCCGCCGGCCAAGGCATGGCCGATCACTCATGACCCTCATCCCGCGTTTTGGGCTGAAGCAACCATTCTCCCTATTCGAGCTATCTTTCTGACCGGCACAACGGTTATCGCCATACTTCTTCCAGAGCCACCACCATGAACCTGCCCGATACCGTTCGGAGCTACCTGGATCAGCGGCAGCTGCCCTATCGGACGATGGCGTGCCCAAGCGGTGAAACGCTCGGTCAGGTCGCGACGCGGCTTGATCTCCCGCTCCGCCGGATGGTGCGGATCGTCCTGTTGAAAGACAGCTCCGGCTTGGTCATGGCTATTCTGCCGGGTAGCCACATCCTAGATTTTTCCATGCTGTGCCAGGCGCTGCGGCGCGACTTGGCACCCCTATACGGCGCGGAAACCATCCGTTTTTTCCAAAACCGCGGCTGTAAGGCAGGTTCCTACCCACCCCTGCATGAGGCTTTCGGTATCCCCGCGCTGGCCGACGATGGTTTGATCCTGGCGGACGAAGATGAAATCTACTTCGACGGCGGCAGTGGCGACACCCTGATCGGCATGCGCAACGTCGATTTCCGGAGTTTGCTCGGCCGGGCGCGCTGGGAACACTTCGCGGTTCCCGTCGACGATCTCGATTCCCTGCTCAGCCAGCAGGCCATCACGCCGCAAAACCTGACCAGCCTTACCAATCGTTATACCCCGGCGGGATTGCGGGAAGGGATCGAGGCCATCACCGAACTGCCGGTCATGCCGCAAACCGTGCAACAGATCCTGATGTTGCGCGCCCATCTAACCACCAACGCCCAGGATATCCTCCGCATCGTCGAGCAGGACCCCAGTCTGGCCGCCCAGGTGGTGTATTGGGCACGCTCACCATTGCACGGCCATCCGGTCGCCGTGGATTCGTTGCAAACCGCGATCGAACAGGTGCTGGGCGTCGATAACACGCTCAACCTGTTGCTCGGCTCCAGCATGAGCCAAACTTTTCGCATCCCGGCCGATGGCCCGGTCGGCTTGAAAGCCTTCTGGCGGCACAGTATCTACTGCGCATCCCTGGTCAGTGAGCTGGCCAAGCTGTTGCCCGAGTCGGTGGATGTCAAGCCGGAGCTCGCCTACCTGTGCGGGCTGCTACATGATTTCGGTTACCTAGTGCTGGGCCACGTATTCCCCGCCCGCTTTTTTCTGTTCAACCGGTTTCTGGCGGTCAACCGGCATGTACCGGTCAGCGCGATCGAGCGCTATGTCCTGGGCACCGAGCACTGGCATATCGGTGCTTGGCTGATGCATTCGTGGTCCATGCCCGAGGAAGTGATCGCCGCCGTGCGCTGGCATCACCACGAGGACTGCACCCAACCTCATGCGGCTTATTCCAATTTGGTGCTGATCGCCAACCGCTTGCTGCACTACATCGGGATCGGAGATGAAGAAAGTAGTCGCCTGCCAGCCCTGGCCATGTTCACGCTTGGCATCGGTCACGACCAGGCCATGGCGGCGCTGACGCAGGTGCAAGCTAGCATGCAAGCACTCGACACCTTGTCGGAAGCGCTGCAACTACCCTCCGAGGGTTAGCCGAGGCTAGCATCATCCCGCCAGGGTTCCAGATACGTATCGTTCGCCAAGGCGGCTTCCAACTCCGCCAGACAGGCGGCGCGTCGTTCCGGATCGAGATCGGCGACCGCGATTTTTTCCCCGCAAGCGGCCAACAACGCCGTCGGCTCGTAGCGCACGTAGCGCAGCACATCCGCCACGGTATCGCCCCGCGTGGGTTCGACCAGCCGGTAACCGCCGTCCGCGCTCAGCTCCACGTTGACCGCAGCGGTATCACCGAACAGGTTGTGCATGTCGCCGAGAATCTCCTGATAGGCCCCCAGCAGGAAAATTCCCAGCCGGTACGGTTCGCCCGTCCGGTACGGCGGCAAAGGCAAAGTACTCTCCAGCCCTTCGCCATCCACATAGCGCTCGATGCAACCGTCGGAATCACAGGTCAGATCCTGTAGCATCGCTCGGCTGCTCGGTGGCCGATCCAGCCCTTGCAGCGGCAGGATCGGAAAAATCTGATCCAGTGCCCACACATCCGGCATCGACTGAAACAGCGAAAAATTCAGGAACAACTTCTCGGCCAGTTTGTCGTTCAGTTCGTCCAACAAATCGCGATGAGCGCGGACACTGGGATTGAGCAGCGGCCTCAGCTTGCGACAGATCGCGAAATAGAGCTGCTCGGCGCGGGCACGCTGTTCCAGCCGCAACACGCCGTGCAGGTATAAACCCCGCGCCTCGGTCAGCCAATGCACGGCGGCGTGGTACGCCTCCACCACCGACCCGCGCGCGAGGCTTTGGTACCCTTTCCAGAGATTGTGCAGGATCAACGGATCGCCAGCGCCGGGCGCCGGGGGCGACGCCTCGCCGGGCGCGGGTTCGCGATCGATCGCCTCGGCAATCAGTACGGCATGATGGGCGCTCAGCGCCCGCCCCGATTCGCTGAACAGGTGCGGCTGCGGCAGGTTCTGTTCGGCGCAGACCTCCCACAGAGTATGAACCACCGTATTGGCGTACTCCCGCACGCTGTAGTTCATCGAACAGTCGCCGCGGGAACCGGCGCCCTCGTAATCCACGCCCAAGCCGCCGCCGACATCCACCCACCGCAGGCAAGCCCCCAGCCGCCACAGGTCGGCGTAATAGCGTCCCACCTCCCGCAGGCCACGCTGAATGTCGTGGATATTGGCGATTTGCGAACCCAGATGCGCATGCAGCAGCGTCAGCGCATCCAGCATCCCCTGTTCCCGCAACCGCCGTATCGCCGCCAGCACCTGGCTGGCCGACAGACCGAACTTGGATTTTTCGCCGCCGGTGTTCTGCCATTTGCCGGCCCCGATCGAGGCCAACCGCACCCGCATCCCCAATTGCGGTCGCACGTTCAACCGGGCCGATTCCTCGATGATCGCATCCAGCTCGGACAGCTTCTCGACCACGATAAAGACCTTGAGGCCCATCAGTTGGCCGATCAGGGCCAGGCGGATGTATTCGCGGTCCTTGTAGCCGTTGCAAACCACCACGCCGCCAGGCGCGGACAAGCCCAGCACCGCCATCAGTTCCGGCTTGCTGCCCGCTTCCAATCCGACCCGGCAACCGCCGTGGCGGACGATTTCGCCCGCCACCCGTCGTTGCTGGTTGACCTTGATCGGATAGACGGCGGTATAGCCACCACGATAATCCAACTCGGCGATGGCGGCGGCGAAGGCCCCGCACAGAGTGTCGACCCGATCGTGCAGGATATGACTGAACCGCGCCAGTACCGGCGGCCCGTAACCCCGGACCCGCAAATCCTCGGCCAAGGCGGCCAGATCGACTCCGGGATGATCGGGATGACGCGGCGAACGCACTCGCACCTTGCCGGCGTCGTCGATCTCGAAGTAGCCACCGCCCCAGCGGGCGGTATTGTATACTTCGCGCGCCTGAGCCACGGTCCAGGCCGGCGGTGAATGCCGCATGTCGTTCAATGCCTCTCCTCCACAAGAAAGGGTTCGACGTGACGCTGGATCAGTCCTGGTTTTCCGAGATCCACCCGGCGACGGGTTCCGCCTTCTCCCTCAAGCTCAAGGGCACGCTCCACGAAGCGCAAAGCCCCTACCAGCGCATCGCGGTCCACGCCACCGAGGCCTTCGGCCATCTGATGGCGATCGACGGCTATATTATGCTGAGCAGCCGTGACAATTTTCTGTACCACGAGATGATGGCCCATCCGGCGCTGTTCACTCACCCCAGGCCGAAACGGGTGCTGATCGTCGGCGGCGGCGACTGCGGCACCCTGCGGGAAGTACTCAAGCATCCAGACGTCGAGACCGTGATCCAGGTGGATATCGACGCGGAGGTGACTCGCGCAGCCGAGCGCTACTTTCCCGAACTGTGCGCCTCCAATCACGATCCGCGGGCGCAACTGCGCTTCGAGGATGGCATCGCCTGGGTCAAAAACGCGGAGATGGGCAGTTACGACGTGATTATCGTGGATAGCACCGATCCGGTCGGACCGGCCGAAGGTCTGTTCGCCGAACCGTTCCTGCGCGACTGCCACCGCGCCCTGGGCGCCGACGGCTTATTGGTCCAGCAGAGCGAGTCGCCGCTGTTTCATCTCGACGGCATCCTGCTGCCGCTACACCGGGCGCTGCGCGCCGCCGGTTTCGCCGACACCCACACCCTGCATTTCCCGCAGTGCGTTTACCCATCCGGCTGGTGGACCGCCACCCTGGCCCGCAAGACCGGCCGGGTGAGCGATTTTCGCGAAGCGGATGCCGCCGCCAAGCCGTTCGCCACCGAGTATTACAACGCCGAAATCCACCGCGCCGCACTGGCCACGCCGGAGTTCATGCGGCGGGCACTGGCCGGATCGACCTGAATCCACCGCCCTGAAACGCAAAGGGCGAAGCCGCTGGCTCCGCCCTGTCTGATGCACCGCACGGGCGGTTACAACGCGCTGGGACCGATTTCGCCGGTACGAATCCGGATTGCGCGCTCCAGATCGATGATGAAGATCTTGCCGTCGCCGATCTTGCCGGTGTTGGCGGTGGAGCAGACCGCCTCCACCACCTTGTCGACCAAACTGTCGTCCACGGCGATTTCCAGCTTGACCTTCGGCAGGAAATCCACCACGTATTCGGCGCCGCGATACAGTTCGGTATGCCCCTTCTGGCGACCGAAACCCTTGACCTCGGTTACGGTGATGCCCTGCACCCCGATAGCCGAAAGGGCTTCCCGCACATCGTCCAATTTGAACGGTTTGATGATTGCTGTGACTAGCTTCATGGATACCCTCTAGCGTTCGCCTGACCCAAAACACAATGCTTGCGCGGGAATATAACCGAAATCCATGGTTGCGCGCGATGTCGGACGGACACCGGAGTCCCGCCGTGCCGGTGTCCGCCGCCCAACATTACAGGTTATAACCGCGCTCGTCGTGCAGCGCGATATCCAGACCTTCGGTTTCCTGCTCCTCCGTGACCCGCAAGCCGATCACGACATCGATGATTTTCAGGATCACGAAGCTCAGAACGCTGGAATAAACGATGGTGAACAGCACACCCTTGGTCTGCACCCACAACTGACCGCCGATGGTCATGCCTTCGGCCAAACCCGCGCCACCCATGCTGGCGTCGGCGCACAAACCGGTCAGGATCGCGCCAAGGATACCACCCACCGCGTGCACGCCGAACACGTCCAGCGAGTCGTCGTAACCCAGCGCCCTCTTCAGTTTGGTGGAGGTCAGGAAGCAGATCAGACCGGAAGCAAAACCGATCAGCAGCGCCCCCATCGGACCGGCGGTACCGGAAGCCGGCGTGATCGCCACCAAGCCCGCCACCGCGCCGGAAGCGATGCCCAGCACGCTGGGTTTGCCGTGGGACAGCCATTCGGCGAACATCCAGGTCAGCGCCGCCATGGCGGTCGCGATCTGGGTGGCCAGCATGGCCATGCCCGCCGACTCATTGGCCGCCACCGCGCTGCCGGCGTTGAAACCGAACCAGCCAACCCACAGCATCCCGGCGCCCATGATGGTGAAATTCAGATTATGCGGCGGCATCGCCGTATGCGGATAGCCTTTGCGTTTACCAAGCACCAGACAGGCCACGAAACCGGCGATACCAGCGTTGATATGCACCACCGTGCCGCCGGCGAAATCCAGCACGCCCCAATCCCACATCAATGCGCCGTTGCCGCCCCACACCATGTGGGCCACCGGGGCATAGACGACGGTGAACCAGACGGCCATGAACACCAGCAACGCGGAAAATTTCATCCGTTCGGCGAAGGCGCCAACGATCAGCGCCGGGGTAATGATCGCAAAAGTCATCTGAAAGGTGACAAACACGCTTTCCGGTATGGTTGCGGTCAGGCTATCCCGGCCGACTCCACCCAAGAACGCCTTGCCGAGACCACCGATGAAAGTGTACAGATTGATGGCTTCCTTGGTCATGCCGGTGGCATCGAACGCCAAGCTGTAGCCATACAGCGCCCACAGCACGGTGATCAGCGCGGTAATGGCGAAGCACTGCATCATCACCGACAGCACGTTCTTGGCGCGCACCATGCCGGCGTAGAACAGCGACAGCCCCGGAATGGTCATGAACAGCACCAAGGCGGTGGAGGTCAGCATCCAGGCCGTGTCGCCCGCGCTCAAGGTCGGTGGGGCCGCCGCTTCCTGGGCCACCGCCAGCGCCGGTGCCAGCACCGCCGTCAGCAGCAGCAACAGACCGCCGTTTTTCGCCGCTTGTATCATTCTCGTCATTAGTAAGGTTCTCCTAGGGTTAAAACTCTAAAAGGGTCATGCCTGGAATTCAGGTTGGGTGGGAACCGGCCAGTCGGCCGCCACGCCGCAAGATTCGGAATACGATCGAGAGGTGAGTACGGTCTTCACAACGCCTCGGGCCCGGACTCGCCGGTACGGATGCGCACGGCGTTGTCCAATTCGACGATGAAAATCTTGCCGTCACCGACCTTGCCGGTGTTGGCGGCTCCGGAAATCACCTCGACCACCCGGTCGGCCAGATCGTCGGTCACGCCGACCTCAATCTTGATCTTGGGCAGGAAATCCACCACATATTCCGCGCCCCGATACAGCTCGGTATGGCCTTTTTGCCGACCGAATCCCTTGACTTCAGTCACCGTAATGCCTTGCGCGCCCACTTCCGAAAGTGCTTCCCGGACATCGTCCAGTTTGAACGGCTTGATAACCGCGGTAATGAGTTTCATGAATCAAAATCTCCCATGGCTTGGAACACCCCCGACGGGGCGCGGCTTGTTATTTCCGCATCTAGACAGCTTCCGTCCGTCATGCATTGACGGGGCGGCTAGTTGCCAGCAAAAAAGCATATCGTGTGCCATCAATATAATATTTATTAAAAACAATAAATTACTCTTAATTCATGGGATTTTTTCCCGGTAATTAATCCGTAGCTGGGCACATACCCCCAACTTTGCACCATTTTCGTGCGTAACAGTCGGCACGCACAAACCGCAAAATCCCGTTAAACTAAAGTGACGGCAATTTTCATGTGGAGAAATGACGTGATCGACCCCAAAACTTTTGATGATCTGGCCAAACGTTTTACCGAAGCGCTGCCACCCAGCTTTCGCCAGTTTCAAACGGAGATGGAAAAGAACTTCCATGCGGCGCTGCAAGCGGCCTTCGCCAAGCTGGACCTGGTGACGCGAGAGGAATTCGACGTGCAGCAGGCCGTGCTGGCCCGTACCCGCGCCAAACTGGAGACGCTGGAAAAGCAAGTGGCCGAACTGGAAGGCAAGGCACCCGGCGGCAAACGGCGCAAAACCGCAGAAAAACCCGCGGAATCCGAAGAAGGCGATGGTTAACCGCCAGCGATCGTCTCTTCCGTTATGACTGGATGGCATGTCCGCCCCACCACCGATCGCTATCGCAATCCTTTATTGCCCCAAAATAGTGCAAAACCGCCTTGCCAACCGGCGCCGCCATCCAACAATCCGCTTGACGGTAATCCGTAGCAGCTCGCAGGATTCCCATGTCCCTTGCCATCGTCCACACCCGCGCCCAAGTCGGTATCGACGCACCGCCGGTCAGCGTGGAAGTGCATCTGTCCGCCGGTCTGCCGGGGCTGTTCATCGTCGGTCTGCCGGAAGCGGCGGTGAAGGAGAGCAAGGACCGAGTGCGTGGCGCCATCCTCAACAGCCGCTTCGAATTTCCCAGCCGGCGCATCACCATCAATCTGGCGCCAGCCGATCTGCCCAAGGAGGGGGGCCGCTTCGACCTGCCGATCGCGCTGGGTATCCTGGCCGCCTCGGGTCAGATCGGCCGCGAACGGCTGGGGCAGTACGAATGCCTCGGCGAGCTGGCGCTGGGCGGCGAATTACGCGGCGTTCGCGGCGTACTGCCGGCCGCGCTGGCCTGTCGCGACGCCGGACGGACCCTGCTGGCGCCGGCCGATAATGCCGCCGAGGCATTGCTGGCCAGCGGGGCGACCGTGTTGGGCGCGGGCCATCTACTGGAGATTTGCCGGCAACTGAACACCGGCGCGGCCCTGCTGCCGTCGCACCCGCCATCCCGTCCGGAACCGGAACCGCTGCTGGAGCGGGATCTAAGCGACGTGCGCGGCCAGCAACACGCCAAGCGCGCGCTGGAAATCGCCGCCGCCGGCGGTCACAACCTGCTGCTGATCGGCCCGCCCGGCACCGGCAAGACCATGCTCGCCAGCCGGCTGCCCGGCATCCTGCCGCCGCTGAGCGAAACCGAAGCGTTGGAAACCGCTGCCATCGCCTCGATCAGCGCGCAGGGATTGGACTTGCGACAATGGGGGGTAAGGCCGTTCCGGGCGCCGCACCATACCGCCTCGGCGGTGGCGCTGGTCGGCGGCGGGGGTCTGCCGCGACCAGGCGAGATCTCGCTGGCCCACCACGGCGTGCTGTTCCTGGACGAGCTGCCGGAGTATGACCGGCGGGTGCTGGAAGTGCTGCGCGAACCGATGGAATCGGGACACATCACCATCTCCCGCGCCGCCCGCCAAGCCGATTTTCCGGCGCGGTTCCAACTGGTGGCGGCCATGAATCCTTGTCCCTGCGGCTACCTGGGCGACACCGAGCGACGCTGCGCCTGCGGCCAGGAACAGGTGCGCCGCTACCGGGCGCGGGTGTCGGGTCCACTGCTGGACCGCATCGACCTGCACATCGAAGTACCGCGACTGGCGCATCGGGCGCTGCGCGGCGATGTCCCGGAAGAAAACAGCGCAGCGGTGCGGGTGCGGGTCTGCGCCGCCCGCGAGCAGCAACTGCGGCGCGCCGGAAAACCCAACAGCCTTTTGCGCACTCACGAGATCGAACGCCATTGCACGCTGAGCGAAGCCGACCATCGCCTGCTGGAACAGGCGCTGGAGCGACTGGGCCTGTCGCCGCGCGCTTATCATCGCATTCTGAAAGTCGCTCGGACCATCGCCGATCTGGCCGGCGGCGACGGCATCAAGACCCCGCATCTTACCGAGGCCATCAGCTATCGCGCACTGGACCGGACCCTGGCACGCTAGCACGGCATCGCTCGACCCTTTCCTTTGTCACCGCGAGAGAAGGCTTCATGATTGGCACCGACCCCGTCACCGTACCCCTTCGCGCCCGGCCGCGCCGCTTGCCGCTGCTGGGAACCCTGCTGCTGTTCTGGACCCTGCTGGCCACCGCCCAAGCACCGATTTCCGAGGCCAAGGTGGAAGCCCTGGTCGAGGCGCTGCGCCTGTCGGCGCCGCAAGCCGGGGCCGGACTATACAGCGACTGGCAAGTCAAGCCGGACAATATCGTTCGCTGGTCGCGGCGCTGCCTGAACCAGGACGTGACGCCGGATCAGTTCGCCGCCGACCCGGCCCTGGCCCGACAAGTGGTGGCCTGCGTGATGGGGAACGTGCTACGCGAGCAGCTTGCCGCCAGCAACAACAACGAGATCGTCGCCGTGCAGCGTGCCGCCGCCTGGTGGATGAGCGGCGACCCGGAACAGTACCGAAACGGCGCGACCGGCGACTACACCCTCAAGGTGCTGGAAGCCTACCTGCGGTTCTTCTGACCGATCTTACCGCGCATGGCGGCTGATGCCGCGCGGTAAGAAGGCGCGCCGATCGGACGGTAAAGGGCGGCTTTTCGTACGACGCGGCAACATGGCCATGGTCGACCCACACCACCTGGCCCGGTTCGGTCGCGACCGTGGATTTACTCCGTTCGGGTGAATATTCCGATACCGAGATCGTCGAGATTGAAGACCAGTTGCTTGCTGTATTCGAGCAGCAGCTCATGCAACCGGCGCTGGACGAAACGATCTTGCGACCGGTCGAACTCCAGCATCTCCCGCGTCACATCCCGCACGCTCAACCGTTCGCTGGTACTTGCGCTGACAAACGACTGCAGACCGTCGGTGGCCACCGCCACCGTCGGGAAGGCGTCCAAGGAGAAGCTGAACACGAGGGGGGGCATCGAAACGCTCCAGCCGGGTCGTCGTTCCGGTCTCGTCGACATAACTGACGCTTTGTGCCGCCAGCGGATTGCCGGCGACTACCCGATAAAGCGCCAACCGTTCTCGATCCAGCAGATAAGAGAGGTAATAGGGAGCGTTTCCGGCGTACTCGACCTGAATCGCCACCACCCCGCCGTCGGCGCGCCGAGCGGCCAGA
The DNA here is from genome assembly GCF_012939995.1 of Candidatus Competibacter phosphatis. Lineage (GTDB taxonomy): Bacteria > Pseudomonadota > Gammaproteobacteria > Competibacterales > Competibacteraceae > Competibacter > Competibacter phosphatis. The sequence continues at coordinate 61,991 of NZ_SPMZ01000012.1, read as the reverse complement.
CAGCCATCGCCATAGAGATGCACGTATACCGTGGTCCCATCGCACCAAGCGATCAACAACGTGGCATCAAGCGCGCTGTCCGCGCCCAACTCCCGCGCTTGTCGGGCGGCGCGGCGCACGATCCGCCGCCCCAATCGCCAATGACAGGCGTGACGTCCAGCTTCGTCCGTGGCGGCGGCGACAAATCGCGGCAGCAAGCGGCGGGCGTTCAACACCAGCAACCTCGCTCCCAAGTCGCTATCCGGCTCGGCGGAACAACCGTCCGCCAGGATCACATGAGGGTAAGGCTTCCGACCGTGACAGACATAGTCCTGGCAGAACAGATGCAACTGACCGATGGTGTAATGCGAGTCCAGGGTAATCGTCATGGAGCAGTTACCCGCGGGGCTAAGTGGAAACGATGCCAGACCATGTTGGCGAGTCGGATGCGGCCAGCTAGACCGCCCGCCCGCTACTCAGCGCAGGAAATCCGCCGCCCTGGCGGTTTTCATGCCACGCCGCAGCATGTCGGTCACGAATTGCCGAGCCAGCGCCTCGAAGCCCGGTACCGGCGAACTGGTATCCTCGATCAGCACCAGCTTGCGAATACTCTCCTGGCCGAACTGGTCGGCGATATCCCGGACCGTGTTGGCGACACAATGCGAGAGCGCTTGGCCGGACAAGGCCACCACATCGGCGTTTTCCAGGACTTGAATCAATCGTCGGTTGATCTGGGTGCCCGGATCGGCCGGATCGGGCACGTCGGCCTGTACCGCCGAATAATGTTCGGTCCAGGGATTATGACCCTTGATCACGTAATCCACCCGCGCGAACTTGGCTTCCTCCCAAGCACGCAGCGCCTTGGCCACCACCGGCATCACGTTATGGCCCCAGGTGCCAATCAGGCAATGCGGCGGCCAGATGGTCAGTTGGTAGCGGCCGTTATCGCGCAGCGCCCGCACGTAAGCCAGCGCTCGCTGTTGGGCATGCCCGTCGTAGGCACGCCAAATCCCGTTCTCGACCTCGGCCACGCTGATCTGGGTGAAAGGCGCCGGCCGCCGGCCTGCATCATCGACCCAGAACACGGGATGGGCGATATCCAGCAACTGGTGAGTATCGAGGGTGACGCGAATGCCGTCGATGCGGTCGCGCAACCGCTCCAGCAAGTGCGCCAGACGTTCGGCGTCCGCCCCGGCACCCGTTACCGGTAACGCCGCGTCCGGTGCGTCGCTAAAGTCGTTCTGCGGATCGACGATCAGGAATTCTAGTTTTTGGTGCAAAGTGGAAGACATTTCCAGTTTCCTCGTTTGACCCGTTTCGTTGATTATCCATGGCAAACCACCGGTATGCGTATCCGTGGAAAATTCTTTCCCAAGATTTCAAACGATGGTTCGGATAGTTGCGATGGATCGCAACGCAAGAATACGAAAGCCGCTGAAATAGCGGCTTTCCAGAGTATGGCAAGACGAGGTGAAACGGGGTGAAATCCTACTCAATGTTCTGCACCTGTTCCCGCATCTGCTCGATCAGCACCTTCAGCTCGACTGCGGCGCGGGTGGTATCGGCATCGGCGGACTTCGAGGACAGGGTGTTGGCTTCCCGGTTGAGTTCCTGCATCAGGAAATCCAGCCGCCGCCCGACGGCCTCGTCGCGCTCGAACACGGCCTGAATCTCGTCGAGATGGGTATCCAGCCGGTCGAGTTCCTCGTCCACGTCCAGGCGCTGGGCGATCAGCGCCAGTTCCTGTTCCAGTCGGCCGGTATCGGCGTCGACCGGGATATCGGCCAGCCGACTCAACAGCTTGTCGCGCCACCGCGCCAATACTTCGGGCCGGCGGGCGCGCACCAGCTCGACTTGGACTCGCATGGCGTCGCAGCGCTGCCGCAGCAATTCGGCGGTGCGCTGGCCTTCCCGTTCCCGGGTGACGACCAGTTCCCGTAGCGCCGCGTCCAGACCGTCGAGAATGGCCAGCCGAATTTCATCCAGATCCGGTTCCGCCTCGCTGACCGCGCCTGGCCAGCGCAACACGTCCACCAGGCGCAGACCGGTACCCGGCCCCATCAGGTGTTCCACCTCCACCGCAACGTCCAGCAGACGTTCGACCAGTGGCCGGTTCAGCGTGAGCGCGGCCGCCGTCGCACCAGCGGTCTGCAACTTGAGGGCGCACTCCACCTTGCCGCGACTCAACACCCCGCCGATACGCTCGCGCGCCAATAATTCCAATCCGCGCAGCGCATCCGGCAGACGGATGGTGGTTTCCAGATAACGGTGGTTGACCGAGCGCAATTCCCAAGTGATGGTACCCCAGGCGCTGGACTGCTCTTGGCGCGCAAAGGCGGTCATGCTGCGTAACATGGGCTATCCTCGTCTTCAATGGTCCTTTATATCTTAGGTCGAGCCGCCTGGATTAGCGCGTCATCGCGCCGAATTTTCCTGACGACTCCGTTCGAAACGGGACGGCGGACCCGCACCGTCGGCCGATTTGGCGTCGGTTCTGCTATAGTGCCGCCCCTTCGAAACTTGACGCCTTCACCACAGGAAACCCGCCATGCGCCCCAGCAACCGCGCCGCCGACGAACTGCGCCCGATCCGGATAACCCGCCAATTCACCAAGCACGCCGAAGGATCGGTGCTGGTGGAGTTCGGCGACACCCGGGTGATCTGCACCGCCAGCGTCGAGGAACGGGTGCCGCCCTTTCTCAAGGGCAAGGGGCGGGGCTGGGTGACGGCCGAATACGGCATGTTGCCGCGCGCCACCCACACCCGCTCCAGCCGCGAGGCCAGCCGTGGCCGGCAGGACGGGCGGACCATGGAAATCCAGCGCCTGATCGGCCGGGCGCTGCGCGCGGTGTTGGACCTGGAAGCGCTGGGCGAGCGCACCATCACCCTGGACTGCGACGTGATCCAGGCCGACGGCGGTACCCGCACCGCCGCCATTACCGGCGGCTTCGTGGCGCTGGCTGATGCAGTACGCCATCTGATCAACAAAAAAATCCTTCAAGAGAAACCCGCTGCACGGGCAGGTGGCCTCGGTGTCGGTGGGTATCTTTCAGGGCACGCCGGTGCTGGATCTGGACTACGCCGAGGATTCCGAAGCGGAAACCGACATGAACGTGGTGATGAACGACGCCGGGGCCTTCATCGAACTGCAAGGCACCGCCGAGGGGCACGCCTTCCGCATCGAGGAATTGCAGGCGATGCTGGAACTGGCGCGCGGCGGCATCGAACGCCTGCTGCGCAAGCAGCGGGAAGTATTGGGACTACCGGCCTGAGCGCGGGCGGAGCATGACCATGCGCAAAATCGTGCTAGCGACCGGTAATCCCGGCAAGGTCCGCGAATTCAACGCCGTTCTGACCGGGCTGGAGGTGGAGATCGTGCCCCAATCGGCGTTTGCCGTGCCGGAAGTCGAGGAAACCGGACTGAGTTTCGTCGAGAATGCCTTGCTCAAGGCCCGTAACGCCGCCCGGCATACCGGATTGCCGGCGTTGGCGGACGATTCCGGCCTGGTGGTGGACGCCTTGGAGGGAGCGCCGGGGATCTACTCGGCCCGTTACGCTGGTCCCGAAGCCAACGACCGCGCCAACATCGCCAAACTGCTGGCGGAATTGGGCGAAACCCCCGCCGAATGGCGTGGCGCCCGCTTTCATTGCGCCCTGGCCTTGCTGCGCCATGCCGCCGACCCGATGCCGTTGATCTGTCAGGCCAGTTGGGAGGGGCTGATCACCTTCGAGCCGTATGGCGACGGCGGCTTCGGCTACGATCCGGTGTTCCTCGTTCCCAGCGAAGCCCAGACCGCCGCCGAACTCGATCCGGCGGTCAAGAACCGGCTCAGCCATCGCGGCCAGGCGCTGGCCCAGTTGGCGCAAGCGCTGAAGCTGAACCCACTGCCGCCGCCGCCGAACTGAGCGCGGCGCGATGCCCGTTTTCACCACGCCGATCCCGCTGGCGCTATATGTCCATATTCCCTGGTGCGCCCGCAAGTGTCCGTACTGCGATTTCAATTCCCACGAAGCGCGCGAGCCGCTGCCGGAGCGGGCCTACGCGGACGCGCTGCTGGCCGATCTGGAACAGGATCTGCCCCGAGTCTGGGGACGACGCATCGATAGCCTGTTTATCGGTGGTGGCACCCCCAGCCTGTTTTCGGCCGAAGCGTTGGACCGGCTGCTGTCGGGATTGCGCGCCCGCCTGCCGCTGCGCCCCGATCTGGAAATCACCCTGGAGGCCAACCCCGGCACGGTGGAGCGGAGTAAATTCGCCGAATTCCGTGAGGTTGGCATCAATCGCCTGTCGATCGGGGTACAAAGCTTCGACGACGGACACCTGCACGCTCTGGGACGGATTCACGACCGCCGCGCGGCGATCGCCGCCGCCGAGGCCGCCCATGCCGCCGGACTGGACAATTTCAATCTGGATCTGATGTTCGGCTTGCCGGGTCAGACGGTCGAACAAGCGCTGACCGACATCGCCTGTGCGCTGGCGCTGCAACCGGCGCATCTTTCCTATTACCAACTGACTCTCGAACCCAATACCCGATTTTACCGGTCGCCGCCGCTCTTGCCGGATGATGAGACCATCGACGTCATCCAGGAACGTGCTCAGGAGGAACTGGCCCGGCACGGGTACCCGCGCTACGAAGTATCGGCCTACGCCCGCGCGGACCGACGCTGCCGACATAACCTGAATTACTGGGAGTTCGGCGACTATCTCGGCATCGGCGCCGGCGCGCACGGCAAGCTGAGCGATCCCGCCGCCGGGCAAATTCAGCGTCTATGGAAAGTCAAACACCCGCGCGACTATCTGGCGCGAGCCGGAACGCCGGCCGGCGTCGGCGGCGATGCGCCGGTGCGCGAGGCCGAGCTGCCGCTGGAGTTTCTGATGAATGCCTTGCGTCTGGTCGAAGGGGTGCCGGCGGCGCTGTTCGGCGAGCGCGCCGGTCTGCCGCTGGCGGCGCTGGAACCAGGCTGGAGCCAGGCACGGGCTCGGGGATTGTTGGAAAACGATCCCGAACGCCTGCAAGCGAGCGAGCTGGGGCTGCGGTTTCTGAACGATCTGTTGCAGGCGTTCATACCGGAAACCGAGCCGGTTTGAGCGGACGGCGTTTTATCCTGCATTGCGCGATGGACGCTCGGGTCAGGGGGTGAAAGGATCGCTGGCCACTCGCCGCCTTGCGCTTGGACCGGATACCGTTGCGTGTGGGGCGGCAACTTGTGATGATGGGAAATGATTTGTCATCGCCGCTTACCTTGCGCCGTTCGCGCGGGTCAAAAGCATAACCATCATGGCATCGAACCCTTGCAGGAGCCCGCATGACCGCCGCCCCGAATCCGCCGCTGCTGCTCGAACCGGAGCAGCTTCAACCGTACCTGACCGACCCCAGGATCCTCATCGTGGATCTGTCCAATCCGGCCAGTTACGCCGCCGGCCACATCCCCGGCGCGATCCATCTCGACTATGCCGATCTGATCCGGGTCGAACCGCCGGCGATGGGCCTGCTGCCGGACGAAGCGTGGCTGGGCGAAGTGTGTTCGCGGCTCGGCCTGACCCCGGAACGACATGTGGTCGCCTACGACGACGAAGGCAACGGCCGCGCCGGGCGCTTGCTGTGGACGCTGGCGGTGCTCGGCCACGAGTCGGTTTCGCTGCTGAACGGCGGCCGCCGTGCCTGGGATGCCAGCGGCGGGCCGCTGGAGGCGCGGGTCCGTCACCCGTCGCGCGGCGCCTATTCGGCCCGTTTCGCCAACCCGGCGGCAGTGGCTGACAAAGCCTACATCCTGGAGCGGCTCGGACACGCCGACCTGGCCCTGCTCGATACCCGCACCCCGACCGAATTCGCCGGCCTGGACCAACGCGCCGCTCGCGGCGGCCATATCCCCGGCGCGGTCAACCTGAACTGGATCGATGCCATGGATCCGCAACGGCAATTGCGCCTGCTACCCGATTCGACGCTGCGGGAATTGCTGGCGACGCGCGGCGTTACGCCCGACAAGGAGGTGATCGTCTACTGTCAGACTCACCACCGCTCGGCGCATACCTACTGGGTGTTGCGCCATCTGGGCTATCCGCGAGTGCGCGGCTATCCCGGCGCCTGGTCGGAATGGGGTAACGATCCCAGCCTGCCGGTCGAGCGCTGAGGCATGGCGCCACGGCGGGGATGGTGCGGCCGGAACAATCGTCAGGGATTGCCGGCCGTCGGCGGGAACAAGCGCTCGCGATAGAAACGCAGTTCCTCGATGGAGTCGTGAATGTCTTGCAGCGCCAAATGGGTCGAGCTCTTGTTGAAGCCCTTGATCCGCTCGGGATACCAGCGGCGGGCCAACTCCTTGAGCGTGCTGACGTCCAGGTTGCGATAGTGGAAATAGCCTTCCAAATCTGGCATGCAGCGCGCCAGAAAGCGTCGGTCCTGACAGATGCTGTTACCGCACATCGGCGATTTGCCTGGAGGGACGTACTGACTGAGAAAAGCCAGGGTGCGCGTTTCGGCCTCGCGCTCGTCCAAACCGCTGGCGCGCACCCGAGCCGCCAGACCGGACCCGCCGTGCTGCTTCCGGTTCCAATCGTCCATCGCCGCCAGGGTCGCGTCGCTCTGGTGGATGGCCAGCACCGGCCCTTCGGCGAGCACGTTCAGTTGGCTGTCGGTAACGACGGTCGCGATTTCGATGATGCGGTCGGTCTGGGTGTCCAGGCCGGTCATTTCCAGGTCGATCCAGATCAAGTTGTCGGGGGACATGGTGTCTTTGGGATATGAGGGGAAGGAAGGGGATGGTCAGTTTAACCGGATTCCGGCGACGGTTCGACGCCAGCCGACCCACGGCGGGGCGTCATGACCAACCGGCGACTGACCCAACGCCAGCGGGCACGCATCCAACGCCAACAAGATCACCGCCGCGAGCGCGCCGGCGGGCCGACGCCGGCACCGGATGAGGTCGGACTCGGCCCGGAACGGACCGGCCTGGTGATCGCCAATTATGGCGTGGCCCTGATCATCGAGGATGACGAAGGCGACTTGTACCGTTGTGCGGTGCGACAAAACCTGGGCCGGCTGGCCTGCGGCGACCGGGTGGTTTGGCAGCCGTCCGGCGCGGAAGAAGGGGTGGGAGTGGTGGTGGCGCTGATCGAGCGCCGGTCGCTGCTGACCCGCCCCGATTACCGAGGCCAACTGCGGCCGGTGGCCGCCAACCTCGACGAAGTGGCGGTGGTGCTGGCCCCAGAGCCGGAACCCAGCGAGTATTTGCTCGATCGCTATCTGGTGGCGATCGCCGCGATCGGCGTCCAAGGGTTGCTGGTGCTGAATAAGGTGGATCTGCTGGATGCGGCGGCGCGAGCGGCGTTATTGGAACGGCTGGAACCCTACCGGCAAATTGGTTACCCGCTGCTGCTGGCCAGCAACCGCGCCGAGCAAGGGCTGGACGAATTGCGCGCCTGGCTGGGCGGGCGCGTCAGTCTGCTGGTCGGTCAGTCGGGGGTCGGCAAGTCGTCGCTGGTCCAGGCACTGCTACCGGAACGCGAGATCCGCATCCAGGCCATCTCCCAGGCTACCGGCCATGGTGCCCACACCACCACCACCAGCACGCTCTATCACCTGCCGGGCGGTGGCGATCTGATCGACACGCCGGGCGTGCGCAGTTTCGAATTGGGCGAAATCATCCCGGATGCGCTGGACCGAGGCTTCCCGGAACTAACGCCGCATCTCGGCCGCTGCCGGTTTTCCGACTGCCGGCATCAGGGGGAGCCCGGCTGCGCGTTGGCGGCGGCGCTGGCGCGCGGCGAGATCGTCCCGCGCCGACTGGACAGCTACCTGAGACTGCGGGCGGAATTGATGGCGACCCGACCGGGACGGCCGGCTTCGTCGTGAGCACGATCCTCGGCTTCGCGGCGGCCGGTTTGCTGCTGGGTCTGAGCGGTGGGCTGGCACCGGGACCGCTACTGGCACTGGTGGCCAGCGAGACCTTGCGCCATGGCGTCCGCGCCGGGGTGGCGGTGGCACTGGCGCCACTGCTGACCGATCCACCGATCGTGTTGGCCGCCCTGCTGGCGCTGCGACCGCTGACCGGCCAGGATCTGCCGCTGGCGCTGTTGCATCTGGGCGGCGGACTGTATCTGGCCTGGCTGAGTCTGGAAAGCCTGCGATTTCGTGGCGCGGCGTTGCCGCCGGTTGCATCGGGCAACGCGCTGCGGCGTGGCGTGATCGCCAATTTCCTCAACCCCAACCCCTACCTGTTCTGGCTGGCGGTGGGCGCGCCCACCGTGCTGGCGGCGTGGCGGCTGGAACCGCTCGCAGCCGCCGCTTTCATAGCCGCGTTTTACCTGCCGCTGGTTGGCGCCAAGGCGGCGCTGGCGCTGCTGCTGAATCGCTTGCGCCACGCGCTGCGTAGCCGAGGCTATGTTGTGCTGATGCGCGGTTTGGGCGGATTACTGATAGCTTATGCACTGTTGTGGCTGTACGAAGGCGGACGGCGACTGGCGATGGGCTGAAGCGGAGGGCGGGCCTCTCCGAACAATCGCCGACACCGGGAATGACTTGGCCCGCGCGTTGCGGAATTTGTCGAGCGCTTGGCCGAACAGTTCGTCGATGCGTTTCGCCGCCATGGGGGCCTCCTCGCGCCGTTTCAGCGGTGGGCGGGGTTCCGGGTCAGTTGTAACCGCTTCTGATGCAGATAGGCGCGCACCAAGCGGCGGCGGTTTTCCTCGCCGCTGACCAGCGCCGCCAGCTTTTTTCGGCCATCGGCGTTATCCGGCGCCAGAGTCAACAGTTTTTCGACCAGTTCGATCGCTTCCTCGCAGGCGTCGATTTCCATCAGCAGGTCGCTCAACAGATCCAGGGACGGCAGGTGGTTGGGGTCCAGGTCCAAGGCCCGCACCAGCAACGGCATGATGCCGTACACGAGGTCTTCGGCGTCGTGCAAGCCGAGTTCGACAACTTCCCGCCGCTGCTGATCTGCCTGTGCGTGCAGTTCGTCGGCTGTTGAGTTCTTCATCGAGGATTCCCGTGTCATGCGGTTTTCGCACATTTTGACACGGACCGGCTGGCTTGCAAGACAGCGGATGACACGACTCGCGGCGGCGAAGGTCCGCCGGCCGCTCAGATCTCCCCGGTCTCGCTGGCGCACAGCATCGCGCCGCGACCGCGAACGATCTCCGCGTACCACTTTCCACTGGCTTTGACGGTGCGCCGCTGGGTGGCATAGTCGACGTGGATCAGGCCGAAGCGCTGCGAATAACCATGCGCCCATTCGAAATTGTCCAGCAGCGACCAGGCGAAGTAGCCGCGCAGATCGACGCCGGTGGCCAAGGCCACCCGCGCCGCGCGCAGATGGTCATGCAGATAGCGTCGGCGCAGGGGGTCGTCCACCGCGCCGTCGGCCTGGGGCGGATCGTAGAAAGCCGCGCCGTTTTCGGTGATGTAGAGCGGCAACGGCCCATAGCGACCGGCAACCCATTGCAGGATGTCGGTCAGACCTTGCGGATAGACTTCCCAGTCCAGACCAGTGTGGGTCTGCCGCGCCTGCCGGACTCGGGCGGCGGCCAGCGGCCAATCGCGAGGGTCGTGCCGCACCACCTGCCGGCTGTAGTAGTTGATGCCGAGAAAATCCGGCGGCTGGCGTAGAGCGTCGAGATCGGCGGCGGCGAACGCCGGCCAGGCGGTACCGAAAATTTCGGCCAGTTCCGGCGGGTAGCTCCCCAGAAACACCGGATCGAGATACTGGCGGTTCCAGTAGGCGTCGGCCCGCATGGTCGCCGCCAGGTCCTCGGCGGTTTCCGTCGCCGGATATTTCGGTTCCAGGTTGACCACCAGGCCGATCCGGTGCCGACCGACAGCCCGATAGGCTTGCGTGGCGGCGGCATGCGCCCGCAGCAGGTTATGGGCGGCGTGCGGGGCGGCGAACGGGTTGCGCAGACCGGGCGCGAGTACGCCGTGCAGGTAACCGCCATCCACCACCACCCAGGGTTCGTTCAGGGTCACCCACAGCCGGACCCGGTCATCCAACGCCCGGAACAGAACTTGCGCGTAATCGGCGAACCAGCCGGCGCTGTCGGGATTGAGCCAACCGCCCCGCCGGTCCAGCGTCGCCGGCAAGTCCCAGTGGTACAGGGTCAGCATCGGCTGGATACCCTGCTCCAGCAACGCATCCACCAGTCTTTGGTAGAAATCCAATCCCTGAGGATTGACCCGGCCGCGTCCCTCCGGCACCACCCGACTCCAGGACACGCTGAAGCGGTAGGCGTTCAGTCCCAGTCCACCCATCAGCGCCACGTCGTCCCGGTAGCGGCGATAGTGATCGCAGGCCAGGTCGCCGGTGTCGCCATCGCGGGTTCGGCCGGGCGTGTGGGCGAATTCGTGCCAGATGCTCGGTCCGGCGCCGTCGGCCAGCGGCGAGCCTTCGATCTGATAGGCCGAAGTGGCGGCACCCCAAAGGAAGTCGGGCGGAAAGGCGGTCGAGTGGTCAGGCATGGCGGAAACTCCGGGATGGCGGGCGAGACTGGATCTGTTTGTGGATAAAATAGCCCGGTTGGAGGCTGAAAGCCGCCATACCCTGGGATCGTCCCCCGCCGACGCCCGCCGATCTCAAACCTCCAGGTAATCCAGAATCCCCTCCGCCGCTTCCCGACCTTCGAAGATGGCGGTCACTACCAGATCGGAGCCGCGCACCATGTCGCCGCCGGCAAATACCTTGGGGTTGGCGGTCTGAAACTTGCGCGCGCTAACCGGCGTGGCACGAACCCGGCCGCGATCGTCCACGGCAATGCCGAAGTCGGCGAACCAGGGAGCTGGACTGGGCTGGAAACCGAAGGCGATGATCACCCGGTCGGCCGGGATGATCTCCTCCGAACCCGGCACGACTTCCGGAGTGCGGCGGCCACGGGCGTCGGCCGCGCCGAGCCGGGTGGCGCAGACCTTGACGCCCTCCACCCGTTCGTCGCCGACGATCTCGATCGGCTGCCGGTTCCACAGAAACCGTACCCCCTCCTCCTTGGCGTTGGCGACTTCGCGGCGCGAGCCGGGCATGTTGGCCTCGTCGCGGCGATAGGCGCAGGTGACACTGGCCGCACCTTGCCGGATGGCTGTGCGATTGCAGTCCATCGCCGTATCGCCACCGCCCAGCACCACCACTCGCTGGTTCTGCATATCGACGAACTCGTGCGGGTCTCGCTCCAGCCCCAACAGTCGGTTGACGTTGGAAATCAGATAGGGCAAGGCGTCGTGCACGCCCGACAAGCCCTCGCCGGGAAAGCCGCCCTTCATGAAAGTGTAGGTGCCCATGCCGAGAAACACGGCGTCGTACTGATCCAGTAGTTGCTGGAAAGCGAGATCTCGGCCGATTTCGACCCCAAGGCGGAACTCGACGCCCATGCCCTCCATGATCTCGCGCCGGGTCTGTATCACCTCCTTCTCCAGCTTGAACGGCGGAATCCCAAAGGTCAGCAATCCGCCGATCTGCGAGTAGCGATCGAATACCACCGGCTTGACGCCGTTGCGCGCCAGGATATCGGCACAGCCCAGTCCGGCCGGACCGGCGCCGACGATGGCAACCCGCTTGCCGGTGGGTGTCACGGCGGACAGATCGGGCCGCCAGCCAGCCTTGAGCGCCTCGTCGGTGATGTATTTCTCGACCGCACCGATGGTGACCGCTCCAAAACCGTCATTCAGGGTGCAATCGCCCTCGCACAACCGATCTTGCGGGCAGACCCGTCCACAAACCTCGGGCAGCGAGTTGGTGCGGTGGGACATTTCGGCGGCTTCGAACAGATTGCCTTCGGCGATCAATTGCAACCAGTTGGGAATGTAATTGTGGACCGGGCACTTCCATTCGCAGTAGGGGTTGCCGCAATGCAGGCAGCGTCCGGCCTGGGTCGCGGCGGACTGGGGATTGAACTGCCCGTAGATTTCCCCAAACTCGACCACCCGCTCGCGGGCCGGTTTTTTGTTCGGGTCCTGACGGGGCACATCGACAAACAGCAAGGGCTTGGCTTTCGACATCGGTGCATCCAACGACAAAGAGGGGTAATGAGAGAACTTGCCCGTGGGGATCCGCTTGGGCGGGCACCCCCACGGCTTGGGTTCAGGCGGCGTCCGCGCGGGTCTTATGCCGCCTCACGCAACGTTTCCAGCAAGGATTCCAACTCGGCGGCTTTCGGCTTCACCAGCCAGGTGCGGCTGGCGTAGTAACGGAAGTCGTCGAGAATGGCCTGACCCCAGACGCTGCCGGTCTCGGCGACGTAATCCTCGATCAGCGCCAGCAGGTAATTGCGCTGCGGCTCCATGTTCTCGGTGGCGATGCGGTGGATGTCGATCAGTTCGTGGTTGTAGCGGTCCACGAAGGCGTTGTGCTCGTCCAACACGAAGGCGAAACCCCCGGTCATGCCGGCGCCGAAGTTAACGCCGGTCTCGCCCAGCACCACCACCACGCCGCCAGTCATGTACTCGCAGCCATGATCGCCGACCCCTTCCACCACCGCCAGCACCCCGGAATTGCGCACCGCGAAGCGCTCGCCGGCGGTCCCGGCGGCGTACAGGGTGCCGCCGGTGGCACCGTACAGACAGGTGTTGCCGATGATCGGAGTACGATGGCCATCGAAACGGCTGTTTGCGGGCGGATGGATCACCAGCTTGCCGCCGGCCATGCCCTTGCCGACGTAGTCGTTGGCGTCGCCTTCCAGATAGAGATGCAAGCCCCCCGCGTTCCACACTCCGAAGCTCTGGCCGGCGGTGCCGGTCAGCCGCAACTTGATCGGTGCGCTCTCCATGCCCAGGTCGCCGTGGCGGCGGGCAATTTCGCCGGACAGCCGCGCGCCGATGGAACGGTGGATGTTCTTGAGCGCATAGCTGAACTCGCCACCGGCTTTGGCGGTAATGGCCGGCAGGCAATCGCGCACCATCCGTTCGGCCAGTTCGCCCCGGTCGAAGGGAACGTTGCGCGGTTCGAGGCAAAACCGTGGCCGATCCGCCGCCAAGCCGGCGTCGGACAGGATCGGGGCCAGATCCAGGCCGCGATGCTTGTCGGTGGCGCCGGGCAGGCTCTCCAGCAGTTCGGTACGGCCGATCAGCTCCTCGAAGCGGCGCACGCCCAAGCTGGCCATCAACTCTCGCACTTCCCGAGCGATGAACTTGAAGTAGTTCGCCACCTTGTCAGCGGTGCCCCGATAGTGGTTGAGGCGCAATACCTTGTTCTGGGTCGCCACACCGGTGGCGCAGTTGTTGAGGTGGCAGATCCGCAGGTACTTGCAGCCCAGCGCCACCATCGGGCCGGTACCGAAGCCGAAGCTCTCGGCGCCGAGAATGGCGGCCTTAACCACGTCCAGGCCGGTTTTCAGCCCGCCGTCGGTCTGTAGCCGTACCTTGTCGCGCAGGTTGTTGCGGCGCAGGGTCTGATGGGTCTCGCTCAGACCCAGTTCCCAAGGGCTGCCGGCGTATTTGACCGAGGTCAATGGCGAGGCGCCGGTGCCGCCGTCGTAGCCGGAAATGGTGATCAGGTCGGCGTAGGCCTTAGCCACCCCAGCGGCGATGGTACCGACTCCCGCCTCGGCCACCAGCTTGACCGAAACCAGTGCTTGAGGATTGACCTGCTTGAGGTCGAAGATCAGTTGCGCCAGATCCTCGATCGAGTAGATGTCGTGGTGCGGCGGCGGCGAGATCAGCGCCACGCCGGGTCGGGAGAAGCGCAACCGGGCGATGGTGGCATCGACCTTGTCGCCGGGCAACTGGCCGCCTTCGCCGGGCTTGGCCCCCTGGGCGACCTTGATTTGCAGCACTTCAGCGTTGACCAGGTAGGCGGGAGTGACGCCGAAGCGGCCGGAGGCGACCTGCTTGATCTTCGACATCTTGACCGTACCGTAGCGGGCCGGGTCTTCGCCGCCCTCGCCGGAATTGGAACGACCGCCCAGCCGATTCATGGCCTCGGCCAGGGTTTCGTGCGCCTCCGGCGACAGCGCCCCCAGCGACATGCCGGCGGAATCAAAACGCGGCAGAATGGTCTCAATCGACTCCACTTCGTCCAGCGGAATCGGCTGGGTCGCCGGCTTCAGCCGCAGCAGGTCGCGCAAGGTGGCGACCGGCCGCTCGTTCACCAGTTGGGCGAAGGTCCGGTAATCGGCGTAGTCGCCGCTGGCCACCGCCTGTTGCAGGGTTTGCACCACGTCCGGGTTGTAGGCGTGGTACTCACCGCCGTGCATGTACTTGAGCAGGCCACCGGGCTCGATCGGCAATCGGCGTTTCCAGGCGCGACGCGCCAGCTCGGCCTGATCCGCTTCCAGATCGCCAAAGCCCGCGCCTTGAATGCGGCTGGTGGTGTCCTTGAAACACAGATCCACCACCTCGTCGCCCAGGCCGACGATCTCGAACAATTGCGCGCCGCGATAGCTGTTGATGGTGGAAATCCCCATCTTGGAGATGATCTTGTACAGGCCCTTGCTAATGCCCTTGCGGTAGTTCTCCACCAGGGTCGGATAATCGCGGTTGACGATCTCGCCGCTACGCAGGAGATCGCGCAGCAGGTCGTAGGCCAGGTAGGGATGGACCAGAGTGGCGCCGTAGCCGAGCAGGGCCGCGATGTGATGCGGGTCGCGGGCGGTGGCGGTATGGACCACGAGGTTGATGTCGCAGCGCAGACCGTCGCGCACCAGCCGGTGATGCACCGCGCCGGTAGCCAACAGAGCGTGGATCGGCAGCCGATCTTGGGCAATGGGACAGTCGGACAACACCAACAACACTACCCCTTCGCGCGCCGCCGCCACCGCTTCGGCGCAGATCCGCTCGATGGCGACTTGCAGCCCTTCGTCGACCGGGTAGTTCAGGTCGACGATGCGATGCGGATAGCGGCCGTCGGGATTGGCCAGCAGCGCCCGATAGCGGCCCTCGGTCAACACCGGCGAGTTGGCGGTCAGGCGCGGCGCGTAGCTCGGGTTTTCTTCGAACAGATTGCACTCGGCGCCCAGACAGGTTTCCAGCGACATCACCACCGCCTCGCGCAGTGGATCGATCGGCGGATTGGTGACTTGGGCGAACTGCTGGCGGAAGTAGTCGTACACCGAGCGCGGCCGCGCGGACAGTACCGCGAACGGAGTGTCGTCACCCATCGAACCGACCGCTTCCTGGCCGGCCTCGGCCAACACTCGCAGCACCTGGTCACGCTCCTCGAAGGTCACGCCGAACAGTTTCTGATAGGTGTCGAGGCTATCCGGTGCCAGCAATTCTCCTTCCGGCTCTTCCCGATACAGGGAACGCAACCGCTGGACGTTGCCGCGCAACCAGTGCCGATAGGGGTGACGGCTTTTGAGATCGTTGTCGATGTCGGCGGGCGTGAGCAGCCGGCCGGTTTCGACGTCGACCGCCAGCATTTCGCCGGGCTTCATCCGCCCCTTGGCCACCACCTGCTCGGGCGCGTAATCGTACACGCCGATTTCCGAGGCGATGGTGATGTGGCGATCCTCGGTGATGACGTAGCGGGCCGGACGCAGGCCGTTGCGATCCAGCACGCAACCGGCGTAACGGCCATCGGTCAGCACGATGCCGGCCGGACCGTCCCACGGCTCCAGGTGCATCGAGTTGTACTCGTAGAAGGCGCGCAAATCCGGGTCCATGTGCTCGACGTTCTGCCAAGCCGGCGGGATCAGCAGGCGCATGGCGCGAAACAAATCCATGCCGCCCATCACCAACACTTCCAGCATGTTGTCCAGCGAGCTGGAGTCCGAACCGGTCATGTTGACCAGCGGCCGGATTTCGGCCATGTCGGGCAGCAGTCGCGAGGAAAAGGTGTAGCTGCGCGCCTCGGCCCAGTTGCGGTTGCCGCCGATGGTGTTGATTTCGCCGTTATGGGCCAGATAGCGGAACGGCTGCGCCAGTCGCCACTGTGGCAGGGTATTGGTGGAGAAGCGCTGATGGAACAGACAGATCGAGGATTCCAGCCGCTCGTCGCCGAGGTCGGGATAGAACACCGGCAGGTTGGCTGGCATCACCAACCCCTTGTAGCTGATCAGCCGACTCGACAGCGACGGCGCGTAGTAGACCGGATCGCGGGCCTGGATGCGCTGGCTGGCGCGGCGGCGGGCGACGAACAGATGGCGTTCGAACACCTCCGGCAGCATCCCGGCCGGCGAGTTGACGAAAATCTGGACGATGTCCGGCAGGGACTCGCGCGATTCCTCGCCGCAGGCGTCCGGGTTGACCGGCACCGCCCGCCAACCGGCAACCGCGAGTCCCTGCCGTTCCAGTTCCGCTTGCAGCTCGGCGCGGGCGGCTTCGGCCATGGCCGGGTCGCGATTGAGGAACACCATGCCGACACCATAATGCTCGCCCAGCTTGATGCCGGCCCCGGCGGCGGCTTGGCGCAGGAACGCGTCCGGCTTGCGCATCAGCAGACCGCAGCCATCGCCGGATTTACCGTCGGCGGCAATCGCTCCACGATGGGTGAGTCGCGCCAAGGCGTCGATGGAAGTCTGGACCAGCCAGTGGCTCGGCCGGTTGTCCATTTGGGCGATCAGTCCGAAACCGCAACTGTCTCGTTCGAATTCAGGCCGGTACAGACCGGCGGCGTTGCGCGTCTGCTGCATGAGTTGGTTCACTTGCGGGAAGGGATTTGGAAGAAGAAAGACAAATGACGTGCCACTGGCAGCCAACCTAGCGCGGTTGACGAAAATTTTGGAATCGAGCCGGCGCCGATTCCAAAAGCCAGCTATTTCATGACCATAAAAACCAAATAAGCCAAGGTTAAGCGTAATACAAAATCGTTGCGAGTATAACGAGCGTCGTCGAATGGGGCAAACCAGCCACGGCCTGCCCTAAAATAGAGCAAAGCGAATGAAGGCGTGCGCCGCAATGAAGCAGAAAGTCTCTGGACTAGCGGGAACGGTAGGGAATCAGCTGCGTACCGACGGTGCGGGGACTTGGTCGCTAGGCGGGTTATTGGAGAATTTGTCCAGTATCAGCGAGGAGCCCAGGATCAAGGCCAGTTGCAGAGTCAGGATCGAGTAGCACCAGCCGTCGGGAAGCGCGTACAGCTCAATGACGCCGATCGCCAGCGCGGTGAAACAGACATGCAGACAGAACAGCGGCAAAGTGTTACGACCGATCAGGATCAGTGGTTTCAGGTTCCCGAGCGCCTTGGCGAGATAGGTCCCAGCCACAACGCCAAGTACAACAAGGCGAAGAAATTCAACAGGCGCAGTGGTCCCAATCGCCATTTATCCAGTAACCAGCCAGGATCGCCATGATTGACGGGGATCGGAATCCACGACCACCGCCAACAGAAGAAAATCAGAGCCACGCTCACCAGTACCGGCCACGGCATGCTGGGTAGAACCAGAACCGCGCGTTTCGGGCGCTGTCGCTGGAGACGGTAACCCAGGAACAGACCACTCACCCAGAGCAGTTGCCAGGCCAGCAGGTCGAAGGCGCCCGGAGCGATCACCAGCCAACCGTCGGCGAGCGCGCCGACCAACCATTCCTTCAGACCGGATTGCGCGACCAGCCACAGCAGCAGGCTGGCGAACAGGACCGGACGGAACCCGGCGCGAACCAGCATGTTGAGAACAAAGGGGGTCAGCAACAGGAACAGGAGATACATCGGCAGGATGTCCAGCAGCGGTGGCTGGTAGAGCAGCAGCAGCGCCGAAACCGCCGCATTGGTCGGTTGCTCCAGATAGGGATGAAGCATGTTGTAGAACGGGCTCAGGTAACCGAGCTGCTGGCCGACGATCACGAAGCAAAACAGCAGGGTCAGTACGTGGCCGGTATAGATCTGGCGGGCGCGACGCCGTGCCAGCCGGCGCACCTCCGGCAGCCCGCCGTCGTGCAGCCGGCGACCGAATGCGAGACCGCACAGGCAAGCCGAGACGAAGACGAAGGCTTCGGCGGCCGAGACGAACCCCAACGGCTGGTTGGTCAGATTCCGGAGCGGGCTGGGCGTATGGTTGATCACCATGAGCACCAACAACAATCCTCGCAGGGCGTCGATTTCCAAAAATCGATTCATGGCGGCCAGAAATTAAGGAGTCACTCTCGATGATTTGTTGTGGCGAATGATGCAGGCCTAGCGCATGAATGGTTCCTGAATCGGCGTCGATCCTGTTTGGATACAACAGGGATGACCGGTTCGTTCTTGGGGAATGCTGTTAAAATAACCGCTGCCCACTACATCACACTCTATCCCGGCGCGGCCCGCGCCTGATTCCTCGTCCGTTGGAGATACCATGACCACCATTCGCCAAGAAGATTTTATCCAGAGCATCGCCGACGCCTTCCAGTACATCAGCTACTACCATCCGGTCGATTACATCAAGGCGCTGGCGCAAGCCTACGAGCGCGAGGAAAGCCCGGCCGCCAAGGACGCCATCGCCCAGATTCTGATCAACTCGCGGATGTGCGCCGAGGGCCACCGCCCAATCTGCCAGGATACCGGCATCGCGCTGGTGTTCCTCAAGGTCGGCATGGACGTGCATTGGGATGCCACGCTATCGGTGCAGGAGATGGTCGATGAGGGCGTGCGCCGGGCTTACCTTGATCCTGATAACAAGCTGCGCGCCTCGGTGCTGCGCGATCCGGCCGGCAAGCGTCAGAATTCCAAGGACAACACTCCGGCCGTGGTCCATTACGAAATCGTCCCCGGCCACCATGTCGAAGTGATTTGCGCGGCCAAGGGCGGCGGTTCCGAGGCCAAATCCAAGTTCGCGATGCTCAATCCGTCCGACGATCTGGTGGATTGGGTGTTGAAAACCGTGCCGCAGATGGGCGCGGGCTGGTGCCCGCCCGGCATTCTCGGTGTCGGCATCGGCGGCACGCCGGAAAAAGCGTTCATGCTGGCCAAGGAATCGCTGATGGCGCCGGTCGATATTCAGGAGTTGATCGCTCGCGGCCCCAAAAATCGTGCCGAGGAATTGCGCATCGAGTTGTACGAGAAGGTCAATGCGCTCGGCATCGGCGCGCAGGGTTTGGGCGGACTGACCACCGTGCTCGATGTGAAGGTGCTGGATTATCCGACCCACGCCGCCAACCTGCCCATCGCGATGATCCCGAACTGCGCCGCGACCCGCCACGCGCATTTCCATCTTGACGGCAGCGGCCCGGCCAAGCTGGAACCGCCGAGTCTGGAGGATTGGCCGAAGCTGACCTACGCGCCGGCCAACGCCCGCCGGGTGGATCTGGCCACGGTCACCCGCGAAGAAGTATTGACCTGGAAGACCGGTGAGGTGCTGCTGCTCAACGGTAAGATGCTGACCGGCCGCGACGCCGCCCACAAGCGAATGACCGACATGCTAAGCGCGGGTCAGAAGTTGCCGGTGGATTTCACCAACCGCTTCATTTACTACGTCGGCCCGGTCGATCCGGTGCGCGACGAGGTGGTCGGTCCCGCCGGCCCCACCACCGCGACCCGCATGGACAAGTTCACTCGCCAGATGCTGGAGCAAACCGGCTTGCTGGGCATGATCGGCAAGTCCGAACGCGGTCAGATCGCCATCGACGCGATCAAGGATAACCGGGCGGTGTATTTGATGGCGGTCGGCGGCGCGGCTTACCTGGTGTCCAAGGCCATCAAGGCCGCCAAGGTTCTCGCCTTCGAGGATCTTGGCATGGAGGCGATTTACGAGTTCGATGTCAAGGATATGCCGGTGACGGTGGCGGTCGATTCCAAGGGCTCCAGCGTCCACAAGACCGGACCGAAGGAATGGCAGGCGCGGATCGGCAAGATTCCGGTGGTCGAAGCGTAAGGACCGGTATTGCGGATAGGGTTGCGAATGGTAGCCCTATCCACGGGCGCAACGGCGGCGCACGACAAACTGCTGTTGGGGGCGCATCTTCGCCCGGCGAGCGGGCGAGGCCGGCAATTACAGCGAACGCACGCTGGCTTTACGGAACTGTTCGCGTAGTTCCTCGAAGGTCCGCGCCACCGGGAATTGTGGGAACTCGTCGATCACGTTTTGCGGTGGCCGGAACAAGATGCCGGTCTCGGCCTCCGCCAGCATCGCGGTATCGTTGTAGGAATCGCCGGCGGCGATCACCCGGAAGTCGAGCGCGTGGAAGGCCCGCACCGCCCGCCGCTTACCGTCGACCTGCCGCAGCACATAGTTGACGACCCGGTCGTCGACCACCTCCAACCGGTGGCAAAATAAGGTCGGCCAACCCAGTTGCCGCATCAAGGGTACGGCGAATTCGTAGAAGGTATCCGACAGAATCACCACCTGAAACCGCTTTCGCAGCCAGTCCAGGAACTCGTGTGCGCCCTCCACCGGCCCCATGTCGGCGATCACCCGCTGAATATCGGATAGCTTCAAACCGTGCTGATCCAGTAGCCCCAACCGCCGCCGCATCAACTGGTCGTAGTCGGGAATGTCGCGAGTAGTCAGTCGCAACGCCTCGATGCCGGTACGCTCGGCAACGTTGATCCAGATTTCCGGAACCAGGACCCCTTCCAGGTCCAGGCATGCAAGTTCCATGAGAGCCCCCTGTGGCTCCCGCCGCAGGCACGACGGGCATTGTCGTTAACAAGATTTCGCAAGTAGCGTAACGCTACCCGGTTTGCCGCCATGACCGCAATAGGCGCCACGTCGCTCTTTGCACCCTCACGCCCCCACGCCCTCACGTCGGGCGCAATTACACCCTATCGATTGAAGCTCCAGCCATTTCCGCTCGGTCGATCGGCGGCGGTCACCGGCGTCCCAGACCCAGCACGAACAGGAGGCAAGACTATAATTAATTGCACATCAGCAGACAGAGTGTTTTTTTTATGAACAGCATGGTTCTCAAACCAGCCACCCATCGCACCGACACGCCGCATTGTCGACGAGCTTGGCCGACCCTACTGATCGCGACCTTCCTGCTCGCGCTGGCCGGCCCCACACCCGGCGATGCCCAACCGTACAGTGGCGGGCGCTACAACGACGATCGCCGCGATGACGACGAACGGGATCATCGCCGGGGTGGTCACGGCGCCACCGTCCGCTGTGAATCCGATGGTAATTACCGACACTGCCGCGCCGACACCCGGGACGGCGTGCAGCTTTCCCGCCAACTGAGCAGGAGCGCCTGCCGTTACAACGACACCTGGGGCTACGACCGCCGCGGTATCTGGGTGGATCGCGGCTGCCGAGGCGACTTTCAACTGTATACCGGCAGCAGCGGCGGCGACGGCAACCAGAGAGACAAGAACAATACGGCGGCAATCGTCGGCGGGGCGATTGCGCTGGGTATTCTCGGAGCGGTGCTCGCGGAGCGCGGCAACCAGGATGACCCCGACCACTCTTATCAAACTCTCCGCTGCGAATCCGACGGTGATTACCAACACTGCCGGGCCGATACCCGCAACGGCGTACAGCTTTACCGCCAACTGAGCAGGAGCGCCTGCCGTTACAACGACACCTGGGGCTACGACCGTCGCGGTATCTGGGTGGATCACGGCTGCCGCGCCGAATTCACACTCAACTGATCCCCGCCCCCCCGACCCCATTTGGAGTTTTCTCATGAAAAGATTGTTCGCGCTCAGTCTCTGTCTGTGCCTCTTCCCGCTGGCCGGTCCGGCGCGAGCACAGGAATCACCACCATCGCCCGCCGCCGAACTGAGCCTGATGACCGGGCGCGAGGCCGGCACTTACTACCAGATCGGTCGGGACCTGAAGCAGCTCGCCGGTCGCCACCAAATCGATCTCGACGTGATTCCCTCGGCCGGCTCGCTGGAAAATATCTTCAAGGTTTATGAATACCCATCGATCCAGCTCGGCCTGAGCCAGTTCGATACGCTGAGCCTGATCGCGATGCAGGCCGCCGTCGGCGACGACGCGGATGCCGAGGAATTACAGAACGTCGTCAACTCGATGCAACTGGTGCTGCCCTTGTACCAAGAGGAAGTACATGTGCTGGCCAAGTCGCCAGAAATCAAACAGTTCTCCGATCTGAACGGCAAAAAAGTGGCAATGGGCGATGTGGTCAGCGGCACCTACGGTACCGCCTCGATCCTGCTCGAACTCTTCCAGATCAAGCCGGCCGAGCAACTGGAACTGGACGCGGTTGCCGCCCTCGATGCCCTGCGCCAGGGGCAGGTGGATGCGATGATCTATGTGGTCGGCGCGCCGGCCCGGCTGTTCGTCCGCCCGTTCGAAACCGGCGAGCAACCGCATCTGGTCTCCGTGACGATTCCAGACAAGGCGGCTAAACACGATATTTTTCAGTCCTTCTATCGGGCGACCACCATCCCAGCCGGCACCTACGGCTGGCAGGACCAGGAGGTCGCCACCCTGGCGGTCGGAACCGTGCTGTTTACCAGCGACAAGGGTCCGGACGAGGAGCGCTGCCGAGCCATCGGCCGCTTCGCCAAAATGGTGTACGACAACCTGGACGGGCTGCGCGGTAGCGGCCACCCTAAATGGAAAAGCGTGACCATCGATCGAGAGGCACTGCTGAAAGCGCCACATCTGTCACCCTGCGTGGCCCAAGCGTTCAAGTGACCCAAGAAAAACCCGCCGGATGGCGGGTGGTTTTCAATCCCATCGACCCCCACCGTTTCAGTCGCCCTCGAAGTGTAAGGGTTCCGCCAGCAAAGGCAGATAATCCGGGAAATAGGTGCCACCGGCTTCGAACGATCGTTCGGGATCATTCAGCGTTTCGGCGATGCCGACCCCATAGCTAATCAAGGCGGGATCGCTCAGATCCACCGGCCGATCCGTGATGACTTCCCCAACTCCATAGGGTTGCCCATCTTGATGCGCGAAACCTTCCGCTTCTTCCCGGAAATAACGGTAGGTCACCGGCGTTTCCGGGAAGACATCCTTGCCCTTGTCATAGCGCTGGGTCACCACCACTTGCCGGTAGCGGCGCGCGGCGGCCAAGGCGTCTCCCCGAGGCGGATAAAGCAGTTCGCCGCGAATCGCGCCGTCGGCGGTCAGATAGCCACCCCGCGCGGTGAACTCGCGCAGCAAGCGCTGCCGCTCCGCCTGACTGTCTTGAAAAGCCGAGACGCTGCTGGTATCGAGCGCCGGCCACGCACTGGCATAACCCTTGGCGGGCTGGATGGCGGCGGCGAGAAAGCGCTCGATGGCGGCGGGCATGTCCCCATACAGACTGACGCCCACCACATTGTCCAGAAAATGACGGAACTCGCCCTTGTTCAGTCCTCGGTTCAGCGGATCGCCTAATTGGGCGATGCCGGGCGTCTGGTCCGGCGACGCGTCCGCTTGGGCGAAATAGCGTAGATAGTCCATCTCCCGCCATCCCAGTTCGCCGGGGAACTTGCGCGGTAACGCCCAGGTGGAGTCCACGGTGTTGCCGGTCCCGGAGGTGAATTGCGGAAACTCGGTGGCGACGATGCCGCTATGGCAACCAATGCACTGGGTCAATTCTTCGCGATTTTGCGGGCGCAACGCACCGCTCTGATCTTCGATGTAGCCAGCCAGATACCAGCCCACCCCATTGTCCACCCAACCCTGTTCGTCATTACCGTATACCGGCGCACCCTCTTCCTTGACGCCGGGACGGAATTGGCTGGGATGGAATGCCTTCCACTTGTACATATAGCGGACTTCCTTGACCCGACGGGCGCGGGTGCCGGGATAGGGACTAACCGTGAGGTCACGACCGTCCGCCACCACGTCCACGTAATGCAGGGGATGAGCGAACTCGGTGCCGACCGGATACAGGCCGCGCTCAAGCGCAATGGCTTGCGCCGCGCCCCGATAGGTTTCGCCGTCCTCCTCGCGCAGGCGGTCCTGAATCGCTCGCTCCACCAAGTCGAGATTCCGGGTATAGACCTCCAGATCGAAACCGCCGTCCTCGCGCTGCATGAACGACTTGGGCAAACGGATGTAAATACCCGAAACCGAACCGGTCATCGGGGTAAAAATGCCGTAAGGCATGAAATTCACCGCCAGCCAGCCAGTGATCCAGCGTCCCGCGCCGTCCTGGAAAAAGCCATGGCTCGCCGTGTCGGAGCGAACGAAACCGTCGGCGTCGGCAGGTAAATCCGCCGGGTCCAGACCCGGAAACAGTCGAAACGACGTTTCCACACCGCCGTCCCAGTCACGAGGATCGCCGGGCCGTTGCGCGAAAGCCGCCCGCCAATTGTCCTGGCGAATGTAGCTTTCCATATCCCAGGTTTGGGGATCGATGCCTAGCGCCGTGACTGCTTCCCGCAACTTTTCCGGAGTCAGGGTATTCTCCCAAGGATTGCGGCTCGGCGAAGGCGTGAAGGGACTGAAGGGGGTAAAGGAGTATTCGAGTTGCAGGTCACCAAGACGCGGCTCGGCGCCAGCCTGCGGGAAGTTGTTGCCCAGACCGGCCCGATAGGCGCCGTTGGTATGGCAGAACAGACAAGCGTTCTGCGTGCCACGCGAGGTTTCGATATGACATTGGGCGGGAATGTGGGCGTAGGGATTGCCAAAGGTCAGCGGACTGCGAAAATCACCCTGTGGATAGCCGATCGTAGTCGCTACGGTCGATGCTTTGGCTACTTGAGCGTTGGCCTGCCCCTGGCTGTCGCTGCACCCATTCAGCATCGCGCTCAGCACCAGAACGATCGCTACCGGATTCGAAAAAATGTGGCCGGTGACTCATGCGGGACTCTCCTCGCAAAAAAGCAAAAAAGCTAGCGACCCGGGCAGTCGCCAGCTTAATTGGTTCAAATCAATGGACGATGATCACAGTCCCGGAAGCCCTCCGATATAGCCCACCGGCGCATAAAACTTGTCGATCATCGGCGTGAGTCGCGTCTTGAGGTCGGCGTTGATGCTGCTCGGGAAATCACCGTAGTGCTGAGCATTGCTCATGACGTAGGCATGACCGTTCAGATTATCCACCACTTGCAAACCAGTGGACTCGGCACCCGCCGTCAAGCTCAGGATGCGGGTCAACTTCTGAGTATCCACATTATAGGCCCAGAGGAAATTCGAGATGTGCATCCCCGAATCTTCGCCGATGAATAGCGTGCGCATCTTTTCGGAAAAGAACAGGTTATCGGTGTTGGCAATGGAGTCGATATCGGCGGTATTGCCAACCTCGTCGGTGGCAATCGGTTTGCCGAGCAAGGCCGGTTCCACGTACATGGTGGTGGCCACCCACTCGGAATCGATGGCGTTCCCCGCGCTATCCTTGACACCGGATTCCAGGGTTAAGGTATACGTCGCGCCGGCACTGTTCTTCGGCAAACGGATGTCATCCACCGGTTCGGTCGAATCGGAGGTCATGCTGTCCCTGACACTCGACATGGCCATGTACAATTTCTTGTCCTTGGCATTGACCGTCACACCTTCCATCTTGGTAAATTCGGTGGTACCGCCGAGCAGGGCCGTGTAGCGGCGGGTTTCCAGAAAGGCGGCGGCCTTTTCCATGCCCGGCTTGAGGCTGAGACATTCGTCGGCGGAGGAACCCGCCCGCACCCGCGTGTAACCCGCCGCGCACTGCCCATCGACCGGCTCGACCGCATCGAAGATATCGGCGAAGGTCAGGCTGTCGGCCATCGGATCAATTTCGGCGTCGGTGGCATGACCGAGTCGATTCCAGGTGAGCGTTGCGCGACCACCATCCTGATCGCTGACTTGATGCCATTTGGCGGAATACAAGGTACCGGTGGATAGATCGCCGTATTGATCGGCCACGAACATCGCCATGAGCCCGTAGGCGCCGTCGTCGCCCATGTAGGCGGTACGCCCATCCGGCATCAAACGCGACAACTCCCAGGTTCCACGTCCCATGGCATGATGCTTAACCACGCTGGTGGTACCGTCGGACTTGATCGTCACTTCGGGAATGATGCCGTAATGATAGGGAGTGGCCTGCTGCGTTCCGCCAAAGTAAAGGTCAGTCAATGCCTTGAGACCAGCGGCGGTTGTTTCGTAGTCGGCGGAATCGAGTGGATTGTAAATCAGATCGTAGTCTTCCTCCGAACCCAGATGGGTGTTCCAAGGCGTCTGCGAACCCGCGCAGGGAATCCAGAGACCATTGACCCCGGAAAAATCGATGGGCCTGACCTTGGTCGCGGTCAACTTGCCGTCGCTGGCTTGGGTGATCTCGCTTAGGGTCATCGACATCGGCATGCGGGTGTACCAACCCGGTGTCGTATAAGCGACCGAACCATCGCTCAAAATCCAGTCATATTCGTAATGTGTGACCAGAAACGGCTTGCCATCGATATTGAGCAAGCTATTGGCATCCGGGGTTTCGGCCACCACCGGATTACCCATCGGATCGAGCAGCGGTTCCATCTTGTAATTGTAAAGTTGACCGGCTGGAGACAGGCTACCGTTCACTTCGGCCACTTTATCGCTAACACTGAATAATACATTGTAACTTAGAGGAGTCTCCTTCACCTGACCGTCCTCATAAGTCACCTTGGCAACCGACGTGGTGTACGTCGTGGCGAACTCCTCATCGGTCGTGGGCGCGGCGGTTCCGGTGAACTCGACCGACTTCACCACGGACGTCGATGACGGCGTTGGCGTATCGTTGTCATCATTACCGCAAGCAGTTAGACCCAGGGCGGACAGCACCGCCACCGTGAGCAGTTTCATTTTCATCACGCAACCCCCTAACTCCATTGAAATCAAGATGATAATCCAAAAAGATTGCCTGAATATGACAAACATAAGACATCTCAATGACTCGCAAGCGCGGCACATCGCCAAGCACACGTATCCACCCGCAACCGACAATCAGGGGAACGACCTCTGCCGACGCATGTCGATGTAACCTGTATTTCGCAAAAGACCATTGACTCCTTGCATCTCTTTCCAAGGTTCCACGCATGGTCTAAAGTTGGGTTGTCAAGCGATCAGCACTGCTGAATCGCTGGAGGAAATAAGATCAAGCCATGGTTAGCATTCCCCAAAATGCCGTCACCCAACCCAGCGGCCAGCTGATCGGGCTGGCCAGACAACTCGTCATGCATCATCTGCTCGACGAGGCCGACGCGCTGAAGGCTTTCGAGCAGGCACGCAAGCAAAATACCCCGTTCGTCGCCTACTTGATCGACAACAAACTGGCCCGCGACAAGGATATCGCCCGCGTTGCCGCACGCAGTTTCAACCTACCGCTGTTCGATATCGAAGCGCTGGAGATCGATAAAACCGTCGTACAGTTGGTCGATGAAAAACTGCTTCGCCAACACCACGCCCTGCCGCTGCACAAGCGAGGCCGGCGACTGTTCGTGGGTCTGAGCGATCCCACCAACCAGCGAGTGCTGGAAGACATCAAATTCCAAACCCGGCTGGACGTCGAACCCGTGGTCGTGAGTGGGCTGCATCTGGTCAAGCTGCTGGATGCCGCCGTCGAGACATCGGCGGCATCCATGGTCGATCAGGAAATCGGCGATCTCGACTACAGCAGCGAAAGCGATTCCGCCAAGGTAGAAACGCTGACTCAGGCCGATGCCGACGACGCACCGGTGGTGCGGTTTGTCAACCAAGTCATTATTCAAGCCATCAACCGCGGCGCTTCCGACATCCACTTCGAACCCTACGAAAAAACCTACCGGGTGCGCCTGCGCCAGGACGGTATCCTGGACGAACTCTACAAACCGCCGGTCTCCATGGCGCCACGCTTGGCCGCGCGCCTGAAGATCATGGCTCAGCTCGACATCGCCGAGCGCCGGGTACCGCAGGACGGACGGCTCAAACTGTATCTGACCAAACAACGGGCCATTGATTTCCGCGTCAACACCATGCCCACTCTCTGGGGCGAAAAGGTGGTGTTGCGTCTGCTCGATCCCTCCAGCGCCCAGATGGGCATCGAGGCGCTGGGCTACGAGGAACACCAAAAAGAATTGTTTCTCAAAGCCATCCACAAACCACAGGGGATGGTGCTGGTCACGGGCCCCACCGGTAGCGGCAAGACCGTGTCGCTGTACACCGGGCTCAACATCCTGAACACTCCCGAAGTCAACATCTCCACCGCCGAGGACCCGGTGGAAATCAACCTGGCTGGCATCAATCAGGTCAATGTCAATCCCAAGGTCGGCATGACTTTCGCCAATGCTCTACGCGCCTTCCTGCGACAGGACCCAGACATCATCATGGTGGGTGAAATCCGCGACCTGGAAACCGCCGAAATCGCCATCAAGGCCGCGCAAACCGGCCACATGGTGCTTTCGACCCTCCATACCAACAGCGCGCCGCAAACCCTCACCCGACTCATGAACATGGGTGTCGCGCCCTACAACATCGCCTCCAGCGTGACCCTGATCATTGCCCAGCGACTGGCGCGCCGGCTGTGCCCGCATTGCAAGGAAGCAATCAAGATTCCACCCGAGGAGCTGATCAATCAGGGCTTTCGTGAGAACGAACTGAACGAGCTGACGATCTACAAAGCCGCCGGTTGCGATCAGTGCAATCACGGTTACAAGGGCCGGGTCGGAATTTACGAGGTGATGCCAATTTCCGAGGAAACCGGCAGGATCATCATGGAGAGCGGCAACGCCCTGCAGATCGCCGAACAGGCACGCCGGGAAGGCATCAACGACTTGCGCCGATCGGGGCTCAACAAAGTCCGCGTCGGACTGACCAGCCTCGAAGAAATCAACCGAGTAACGACGGAATAACGGTGTGGCCAAACAACCAACGCTGGCGAAAGCCAAGAAAAAAGATGAAGAGCTGACTTTCAAATGGGAAGGCACCGATAAACGCGGCGTCCGGGTCAAGGGTGAGCTGCGGGGTGTCCACCAGAACCTGATCAAGGCCGAACTGCGCCGGCAGGGAATCATTCCCCTCAGCGTCAAGAAAAAGGCCAAACCGCTGTTCACTGTTGGCGACAATATCGTTCCCAAGGACATCATGCTGTTCACTCGCCAACTGTGCACCATGCTGGGCTCCGGCATCGCCGTGGTACAGGCACTGGACATGGTCGGACACAGCAGCAGAAAGACCAAAGTCAAGGAACTCATCCTGGACATCAAGGCCAATGTGGAAAGCGGCACCGCGCTTTCCAAGGCATTCGCCAAGCATCATCTGTACTTCAACGATCTGTACTGCAGCCTGGTGCATGCCGGCGAGGAAGCCGGGGTGCTTGAGGTGCTGCTCGACAAGATCGCGACCTATCTGGAAAAATCCGAGGCGCTGAAGGCCAAGGTCAAGAAAGCGCTCACCTATCCAGCGATCGTCCTGGTGTTCGCCTTTGTCGTCACCGCCATTCTGCTGATCTTCGTCATTCCAACCTTCGAAGATCTGTTCAAGGGTTTCGGCGCGGAATTACCCGCCTTGACTCGATTCGTCATCGAAGTTTCCAACGTATTTCAAGAATACTGGTACCTCATCCTAGGGACACCAGTAGTGGCCGTGGTCGGCTTTCTGGAAGCGCGCAAGCGCTCGCGCACCTTCTACCAATGGCTGGACCGCATGGTGCTGCAAATGCCGCTGATCGGCGACTTGGTCGCCACCTCGGCCAATGCCCGCTTCGCCCGCACCCTGTCCACCTTGTTCAGTGGTGGCGTGCCATTGGTGGACGCCATGCTCAGCGTGGCCGGCGCCACCGGCAACTACGTCTACGAAAAAGCGGTACTGGAGATGCGCGACGCGGTTTCCATCGGCCAACAACTCAATTTCGCCATGCGCCAGAGCAGTCTGTTTCCCGACATGGTGGTCCAGATGGTGGCCATCGGCGAGGAAGCCGGTTCGCTGGGCGACATGCTGGCCAAGGTCGCCGATTTCTACGAAGCGGAGGTCGATCAGAAGGTCGATACCCTGACCACCATGATCGAACCGCTGCTGATGGCTTTCTTGGCCGGCGTGGTTGGCACGCTGGTGATAGCCATGTATCTGCCGATCTTCAAGCTGGCTGCGGCGGTCTGACGAGGCGCCCCACAATGGCCCTGCTGGAGCTGCTGGCCGGTTCGCCCGCGCTGTTTGTCATCCTGACCGCGCTGTTCGGTCTGATGATCGGCAGCTTTCTCAACGTGGTCATTTACCGCTTACCGCTCATGATGCAGCGGGAGTGGCGGGCGCAATGCGCGGAACTGCTTGACCAAGCAACCCCGGACGACACACCTCGGCTGAGCCTGTGGGGACCGCGCTCGCAGTGTCCGCACTGCCATCACCTGATCGGCGCCACGGAGAATATCCCGCTGTTGAGCTACATCTGGCAGCGCGGTCGCTGCGCCCACTGCGGCGTTGCGATCGGCGCCCAGTATCCGCTGGTGGAAGCGGCGAGCGGGCTACTGGCCGGTGTCGTGGCCTGGAAGTTCGGCTTCGGCTGGCCGGTGTTGGCGGTGTTGCTGTTCACCTGGACCCTGCTGGCGGCCAGCGTCATCGATCTCCACCACCAGTTATTGCCCGACGATCTGACCCTGCCGCTGCTGTGGCTGGGATTGCTGGCGGCATTGTTCGGGCTGGGAACCGATCTGCACAGTGCCGTGATCGGCGCCATGGCCGGCTATCTGTCGCTTTGGCTGGTCTATCAGGGTTTCCGGCTGCTGACCGGCAAGGAAGGCATGGGCCATGGCGATTTCAAGCTTCTGGCGGCGCTCGGCGCCTGGACCGGTTGGCAACACCTAGTCGCTATCGTGCTGTTGTCCTCGCTGGTGGGTGCGATTTGCGGAGTGGCGCTGATCCTGCTGCGAGGCCGAGCGCGTAGCGCGCCGTTGCCCTTCGGCCCTTTTCTGGCCGCCGCAGGCTGGATCGTGTTACTGTGGGGAGAAACGATCAACCACGCCTATCTACATTGGCTGGGCTTTTGATGCTGGTTGTCGGGCTAACGGGCGGCATCGGCAGCGGCAAGACGGCGGTCAGTGACCGTTTTGCGCAGCACGGCGTACCGGTCATCGATACCGACCTGATCGCCCGTGAGCTGGTCGAGCCCGGCCAACCCGCGCTGGTCGATATCGTGACCGAATTTGGATCGAACTGCCTCGACGACGACGGCCGACTGCATCGCGCGCGCCTGCGCGAGCGGGTTTTCGCCGATCCCGCCGGACGACGACGGCTTGAAGCCATCCTGCATCCCCGCATCCGCGCCGTGACGCGGGAACGCGTCGCCGCCCTGACCGCCATCTCCTATTGCCTAGTGGTCATCCCGCTGCTGGCGGAGACCGGAATGACCGCTCTGCTGGATCGGGTGTTGGTGGTGGACGCGCCTGAAGCCGAGCAAATCCGCCGAGTCATGGCACGCGACCGGATCGACGCCGTTCAAGCGCGGGCCATTCTGGCCGCCCAGGCCCGGCGCGATGCGCGGCTCGCTCTGGCGGACGATATTCTGGAAAACGATGGTGACTTTATGGCGCTGGACCGCCAAGTCGCCGCCCTGCATCGACGCTATTCGGCACTGGCCACCCACCAGATTAAGACCGACGACCCTGGTTAAAACCGGCGTATTCGTGTTTTCGCGCCTGGGCCGCATAGACCATTGCCGTGCCTGCGAGGTCGCTCTTGTACCAAGTCGTTTGCTACGAACACCCTCTGAACGAACGCGTCCGTTCGTTGCTGCGCCTGGAATTCCTGTTTCAGCAGGTAACCCACGCGGTCGCCGGGCACTCAAGCTGGGACAGCCGCGCCGCACTGCAGGGTTTGTTCGACCTGCTGGCGCTGACCGGACGGAACGAATTCAAAGGAGACTTGCTCAAGGAACTGGAACGGCACGGCACCACTCTGAATCGCCTGCGGCAAGTCCCCGGCGTACACGCCGCCACCCTAGACAGCGTGCTGGCGGAAATCGATTCGGTCATCGGGCAAGTTCATGGTCTGGACAGTCTGGCGCTGGAGTCGGTGCGGCAAACCGACTTCCTCAGCGCCATCCACAAGCGGAACCAGGTTCCCGGTGGCACCTGCCGGTTCGATCTCCCGGCGTTTTATCACTGGCTACAGCAGGATGCCTTGATCCGCGCCGACCATCTACGGGAATGGCTGGCCCCTCTACTGCCCTTGCAACAGGCCACCACGCTACTTCTTCGGCTGATTCGCGAGAGCGCTTCGCCCAGGCCGGAAATCGCCGTGCAGGGTTTTTTCCAGCGCGGCCTCGACAGCGGCGCACCCCATCAGCTCGTCCGAGTCCTGCTGCCAGCCGGCAACGCCCTGTTCCCGGAAATCAGCGGCGGCCGGCATCGCTTCTCGATTCACTTTCTCGAACAGCCCGATCCCAACCGCCGCGCCGTCCAAAGCTCGGCCAATGTCGCCTTCGAACTGGTCTGCTGCGCCATTTGAACCTGGCTTCGACATACCATCGGCGGTCCACGGCTCAGTCAGCTTTGCCAACCTCGCCGAGCAACGCGGCGATAATCGGCGCATCGGCGGCCGGGAATGTGTATCGCTCCATCTCGCCGGGCGATGCCCAAACCAAGGGCTGCCCTTCCCGACCGTGCGGTTCACCCTCGAAATCCGTCACCCGCCAGACATCCAGCAATACGCGTCGATCGTCGGGATAGGCGTGCCCGGTCTGAAGCAGCGGCTCGGCGGCTCGCACCGCGATACCCAATTCCTCGTGCAGTTCGCGGCCCAGCGCGGCGATGACCGATTCGCCGTGCTCCACCTTACCGCCGGGAAACTCCCACAATCCACCTTGATGGACGTGGTCGGGCCGGCGGGTGATCAGCACCGCCCCATCGGCTCCGGCGACAATGCCCACCGCCACATGCACGAAACCGCGCTCTCCGGGGTCGCTCACGTCCGATACTCAGCGTTGATGCGCACATAGTCGAAGGACAGATCGGTGGTCCAGATTCGCGCCGCCGCCCCACCTCGTCCGAGTTCGACCCGAATGGCGATCTCGGGCCGAGCCATGACGCGCTGCCCCTGTTCCTCGGTGTAATCCGGGGCGCGACCACCGTCGCGGACGATGCAAACCTCGTCGAGATGGATGGTTACCCGCTCCAGGTCGAGCGCATCCAGGCCGGATCGTCCCACTGCCGCCAGGATACGACCCCAATTGGGATCGGAGGCGAAGAAGGCGGTTTTGACCAGTGGCGAGTGGGCGATCGTGTAGGCAACCTGTCGGCACTCGGCCACGTCCCGGCCACCCTCGACCCGCACGGTGATGAATTTGGTGGCACCCTCGCCGTCGCGGACGATGGCCTGCGCCAGATCGACGCATACCTCGCCCACCGCCGTGGCGAAACGGGCGCGGTCGCCACCCGTGGCCGGAACGTTCGCCCCGGACCGGCCGGTGGCCAGCAACAGGCAGGCATCGTTGGTCGAGGTATCGCCGTCCACGGTGATGGCATTGAAGGAATCGGCAACCGCTTCGTGCAGGATCTCCCGCAACAGTGCTGGATCCACGGCGGCATCGGTGGCGACGAAAGCCAGCATCGTGGCCATATCCGGCCGGATCATGCCGGCGCCCTTGGCGATACCGGTGATCGTCACCTCCCGCCCGGCCAGTGTCAGGCGCCGCGACGCCCACTTCGGTCGGGTGTCGGTGGTCATGATGCCGGCGGCGGCTTCCGCCCAACCGTCGGGCCGCAGCGTCGCCAGCGCCTCCGGCAGGCCGGTGACCAACCGAAACAACGGCAGCGACTCGCCGATCACCCCGGTGGAAAACGGCAGCACTTCTTCCGAACGGCAGCCGGTCCGCTCCGCCAGGCTTCGGCAACTGGCCTCGGCGTCGGCCAGCCCCTGCCGGCCGGTGCCGGCGTTGGCGTTGCCGGTGTTAATCACCAGGTAGCGCGGGCTGGCGGCGGCCAGATGCGTCCGCGCCACCGTGACCGGGGCGGCGCAAAAGGCGTTGCGGGTAAACACGGCGGCGGCCTGAGTCTCCGCCGCCAATTCGACCACCACCAAATCGCGGCGATCGGGATATTTGATGCCGGCGCGGGCGGTTCCCAACCGGACGCCGGCGACGGTCAGCGGTTCCATCGTACCTTCCCTCTCAATCCAACTGACCGTGGCAGTGTTTGTACTTCTTACCCGAACCGCAGGGACAGGGCTCGTTGCGCCCTACTTTACGGCCTTCGCGCACGAATGGGGTATGCGCCGCAGTATCCTCTTGTTGCCGCCGGCGGATTTCGATGCCGGAATCGTCTTCCTCGGCCTCTCCCGCCGCCAGCGCCGACGCTTCGGCGTGCTCGAACCGCATGGCGGACGGCGCCGGTCGGCGCGGTTCGGGGATCGGCTCCGGTTCGGCCTGAAACTGGGCTCGCGCCAGGAAACCGACCGCCTCGTGATGGATGCGCTGTACCAACGCCTGGAACATCTCGAAGGCTTCGCGCTTGTACTCCTGCTTGGGGTTCTTCTGGGCGTAGCCGCGCAGGTGGATACCTTGGCGCAGGTAGTCCATCGCCGCCAGATGCTCGCGCCAGTGGGCGTCCAGCACCTGCAACAACACCGCTTTCTCGAATTGCCGCATCCAAGGCGCGCCGACCAGGGCCTCCTTATCGGCATACACCCGTTCCAGTTCGGCGTGAATCCGCGCGCGCAGCGGTTCTTCGTGCAGCTCGTGATCGGCCTCCAGCCAGGCGCCGATCGGCAGTTGCAGTCCGAATTCCTTCTCCAGCGTCTGTTCCAACCCGGCCACATCCCACTGTTCTTCCAAACTTTGCGGCGGGATGTGCTGGTTGATCGTCTGCTCAAGCGCTTCGGCGCTCATGTCCTTCAACGTGGCCGACACGTCCTCCGCCGCCATCAACTCGTTGCGCCAGCCGTACATGACCTTGCGTTGGTCGTTGGCGACGTCGTCGAATTCCAGCAGGTTCTTGCGGATGTCAAAGTTGTGGGCCTCGACCTTGCGCTGGGCGTTTTCAATGGCCTTGGTCACCCAAGGATGTTCGATGGCCTCGTTCTTTTCCATACCCAGCTTTTGCATCAACCCCGCCACCCGGTCGGAAGCGAAAATGCGCAGCAGATTGTCTTCCAGCGACAGGTAGAAACGGCTGGAACCAGGGTCGCCCTGACGACCGGAGCGGCCGCGCAACTGGTTGTCGATACGCCGCGATTCGTGGCGTTCGGTACCGATCACGTGCAAGCCGCCGGCGGCCACCACTTGTTCGTGCCGTTGCCGCCAGGCATTGCGGACCTCCTCGCGAGCTGCCGCGTCGGCGTCCAGACCCAGCGCCTTCAGCTCCGCCTGCAGATTACCGCCCAGCACGATGTCGGTGCCGCGGCCGGCCATGTTGGTCGCGATCGTCACCGTGCCCGGCTGGCCGGCCTGAACGATGATTTCCGCTTCCCGCTCGTGCTGCTTGGCATTCAGGACCTGATGGGGAATCTTTTCCTTGTCCAGCAGCGTGGCCAGCAGTTCCGAAACTTCGATGGAGGTGGTGCCGACCAAGGCCGGCTGGCCACGCTTGCGGCAATCGCGGATGTCTTCCAACACCGCCTCGAACTTCTCTTGAGGGGTCAGGAACACCA
This sequence comes from Candidatus Competibacter phosphatis, assembly GCF_012939995.1. Taxonomy (GTDB): domain Bacteria; phylum Pseudomonadota; class Gammaproteobacteria; order Competibacterales; family Competibacteraceae; genus Competibacter; species Competibacter phosphatis. Next base: position 26,779 of record NZ_SPMZ01000012.1, on the reverse strand, counting down.
AATCGCCCATGTCCTTGCGCACCATCCGCAGATGGGTGGGCACCACGATGACTTCCAAGCCGTAAATCTGCTGGAATTCGAAGGCTTCGGTATCGGCGGTGCCGGTCATGCCGGCCAGCTTCTGGTACAGGCGGAAGTAATTCTGAAAGGTGATCGAGGCCAAGGTCTGATTTTCGGCCTGAATCGGCACCCCTTCCTTGGCCTCGATGGCCTGGTGCAGGCCGTCCGACCAACGCCGTCCGGGCATGGTACGACCGGTGAATTCATCGACGATGATGACTTCGCCGCCGCGCACGATGTATTCGACGTCCCGATGAAACAGGGCGTGCGCGCGCAGACAGGCGTTCATGTGGTGGAATACCCCAAGGTTGGCGGCATCGTACAAGCTCTCGCCGCCGTGCAGCAGCCCCGCCTCCAGCAGTAGATCCTCGACCCGCTGGTGGCCGTCCTCGGTCAAGTAGACCTGCTTGGCTTTTTCGTCCACCCAGTAGTGACCCGGACCCTCTTCTTCCTTCTGGCGGGTCAGGCGCGGCACGATCTCGTTGACCCGACGGTACAGTTCGGAGCTTTCCTCGGCCGGACCGGAGATGATCAGCGGCGTGCGCGCCTCGTCGATCAGGATCGAGTCCACTTCGTCCACCAACGCGTAGTGCAGATCCCGTTGCACCTTCTGCTCCAACCCGAAGGCCATGTTGTCGCGCAGATAATCGAAGCCGTATTCGTTATTGGTGCCGTAAGTGATATCGGCGCCGTAGGCGATACGTTTCTCCTCCGGGCTCATGCCGGCGACGACGACATCGACGCTCATGCCCAGAAAGCGGTAAATCTGCCCCATCCAGTCGGCGTCGCGACGAGCCAGGTAGTCGTTGACCGTGACCACATGCACGCCCTTGCCGGTCAGGGCGTTCAGGTACACCGGCAGGGTCGCGACCAGGGTCTTGCCCTCGCCGGTGCGCATTTCGGCAATCTTACCCTCGTGCAGCACCATGCCGCCGATCAACTGTACGTCGAAATGCCGCATGTCCAAAGTGCGCCGGCTGGCCTCGCGCACCACCGCGAAGGCCTCCGGCAGCAACGCATCGAGTTTTTCGCCCTGAGCCAAACGGTTCTTGAATTCGTCGGTCTTGGCGCGCAAGTCCGCGTCGCTCAACGCCGCGATGCCCGATTCCAAGGCGTTGATGCGTTCCACCTCTTTGCGCATGCGGCGGATCACACGGTCGTTACGACTACCAAAAATGCTTTTCAGAATGTTCATCGATCGGGCGCCCTTACTACGTCGCTCAATGCCAAAAGAGGGTCGAATGATACCCCAGCGGCGGTGGATTTGCTCGGCTGACAGGTCCACCAAAAATGCAAGCGCGGCCTTCCGGGATCAAGCCGGAAAGCCGCAGCGGGGAAACGGATGAGGGGAATCGGCGGAAAATCGGGCGAAAATCAGCGGGTCACTTGCGCCGGCTGCAGGTAGCAAATCGGCGACTGCCGCTCGTCGCTGAAGGTAACCTCTTCCCAGGCGGCGCTGTCGGCCAGCAACGTGCGCAACAAGCGATTGTTCAGCGCGTGCCCAGATTTGTAACCGGTAAAGGCGCCAATCAGACTGCGGCCCAACAGATACAAGTCGCCGATGGCGTCCAGAATCTTGTGCTTGACGAACTCATCCTCGTAGCGAAGGCCGTCTTCGTTGAGGATACGGTAATCGTCCACCACGATGGCGTTATCCAGCGTGCCGCCCAGCGCCAACCGCCGCTCGCGCAGGTACTCCAGATCGCGCATGAACCCGAAGGTGCGGGCCCGGCTGACTTCCTTCACGAAAGAGGTGGTGGAGAAATCCACCACGGCGTGCTGGTTGCGACCCTTGAACAGCGGGTGGTCGAAAGCGATGGTGAACTCGACCTTGAAGCCGTCGAAAGGATCGAAGCGCGCCCATTTGTCGCCTTCCTCGATCACCACCGGCCTCTTGATGCGGATGAAACGCTTGGGCGCATTCTGCTCCTGGATGCCCGCCGACTGGATCAGGAACACGAAGGGGCCGGCGCTGCCGTCCATGATTGGCACCTCGGCGGCGCTGACATCCACATAGGCATTGTCGATGCCCAAACCCGCGAACGCCGACAGCAGATGCTCGACCGTGGCAATACGGGCTTTGCCCCTGACCAGCGAAGTGGATAGTTGGGTGTCACCGACATTTTGCGGGCAGGCCTTGATTTCAATCGGTTCGGGCAGGTCGACCCGCCGAAACACAATGCCAGCATCGGGGGCTGCGGGCCGCAACGTCAAATAGACCTTATCGCCGGTATGCAGACCGACGCCGGTCGCCCGAATGACATTCTTCAAGGTTCGCTGCCTAATCACGTTAGGTCCCCCAACACATCGATTGAACTGGAGCATGGCATGACGGTCGGAGTGGGCGCGGATCGCGCATCCAATGCTCCGCCGATGGGTCCATCGACACCATCGGCCATCACCGTCAACATGCATTGCGGTAAAGATACCGCAACTCGTAGCGATCCTGCAACTTTTGTTTCCAAATCGCAACTAGCCTTGTTGTTAAGTTGCGAAAGGCCGCGCTCCAGCACTCAGATCGACTAGTTCGGCCAAAACCGCCACCAAATAGGCTGCTACTGGGTGGCGATCCGGCACTTGGGGCCACAAACCCGCGCTCCACTCAATCGGCTTGCCGGCGCAAAAATGCGGGAATGTCCAGATAATCCAGATGATCGGAGTCGATCCGCCCGCCCTCGCTCAGACCGTCACCGACCGCTTTCTGTCGGCTACCGGACCGATCGTGACGAGAAGAAAGCGGGTCGCCGCCATCCCCCCATGCGCTGCACGAGCTTGAAGGGTGGAATCGCCGATTCTCGTGGCTCGCGGGAGCTGCCGGCCTGCTTGGCCGGAATGCCCTGGCCGATACCGGTGGCGACAATGGTGACCCGTAGTTCGTTATGCATCTCTGGATCGACCGCCATACCGACCACCACGTTGGCATCCTCGGACGCCAACTCCTTGATGGTGTTGCCAACCTCGTCGAACTCGCCGATGGTCACATCCATGCCCGAGGTGATATTGACCAGCAGGCCCTTGGCGCCGGCCAGATTGACGTTCTCCAGCAAGGGGCTGGCGATTGCCGCCTCGGCCGCTTCGCGGGCGCGGCCGTCGCCGACCGCCCGACCGGTACCCATCATGGCCATGCCCATCTCGGACATGACGGTGCGTACGTCGGCAAAATCCACGTTGATCATGCCCGGCCGGGTGATCAGTTCGGCGATGCCCTGCACCGCGCCCAACAAGACATCGTTGGCCGCCTTGAACGCATCGAGCAGGCTGGCGCTCTTGCCCAGAACCGTTAGCAGCTTTTCGTTGGGGATGGTAATGAGCGAGTCCACGCTCTCGCTCAGTTCGCGGATCCCGCGCATGGCCACTTCCATGCGTTTCTTGCCTTCGAAGGGAAAGGGCTTGGTCACCACCGCCACCGTCAACACACCCATCTCCCGGGCCAGTTGCGCCACCACCGGCGCGGCCCCGGTGCCGGTACCACCGCCCATGCCGGCAGTGATGAACACCATATCGGCCCCCTGCAGCACCTCTTTAATCCGTTCGCAATCTTCCTGCGCGGCCTGCCGGCCGACCTCCGGGTTGGCGCCCGCACCCAAGCCTTTGGTGATATTGACGCCCATCTGCAAAGTCACCGGCACCGAGCAGGTCTTGAGCGCCTGCGCGTCGGTATTGGCACAGATGAAATCCACCCCCTCGATGTTGGCGCTCAGCATGTGATGCACGGCATTGCTGCCGCCACCGCCTACCCCAATCACTTTAATGACGGCGCTTTCCGACTTGGTTTCCATCAGTTCGAACATAACGGCATCTCCTCGATCAATGGTTTTCGACCCAGCAAGCAATGACCAAACAACTTAGAAATTTCCCTGAAACCAATTTTTCATGCGGGTCCACAACCCATTGTGGCCCACTCGCGATGTCGGACCCAGACGGGTCAGCCGGCGGTTCTCATTACCGAATAACAACAACCCCACCGCCGTGGAGTAAATAGGGTTGCAAAGCACATCCTCCAGACCGGTCACGTCATGCGGCAGGCCCAGGCGTACCGGCATGTGAAAGACTTCCTCGGCGAGTTCCACGACGCTTCCATCTTGGAACTGCCGCCGCTCAGCACCACGCCGGCGGCGATCAGATTCTCGAAACCGCTGCGTTGCAGTTCTTCCCGCGCCAGCTCGAAAAACTCCTCGTAACGCGGCTCGACCACTTCGGCAAGGGCACGGCGCGATAGGGTCCGCGCCGCCCGGTCGCCGACACTGGCCACATCGATCTGCTGCTCGGGTCGCGTCAATTGCTTGAGGCAGCAGGCATGTCCGAGCTTGATCTCCTCGGCCGACTGGGTCGGCGTGCGGAACGCGACGGCGATATCGTTGGTAACCTGATCGCCGGCGATCGGAATCACGCTGGTGTGGCTGATCGCGCCGTGGGTGAACACCGCCAGGTCGGTGGTACCACCGCCGATATCGATCAGGCAGACCCCCAGTTCCTTTTCGTCCGGGTTCAGTACCGCCCGGCTGGAAGCCATCTGCTGCAGGATGACATCGTCCACCTCCAAGCCGCAGCGCTGCACGCACTTGACGATATTCTGGGCAGCGCTGACCGCGCCGGTGACGATATGCACCCGCGCCTCCAACCGCACCCCAGACATCCCGACCGGGTCCTGAATGCCTTCTTGGCCGTCGATGATGAACTCCTGTGGCAGGATGTGCAGGATCTTCTGGTCGGCAGGAATCGCCACCACCCGCGCCGCCTCCATCACCCGCTCGACATCTTCCGGCGTGGCCTCCCGGTTCTTGATGGCGGTCACGCCGTGCGAGTTGAGCCCACGGATGTGACTACCGGAAATGCCGGTATAGACCGAATGAATCTGGCAACCCGCCATTCGCTCGGCTTCATCCACCGCATGCTGGATCGATCGAACGGTCGACTCGATGTTGACGACCACGCCTTTCTTCAGGCCCCGCGAGGGATGCATGCCGATGCCGACCACCTCGATGGCCCCATCCAGGCCGACTTCGCCGACGATGACCACCACTTTCGAGGTGCCGATATCGAGCCCGACAATCAAATTCTTGTCTTCTTTCCTGGACATATCCTGGTCCTCTCCCACAATAGATCTAGCCCGCCGTCGGATTCGGCGATCCGGTCTTCCAGCGCACGGCAAAGCCATTGACATAACGCAAATCCACCACCGCGATCCGCTCGGCCTGGGCGGCCAGTAGACGCGGATAGACCCGCGCCAGCCGCTGCAATCGCCGCTCGAATTGCTCGCGCCCCACATACACCTCCAGGCCGGAGTCGAAGGTCAACCACCAAGCCCGCCGTTCGTCCTGCACCAGCTTCACCAGCTTCAGTCCGACCGGGTCGAGCAGGGCATGTACCTGCTGGTATGTCCCGATCAAGTCCTTTTCATGCCCGTCCGGCCCGGCCAGCCGCGGCCAAGGACCCGGTTGACGAAGTTCCGTCGGCTGGAATCGGTGACCATTCACGTCCACCATTTCCCGCTCACCCCAATACCCGAAGGCGATGCGCTCGCGTAGTTCGATTTCGATGGTGTCGGGCCAGCCGCGCCGCACCGCAATTTCCTCGACCCAGGGATTGGTCGCCAACGCCGCGTGCAAGGCATCCAGATCGGCGTTGAAAAAGTTCTGGCCCAGATAGCCGCGCACGACGGGTTGCAAATCCTCTTCGGCCAGGTTGCGCAGCTCGCCCTCAATGCGGACCTGGCGTAGCGGAAACGCGCCGGGTTCACGCAATTTCTCGTTCGCGAACCGCGCGCCGAAACCCACCGCCGCCAGCGCCAGCGCCACGCCCAACCAGCGCAGCGGCAACCGCCAAACCGCTTTCCATGCCCCCGAGGAACCCGGGGTGTCGTGCTGCCTGCGCGCCGTCGCCCCCCGCCGGCGCTGGCGATATCCGAACCGCATTCCGCCCCCCGCTCAGTCCGGCCGCGCCAGACTGGTCTCCAAAATCTGCCAGACCAAATCCTCGAAACCGAATCCAGCCACCCGCGCCGCCATGGGCACCAGGCTGTGATCGGTCATGCCGGGCACGGTGTTGACTTCCAACAACCAGGGTTGACCCTCGGCATCCACCATCAAATCGACCCGGCCCCAGCCGGCACCGTCCACCGCGGCGAAAGCCTGCCGCACCAAGGCTTGCAATTCCGCTTCCCGCGATTCGGGGAGGCCGCAGGGACAGAGATAGCGGGTGTCGTTGGCGTGGTACTTGGCTTCGTAGTCGTAGAAGGTGCGGGGCGTCTCCAACCGGATCAGCGGCAACGCCGCCCCGCCCAGCAGCGCGCCGGTATACTCCTGGCCTTGAATCCACGGCTCCACCAGCACCGGCGAATCGCAGGCGGCGGCCTGTTCCCAAGCGGCCTGGAACTGCTCCGGGGCCTCGACCCGGCTGATCCCGATGCTGGAACCCTCGCGAGCCGGCTTCACCGCCAACGGCAAACCCAGTTCCCGCGCGGCATCCGCCAGTTCCGCCGCGCTCTCGGCCAACCGCCAGGGCGGCGTCGGCAGGCCCGCGCCCCGCCAGACCTGCTTGGTGCGCAGCTTGTCCATCCCCAGCGCCGAGGCCAGCACGCCGCTGCCGGTATAGGGTAGGCCCAAAATTTCCAACGCCCCCTGAATGACGCCATCCTCGCCACCGCGCCCGTGCAGGACGATAAAAACCCGGTCGAAACCGCCGCCGGACAACACCCGCAAGATCTGGCGGTCGGCATCGATACCGTGAGCGTCCACGCCGCGCGCCAGCAGCGCCGTCAACACCGCCTGACCGCTCCTGAGCGACACGGCCCGTTCCGCCGACCAGCCGCCCATCAACACCGCGACCTTACCGAACTCCGTCGGACCGCTCGCCGTTCGTTGTCGTATCCGTTGCATCCGCGCCCTCCACTTCGAAATGGTTCGTGATTGGTGATCGGTACCGACCGCTGAACCTTGACCTTAAACCGGTAGGCCGTCGCGACCCAGTTGCGCCGCCATGGCGCCGATATCGCCGGCCCCCATCATCAGCAGCAGGTCGCCGTCGCCCAACAGGCCGGGCAGCACCGCCGGCAAATCGGCGGTTTGCTCGACGAAGACCGGATCGACTTTGCCGCGTACCCGGATCGCCCGGCTCAGGCTGCGGCCATCGGCGCCAGCGACCGGTTTCTCACCGGCGGGATACACGTCCAACAGAATCAGCGTATCTACCCCGGACAACACCTGGGCGAAATCGTCGAACAGATCGCGGGTGCGGCTGAAGCGATGCGGCTGGAAGGCCAGCACCAGCCGCCGTTGCGGCCAAGCACCGCGCACCGCTTCCAGCACCGCTTGAATCTCCCTCGGATGATGACCGTAATCGTCCATCAGCGTCGCATGCCCGCCACCGGGCAAGGCCAGTTCGCCGTGCTGCTGGAAACGCCGACCAATGCCCTGGAAATTCAGTAGCGCGCGACGGATGGCGGTTTCCGCCACCCCCAGCTCGCGCGCCACCGCGATCGCCGCCAGCGCGTTCAATACGCTATGCCGGCCAGGCAGGTTCAAAGTGACCGGCAGCGGCGCGCTCAAACCGGGCAGGTGCGCCAGGAAGCGGGTGCGCAACCCTTCCTGCACGATATCGCTGGCGCGGGCGTCGCAATCCTCGCCGGTACCGTAGGTCAGGGCCGGTCGGCTCAAGCGCGGCAGGATCGAGCGCACCTGCGGATCGTCGGTGCACAACACCGCCAACCCGTAAAACGGCAGGTGCTGCAGGAACTCGACGAAGGCTTCGCACAGCCGCTCGAAATCGCCGCCGTAGGTCGCCAAGTGATCGGCGTCGATATTGGTCACCACCGCCAGCATCGGCTGCAAGAACAGGAACGAAGCGTCGCTCTCGTCAGCCTCGGCCACCAGGTAGCGTCCAGCGCCGAGTCGAGCGTTAGCCCCGGCGCTGTTCAGCCGCCCACCGATCACGAAGGTCGGGTCCAACCCACCCTCGGCCAGCAGACTGGTGATCAGGCTGGTGGTGGTGGTCTTGCCGTGGGTCCCGGCCACGGCGATGCCGTAGCGGAAACGCATCAGTTCAGCCAGCATCTCGGCACGCGGCACCACGGGAATGCGCGCCGCCCGCGCCGCCATTACCTCCGGGTTATCCTCGGCCACCGCACTGGAAATCACCACCGCGTCGCAACCCGTGATGTGCGCGGCGGCATGACCCAGATGCACAGTCGCGCCCAAGCGTTCCAAGCGTGCGGTGACCGTGCTGGCGCGCAGGTCGGAACCGGACACGTCATAACCCAGATTCAACAGCACCTCGGCGATACCGCTCATACCGGCCCCACCGATGCCCACGAAATGGACATGGCGGATCCGGCGCATGTCGCGCCACGCTTCGGGAATGGTCATCAATGCCGGGTTTTCCATGTCTTCGACTCTCGTTGTATTTTTCAGGAGCGTGTCCGCTCCAGGCAGACTTGCGCCACCTGCTCGGCGGCTTCCGTCTTGGCCAAGCGCCGCGCCGCCTCGGCCATGGCCAACAGGCGCTGGCGATCATCGAGTAACTCGCGCAGCAATACCGCCAGACGCTCGGCGCTCAGTTCCGCCTGCTGGACCACTTGCGCCGCGCCACCTTGTTCCAGAAACCGGGCGTTGGCGGTCTGATGGTCGTCCACCGCAAAGGGAAACGGCACCAGGATCGCGCCGATGCCAACCGCCGCCAATTCGGCCACGGTCAGCGCCCCGGCGCGGCACAATACCAAATCGGCCCAACCGTAGGCAGTGGCCATGTCCTCGATGAACGGGGTCAGCCGCACCGCCACTCCAGCTTCCTGGTAGGCTCCCACCGCCGCCTCGTGCAACTGGCCGCCGGCCTGATGCCAGACTTCCGGCCGCTCCGCACCGTCCCATAACGCCAAGGCTTGCGGCACCAATCGATTCAGCGCCAATGCCCCTTGGCTGCCGCCCAGCACCAGTAATCGCGACGGACCGACGCGCCCGGCGAAGCGCTCGGTCGGCGGCGGCAGGGCGGCGATGGCTTCCCGGACCGGATTGCCGACGCTCATGGCGTGCCGCGCCGGCGGAAACGTGCCTGGAAACGCCTCCAACACCTGATTGGCGAGACGCGCCAGCCAAGTGTTGGTCAAGCCGGCGACGGCGTTTTGCTCGTGCACCACCAGCGGAATACCCAACGCCCGCGCCGCCAGACCGCCCGGTCCGCTGGCGAAGCCGCCCATGCCTAACACCACCGGTGGCCGCAACCGCCGCAGGATGGCACCGGCCTGCCACAAGGCACGCCCGAGCATGAACGGCAGCGCCAGCAGACGACGCACGCCCTTGCCGCGCAAACCGGCCACGCCGATCCATTCGATCGGAATGCCGGCCTTGGGCACCAGCACTGCCTCCAGACCTTGCCGGGTTCCCATCCAGGCCACCGGCACACCGCGCGCACGCAGCCGCTCGGCCACCGCCAGGGCCGGAAACACATGCCCGCCGGTCCCGCCGGCCATGATCAGCACTGGCCGCGCGCCATTCATTCCTTGCGTATCCTCATGGCTCGGATCTCTATATCGATTCGCAGCAACAGCGCCAGCGCCATGCACATCACCACCACGCTGCTGCCACCATAACTCATCAGCGGCAGGGTCAGTCCCTTGGTCGGCAACACGCCCATATTCACCCCCATGTTGAACAAGGCTTGAATGCCGAACCACAGCCCGATACCGTAGGCCAGATAGGCTGAAAACGGCATATCCAGCCGCTCGGCCCGCCGCGCGATCACGAAAGCGCGCCAGACCAGGATCATGAACAACGCCAGCACCGTCAGGATGCCGGCCAACCCCAACTCCTCGGCCAACACCGCGAACAGGAAATCGGTATGGGCCTCCGGCAGATAGAACAGCTTCTGCACGCTCCCTCCCAGGCCGACGCCGAACAGCTCGCCGCGGCCGATGGCGATCAGCGATTGCACCAATTGGAAGCCACCACCGAAAGGATCTTCCCAAGGATTGACGAAGCTGAACAAGCGCTCGCGGCGGTAGGGCGAGGACAGAATCAGCACCGCCATGGCCGCCGCGGTCCCCACCTGCAAGGTACCGAACTGCCAGAGGTTGACGCCGGCCAGGAACACCATGCCCAGCGCGGTCGCCATCAGCACCACCACGCTGCCGAAGTCCGGTTCCAGCAACAGCAGCACCGCCAACACCGCCAGCACCGCCATCGGTCTCAGCAGCGCCAGCACCGAGGTTCGAAGATCGCCTGTCCGCAAATCCGCGCCGTGGCGTTTGAGATAATCGGCGACATAGATCAAGACGAACAGCTTGGCGATTTCCGAGACCTGGATATTGACGGGGCCAGCGGCGATCCAGCGCATGCTGCCGTTGACTTCCCGACCGACTCCCGGCACCAGCACCAACCCCAGCAAACCCATCGCCGCCAGCAGGAGCAGCGGACCCGCTCGGCGCCAGCGCGTCAGCGGAACCTGCAAGACCCACGCCGGCCGCCAACAACCCGACCACGACGAATGCACTCTGCCGGATCAGAAAATAGAATGGCTGGCCCATCTTGGAATCGGCCAGCGGTATCGAAGCTGAAGTCACCATGAGCAAGCCCAGCGCCAACAGCAACACGCTCGCAACCAGTATCCAGGGATCAGGAAACGGCAGGGCTGGCCGGCTCTCGCCGGCGCGTGGTTGCTTGCCCCCTTCCCTGATCTTGCCATCGGCGGTGGCGCTTAGCATTCGGTCAACCTCCGCACCGCCGCCGCGAAGACCGCGCCGCGCTCTTCGTAGCCGCTGAACATGTCGAAGCTGGCGCAGGCTGGCGACAACAAAACGCTATCGCCCGGCTGGGTCAGTTGCGCCGCCCGCGCCACGGCCTGATCCATATCGGCCGCCAGGTGGAGCGGCACGCTGTCGCCCAGCGCGGCGGCGATCAACGGTGCGTCGCGACCGATCAGCACCACCGCCCGCGCCTTGTCGGTCAGCGCCGCGCGCAACGGCGCAAAATCCTGACCCTTGCCATCGCCACCGGCGATCAACACCACCGGACCCGACAAGCCACGCACCGCCGCCACCGTCGCGCCGACATTGGTGCCCTTGGAATCGTCGAACCAGCGCACGCCGGCTTGTTCCAGCACCAGCGTGGTACGATGCGCCAACCCAGGAAACTCCCGCAGCGTTGCCAGCATCGCTTCCCGCCACAGGCCAAGCGCGTAACCCATGGCCAGCGCCGCCAGCGCGTTGGCCAGATTGTGATCGCCGCCGATCCGCAATTCCGATGCCGCGATCCAGCGTTCCCGACCCCGCGCCAGCCAGGTTTCCCCACCATCCCGCCACAGGCCAAATCCGCGCTCGTCCGGCTCGTCCAGGGTAAACCGCAGCACGTTCCGCCCCGGCTCGGCCATCGCCATAACCACCGGATCGTCGGCGTTCAGCACCATGACGCCATCGCCGTGAAAAAACGCGCCGCTTGGCGGCGATGTAATCGTCCAGGGTCGGGTAGCGGTCCATGTGGTCGGGGCTGATATTCAACACCGTCGCCACCCGTGCGTTCAGGCTATGGGTGGTTTCCAACTGGAAGCTGGACAGTTCCAATACGTACAGCTCAGGTGCAAGATCTTCCTCCGCTCCCGCTTCGTCCCGCAGCCACAGCTCCAACGCCGGCGTACCGAGATTGCCGCCGACCGCCGCCCGAACACCAGCGCGTTCGGTCATCGCCCCCAACAGAGTCGTCACCGTGCTCTTGCCGTTGGAACCGGTGATGGCCGCGATCGGCGCTCGCGTCAGTCGCGCCAGCAACTCGATGTCACCCCAGACCGGCACACCTCGCGCCGCTGCCGCCGCGATGACCGGGGTCGCGATCGCCACACCCGGGCTGACCAGCAGTCGGGCCGCGCCGGCGAATGCCTCGGGCGCGAAACCGCCCAGATGGCACGGCACATCCGGGAACGCCTCGCGTAAGACCGGCAATCCCGGCGGATCGACGCGGCTATCGGTTACGGCGACCGTCGCGCCCAGCGCCTTCAGCGCCCGCACGGTGGACAAACCGCTCTTGCCCAATCCGACCACCAACGTGGTTCCCGTCAATCGCAGCATCCGCGCCTTGCTCCTAACGGATCTTTAGCGTTGCCAGACCGATCAACACCAGGATGATGGTGATGATCCAGAAACGAACGATCACTCGCGGTTCCGGCCAACCCTTGAGTTCGAAATGATGGTGCAGCGGCGCCATGCGAAAGATCCGCCGGCCGGTCAGCTTGAACGAGGCCACCTGCAGAATCACCGATACCGTTTCCATCACGAACACCCCGCCCATCACGAACAGCACCAGTTCCTGGCGTACCGCCACGGCAACGACACCCAGCGCGGCACCCAGGGCCAGCGCGCCGACATCACCCATGAAGACTTGGGCCGGGTAGGCGTTGAACCAGAGAAAACCGAGGCCGGCACCGACCATCGCGCCGCAGAACACCGTAATCTCCCCCCACGCCCGGTACATGCGGAATACCCAGATAATCGGCGAAGATTCGATTGCCCGAGGCATAACAGAACACCGCCAAGGCGCCGGCCACCATGGCGGTCGGCACGATCGCCAGCCCATCCAGGCCATCGGTCAGATTGACGGCGTTGCTGGTACCGACGATGACGAAGTAGGTCAGCGGCACGAACAGCCAGCCCAAGTGCAAGGCCACATTTTTGAAAAACGGCACGATGATCTGGGTTTCCGTGGCCGACTGGGCGGTGAAATACAGCAGCAGCGCCGCCGTCAGTCCGACGCAGGACTGCCAGAAATATTTGCTCCGCGCCGGCAAGCCCTTGGAGTTGCGCAGGATCAGTTTCTTGTAGTCGTCCATCCAACCGATGGCCCCGAAAGCCAGCGTCGTCAGTAGCACGATCCAGACGTAGCGATTGCGCAGGTCGGCCCATAGCAGGGTCGCGATGGCGATGGCGACCAGGATCAAGGCGCCGCCCATGGTCGGGGTACCGGCCTTGGAAAAATGGCTCTGCGGACCATCCTCGCGGATCTGCTGGCCGATCTGATAGCGGCTCAGCCGACGGATCATGCCTGGACCCACGATCAGGGAAATGAGCAGCGCGGTCAGAACACCCAAAATGCCTCGCAGCGTCAGATATTGAAAGACATTGAAACCCGTGTAGAAATATTCGGTTAGCCATTCGGCCAGCAGCACCAGCATCAGCCTTGCCCCTCCGGTTTCGCGCCCGTTTCCTCGGGCTCGGCCAAAACCGCCACCACTCGTTCCATCCGCATGCCGCGCGAGCCCTTGATCAGGATCGTCGGTGATTCGGCACTGCGCTTGAGGTCGCGGCTCAGTGCGTCCATCAGCGCTTCCAGGTCGGTGAAATGCTGGCCACCCTCCCCAAACGCCGCCGCCGCCGCCCGGCTGTGTTCGCCCAAAGCGTACAGCCGTTCGAATCCCGTGGTCCTGGCCTCTTGGCCGGATTGTGCGTGTAGTTCACTGGCCACCGGCCCCAGTTCGCGCATGTCGCCCAGCACCAGCCATTTGCGACCCGGCCCGGCGCCAACCGTGTGCAGCGCCGCCGCCAGCGAGGCAGGATTAGCATTGTAGGCGTCGTGAATCACCGTGCCGCCGTGCCGACCGCGCAGCCGCTGCAGCCGCCCGCCAACGTCATGCAGGGACTCCAAGCCCTGTCGGATATCGTCCAGGGTCGCGCCAGCCGCCAACGCGCCAGCCGCCGCCGCCAGTGCATTGCGGATGTTGTGCCGGCCAGGTAGCGGCAGGCAAATCTCCGTCTCCCCGGCGGGAACGATCAAGTGGAAACGATTGATGGCCGCATCCAAAACCCGCGCGCTGACCGCCGCCGGTCGATCCAAACCGAAATCGACGATCCGTCGACCTGGATTCAGCCCGATCCAATCGTCGGCATGGGGATCGTCGCGGTTGACGATGGCCACCCCGGTCGCGCTCAGCCCCTGAAAAATCTCGCCCTTGGCGCGCGCCACGCCGGCCACGTCGCCAAACCCTTCCAGATGACAGGGACCGGCATTGTTGACGATCGCCACGTCCGGCCGCGCCAATCCGGTCAGATAGGCGATCTCGCCATGATGGTTGGCGCCCATCTCGATCACCGCGTAGCCGTGTTCCGCGTTCAAGCGCAACAGGGTCAGCGGCACGCCGATATCGTTGTTGAGGTTGCCCTCGGTGGCCAGGGTCGATCCACGCCGTCGCAGGATGGCGGCCAGCATTTCCTTGAGCGTGGTCTTGCCGTTGCTACCGGTCAGGGCGATCAGGGGACCGGTGAAACGCGTCCGCCAGCTCGCCGCCAGCCGGCCCAGCGCCAGCCGGGTATCGGCCACTCGCAACTGCGGCAGCGGATCGGCCACCCAGCGGCTGACCAAGGCCGCGCGGGCGCCTTGCTGGCGAGCGGCGGCGATGAACTCGTGACCGTCGAAATTGGGTCCGCTCAACGCCACGAACAATGCATCCGCCGGCAGGCGGCGGCTATCGGTGCCGACCGTCGCAAAAACCCCATCGACGCCAGGCGACACTTCAGCCTCCAGCAATCGGGCGGCTTCGCGCAGGCTCAGGGGAGAAAAGGGATCACTCATCTATGCGGTTTCCATCTGACCGGCTGACGACAAGCACTCGCGCGCCACGTCGCGGTCACTGAAGGGTCGTTTTTCGGCGCCGACGATCTGGACATCCTCATGGCCCTTGCCGGCGATCAGCACGATGTCGCCGGGCGCGGCTTCGGCCAGGGTGTGGGCGATGGCGGTCCGCCGGTCGCGGATCACCGCCGCCATCTCGGGATGACGCATCCCGGCCTGAATGTCGCGCACGATGCGTTGCGGGTCCTCGCCGCGCGGATTATCGTCGGTGATCGTGACCCGGTCGGCCCAACGCTCGGCCGCCGCGCCCATCAGCGGCCGTTTGCCGGCATCGCGATCGCCACCACAGCCGAACACGCACCATAAGCGCCCGCCACCGTGTTCGCGCAGGGCGCGCAAAGCCTGCTCCAAGGCGTGGGGCGTGTGCGCGTAATCGACCACCGCCAGCGGCCGGCTCGGCCCGCCGGCCAGTCGTTCCATCCGTCCCGGCACCGTCGCGGTTCGCGTCAGCCGCGCCAGTGCCTCGGGCAAAGGTAGATCCAGCGCCAGCAGGGTCGCCAAGGCGGCCAACAGATTGCTGGCGTTGAACCGGCCCAGCAAGCCGGCCGATAGCTCGCCGTCGCCCCAGGAGGAGCGGATTCGCAGTCGCAGTCCCGCTGGGGTCAACGCCAAATCCTCTCCCCAAACGAACCGATCCGCATGCACCGGACGCTCGCCCAGGCCGTAAGCGATCACTTCCGTCGAACCGCGCCGCTCGGCGGCGAGAGCACGGCCGAAGGCATCGTTCAGATTCAGCACCGCCCGGCCGGGCTGGTGGTCGTGGAACAACCGGCGCTTGGCCGCCGCGTAGGCTTCCGGCGTACCGTGATAATCCAGATGATCGCGGGTCAGATGAGTCAGCCCCGCGACCGCGAATTCGACGCCGTTCACCCGCCCCTGATCCAGGGCGTGCGAGGACACTTCCATGACGGCGTAACGCCGGCCGGCGGCGGCCAGTTGAGCCAACCAGCCTTGCACGGCCAGCGGGTCCGGCGTGGTGTGCGGCGACGGTTCGGTTCGACCGTATTCGCCGACGCCCAGGGTGCCGAGAATGCCGCACGGTCCATGCTCCACGTCGCTCAACGCCTGGGCAATGAAATGGGCGCAGGAGGTCTTGCCATCGGTGCCGGTGATGCCAACCACCCGCAGCCGCTCGGACGGCGCGTCATGAAAACGACTGGCGATCAACCCCATGCGCTGACGTAATTCCGGTACCGCCAGCAAAGGCGGCGCTGCTTCGCCAACCGGCAACACACCCGCATGGGGTGGTTCCCAAACCACCGCCAGCGCTCCCGCCGCGCGCACCGCGTCGATGAATTCCAGACCATGCCGGCGCCCGCCGCGCACCGCGAAAAACAGATCGCCAGGCTGAACCGCGCGACTGTCGCTCGCCAGCCCGGTAACCGACCGATCCGCCAGATGCGCCGGCACCTCGGCAAAGCCCGCCAGCAGCGAGCCCAGGGTAGGCCACGCCGCGCCCCTCATGGTTTTTTCTCCATCGCCGGAGTGACGCCAGCGATCTTCATGCTGGGCAGGTCGTCCGGCGTCACGTTCAGAATCCGCAGCACCTCGCCCATGGTTTTGCCGAACACCGGCGCCGCCACCGTGCCACCGTAATAAGCCTTGCCTTTCGGTTCGTCGATGATGATCACCATCACCAATCGAGGATTGCTAGCCGGCACCATACCGGCGAACAGGGAAAAATAGCGGTTGCTGGCATAGCGGCCATGGATGATCTTATGCACTGTGCCGGTCTTACCCGCCACCCGATAGCCGGGCACGCTGGCCTTGAAGCCGGTTCCCTTCTGGCTCACGGCTTCTTCCATCATCGCTCGTACTTGCCGCACCGCCCGCGCCGACAACACGCGCTGCTCGTCGGCGGGATCAAGTGGCTGTTCACGCTTGAGGAGGGTCAACGGCCGTCGAACGCCATCCGCCGCGAGCACGACATAGGCCTGGGCCAACTGCAACATGTTGACCGAAAAACCGTATCCGAAGGCATGGTTGGCGTGGCCGATTTCGCCGCCCCATTTGCTGAAGTGCCGCAGCATGCCGATCTGCTCGCCCACCAGACCCACGCCGGTCGACGCTCCGAAGCCGAGACTCTTGTATACCTGCCACAAGCTCTCCATCGGCAAGGACAGCGCGATCTTGCTGGTACCGACGTTGCTGGACTTGCTGAGCACATGCGTTACGTCGATCAAGCCGTAGTTGTGCACGTCACGCACTCGATAGCGGCCCACCTTGAGCCAACCCGGCGCGGTGTTGACCCGAGTGTTCGGTGTCCAACGACCGCTTTCCAGCGCCATGGCGATCGTGAAGGGCTTCACAGTCGAGCCTGGTTCGTAAACATCGGTGATCGCCCGGTTGCGCAACAAATCGCTTTTCAGCTCGGTGCGATTGTTCGGATTGCCCGCCGGCTGATCCACCATGGCCAGGATCTCGCCGGTCAGTGCGTCAGCGATCACCGCCGCGCCAGCGCTGGCCTTGTTCTCCAGCACCGCCGTCTTGAGCGCGCGGTAGGCGAAATATTGCAGTCGCCGGTCGATGCTCAACACCACGGATTGGCCCGCCTGCGGTACCCGGATACTTTCCACGTCCTCGACGATCTGGCCCAATCGATCCTTGATAACCCGCTTGCTACCGGGGATGCCGCGCAACTGAGCATCGAGGCTTTTTTCCAGCCCTTCCTGACCGAAATCGTCGATGTCGGTAAAACCCAGCAGGTGCGAAGTCACCTCGGCATCCGGATAGTAACGACGGTATTCGCGCCGCGAGTACACCCCGGGAACCCCAAGCTGGAGAATCCGCTGGGCCACGCTCGGGGCCAGATGCCGACGCAGATAAACGAACTGACGGCTCTCGGGCACCGCCAGTTTTTGCTCCAACTCCGCCATCGTCAGCCCGAGCAGCGACGCGAGCGCCGGCCAGCGATCGCGCTGTTGCTTCAATTCCATCGGCTGCGCCCAGATCGAATCCACCGGTGAGCTGACCGCCAATGGCTCGCCGTTGCGATCGAGGATCATCCCGCGGTGCGCCGGTACCTCGACCACTCGCAGGAAACGTTCGTCGCCCTGCCCCTGCAGGAAATCGGTATGCACCAGTTGCAGATAAGCCGCGCGCGCCACCATGCCTCCCGCTGCCACGCACAACAGGCTCAGCACCAATCCCCGGCGCGTCATGGTACGCAGCGCTTGCATCGCGCCCGCAGGTCTTTTCCTATTTCTGGATAAGGTCTTACCGAGCATTGGATTCATGAGGGGTAACGTAAAGGACTTCACCCGGATCCGGGATCAGCATGTTCAAACGCAGCCGCGCTGTCTGCTCGATCACGGCGTCCGTGACCAGCGTGCTTTGTTCCAGTTGCAGCAATTCCCACTCGACTTCGAGATCGTCTCGCTTCGCCTGTAGTTTCTGGAGCTCGATGAAAAGTTGTCGGTTGGCGTGCTGGGTATAAACCACGCCCACCCCGGAGCCGAGCACGGTGACGGTCAACAACGCCACCAGCAGGACTTGGTTTTTCATGCCAATCGCTCCGCCACCCGCAGCAGCGCGCTGCGTGCCCGCAGATTGGCGGCAATCTCCGCGGCACCGGGCCGCGCCGCCCGCCCGATCAATCGCAGCGTCATCCCCATTGGGGCGCCCGCCACCGGCAGATCCAGCGGCAGTTCCCTTCCGCGCGCCTGTTCCCGCATAAACCGCTTGACCACCCGATCCTCCAGGGAATGAAAACTGATGACCGCCAGCCGACCACCGGGCGCCAACATGCGCACCGCCTGCGGCAACACCGACCGCAACTCGCCCAGTTCATCGTTGACCGCGATCCGAATGGCTTGGAATGTACGGGTGGCGGGATGCTTTCCCAGTTCGCGGGTGGGAACGGTCGCGGCGACGATAGCGGCCAATTGCTGGGTGGTGGCGACCGGCGCCTGCCGCCGCGCGGCGACCACGGCACGCGCCACCCGCCGATAAAAACGCTCCTCGCTGTATTCCGCCAGCACCCGCCCCAGCTCGACTTCGTCGACCCGATCCAGCCACTCGGCCGCGCTGATCCCCGCCGTCGGGTCCATGCGCATATCCAGCGGACCGTCCCGATTGAAGCTGAAACCGCGGGCCGGATCGTCCAACTGCGGCGACGATACCCCCAAATCCAGCAAAATCCCGTCAACCTGGCCAGACCATCCCCGCTCGGCAACCACCTCGGCCAAGCGACCGAATGCCGCCCGCACGAAGCTAAAGCGAGCATCGCCGCCGAAACGCTCGGCCGCGCAGCGCGCCGCCGCCGGGTCTCGATCGAGCGCCAGCACCCGCCCTTCCGGCCCAAGCGCCGCCAGCAGCGCCGCCGCGTGCCCGCCCCGGCCAAACGTGGCGTCCACGTAACGACCGCTCGGATGAAGATGCAACGCAGTCAATACCTCGGTCAACAAGACCGGCTGATGTGACAACGGAGCGGTGCTCGTCATGCGCTAGAACGCCAGCGCATCCAGGTCGGGCGACGGCTTGCCGGCCTGCTCTTCGCCGCCGGCCAACAGCGACTCGCGCCATGCGTACCAGGACGGCTCATTCCAGATTTCGAATTTATTCCCCTGCCCCACCAGCACCACTCGCTTCTCCAGGTTCGCGAATTCGCGCAGGGGTGCCGGAAGCAAAATCCGGCCGCTGGCATCCAGGCAACATTCCTCGGCATGTCCCAACAACAATCGCTTGAGGGCTCTGGTTCGCTGGTTGGTACTGGAAAGCTGGATCAGCTTGCGCTCGACTTCTTCCCAAACCGGGAGTGGATACAACAGCAGGCAACGGTCGCGATCGATGGTCAGCACCAATTGCCCAGCCGCCGCATCCAGCAGGCACTGGCGGTACTTGACCGGCAACGACAGCCGCCCCTTGCCATCCAGCGATAACGGATTGACGCCACGGAACAACGCCGCACTCCTTGGGATCGAACCAACCTCACGCCCCACATTTTCCCACTTTCCGCCACCAGACTATAGGAAGGTCCAGCTAGCGCTGTCAAGAAAAGCTAACGCACGGCTTTTTTAAAAAAGCAAATTAAAACAATATATTGCTATTTCAACAAAAAATTAATTTATATCATTCGATTTGAATATGGAGGGTCGGCGCCTCCCCGGACCAGGCAACAAGCGCGGCGCGTTCCCGCATCTTGTTAAAGTCGCGGCAAGCGGGTACTTTGCGCCTTGGCCTACTTTCCACCGAGCAATGCCAGCCACGAACATGTCCGACCGCGACTGCCTGCAACGCTTCCTTTTCGAAACCCTGCCGATCCGCGGCGAAATCGTGTGGCTTGACGCTACATGGCGGACGGTGCTGGAGCGCCGCGCCTACCCGGCAGCGATCCGCCAGGTGCTGGGCGAGGCTATCGCCGCCGCTGCCCTGCTATCGGCGACCGTCAAATTCGATGGCCTGTTGACCTTGCAAATCCAGGCGCGCGGACCACTGCGTTTGCTGGTGGTGCAAGTCGCCGCCGACCGTACCCTGCGCGGACTGGCCCGCTGGAACGGCGACCCGGAACCGGCGCCGCTGCGCGCGCTGTGCGGCGACGGCACACTCGTCCTGACCCTTGACGCCGACTCGGGCAAGGAGCCCTATCAAAGTGTGATCGAACTGCGCGGCGATACCCTGACGGAAACCCTGGAGCACTATTTCGCCCATTCGGAGCAATTACCAACCCGGATCTGGCTGGCCACCGACGAGCAAACCACTGCCGGCCTGCTGTTGCAGCAACTACCCGGCAACGACACCGAACCGGATGCTTGGCGGCGTCTGAATGTGCTGGCCGACACCCTGCAATCCACCGAACTGCTGCGACTGGATGCTTCCACCCTGCTGCGACGGTTGTTTCATGAAGAGGATATCCGGCTATTCGCCCCGCGGAGTTTTCGCTACCGTTGCAACTGCTCGCGGGAACGCACCGCCGGCATGCTGAGCGCACTGGGCGAGGACGAACTCCGCCAGGCGCTGGCCGATGGACGCACGCTACAGGTGGACTGCGAGTTTTGCGGCCACCGCTACGTCTTTGACCCGCTCGACATCGCCGGCTTGTTCGCGGCCACCGGCCCCGCTCCCTCCGTCGTTCGCCACTGAATCCATGCGCATCCTGTTCGATCTGTTTCTGGATATTTGCCTGTTCCGTAAAGGCCCGCGGGACGTACCGGCCTCCATGGCGCTGCTGAAGATGTGTTTGTTGGCTTATGGCGCATCCGGTCTGCTGGTGCTGACCCTGAGCGTACCGGTTCAGGTGGCGCTCCTACAAATACTGCTGGACATGGTGCTACTGGCCGGCCTGCTGTATCTGATGCTGATCCTGCACCGGCATCCCGGCCGCTTCGAACAAACCCTGACCGCCCTGACCGGTTCCGGCACCCTGATGGGCCTGTTGGCGTTGCCGCCCATGCTCTGGATCGTGCGCCAGGGACCGCAAGGCGACAGCCAGTTTCCCTCGCTGCTGATGCTGGCGTTGATGGTCTGGAGCATCGCCGTCATGGCCCACATTCTGCGCCATGCATTCAACACCCCGGTCTGGATCGGTGCGCTCTACGCCCTGGGCTATACCTTTTTATCCTGGACGCTCACCGGCTGGATCGGCTGAGACGCTCCAACCCTGCACCGTCTTGCACCCGTAACCGGGTCGGATGGGGAGATTCCCGCATGCATATTCATATCCTCGGTATTTGCGGTACGTTCATGGCCGGCGTCGCCCTGCTGGCCCGCGCGGCGGGGCATACCGTGTCCGGTTGCGACGCCGGCGTCTATCCGCCGATGAGCACCCAACTGGCCGAGGCCGGTATCGCCCTGCGGGAAGGCTACGATCCCGATCAGCTCGCCGAATTCCAGCCGGACATGGTGGTGGTCGGCAACGTGATGAGCCGGGGCCGGCCGATCGTCGAGGAACTGCTCGATCGCGACCTGCCCTACACCTCCGGCCCAGCCTGGCTGGCGGATCATGTGCTGCGCGGGCGTCACGTACTGGCGGTGGCCGGCACCCATGGCAAAACCTCCACCAGCAGTTTGCTGGCCTGGATTCTGGAGCGCGCTGGTCTGGAACCTGGCTTTCTGATCGGCGGCATTCCAAGCAATTTCGGCGTGTCGGCGCGATTGGGCCGCACACCGTTTTTCGTGGTGGAAGCCGATGAGTACGACACGGCGTTTTTTCGATAAACGCTCCAAGTTCGTCCACTACCGACCACGCACCCTGATTCTGAACAACCTGGAATTCGATCACGCCGACATCTTCCCCGATCTGGCGGCGATTCAGCGCCAGTTCCATCACCTGCTACGAACCGTGCCAGGCCGCGGTCTGATCGTCGCCAACGGACAAGACCCGAATCTGGCCGAGGTATTGACGATGGGCTGCTGGACCCCGGTGGAGCGTTTCGGGACCGGCGATTGGGAAGCGCGGGCGATTGCTCCCGACGGCAGCGCTTTCGAGGTGTACCACCAAGGATCACCGCAAGGCCGGGCGGAATGGCCGCAACTGGGGCTGCACAACGTCCACAACGCCCTCGCCGCCCTCGCCGCCGCCCGTCATGTCGGCGTAGCGACGACGACGGCGCTCGCCGCGCTGGCGGATTTTCAGGGCATCAAGCGACGGCTGGA
The DNA here is from genome assembly GCF_012939995.1 of Candidatus Competibacter phosphatis. GTDB lineage: Bacteria > Pseudomonadota > Gammaproteobacteria > Competibacterales > Competibacteraceae > Competibacter > Competibacter phosphatis. The sequence goes on along the minus strand of NZ_SPMZ01000012.1, from coordinate 4,523 downwards.
AGCACGCGGCACAGTTAACAGCGTGACGGTCTACGACGATTTCGCCCACCACCCCACCGCGATTGCGACCACGCTGGCCGGGCTGCGCGCTCGGGTCGGTGACCAGCCAATCGTCGCCGTGCTGGAGCCACGCTCCAACACCATGAAGCTGGGCGTGTTCAAGGATAGCCTGGCGCCCGCCCTAGCGCTGGCCGACGCGGTGGTGCTGTATCAAGCACCCGATCTCGGCTGGGATCTCGGCGCGGTCGCGACGGCGCTCGGCCCGCGCGGGCAAGTCTGCCATTCGCTCGACGATACACTGACCGCTATACGCGCTCGGACCCAACCGGGTACACAGGTGCTGATCATGAGCAACGGCGGTTTTGGCGGCATTCACGAGCGGCTGCTGCGAAAGCTACGCGCGGACGCCGATGCCTGACCACCCCATCATCCTTGGCATGACCGGCGCGTCCGGCGCCGATTATGGGCTGCGCTTGCTGCAATGCCTGCTGGATGCCGGCCACCCGGTGCAACTGTTGATATCGAAAGCGGCGCAGATCGTGATCCACATGGAAACCGAGCTGCGCCTGCCCGGTCGGCCGCGCGACATCCGGCGGGTACTGGTCGAACGGTACCGCTGCGATCCCGAGCAACTACGGGTATTCGGCCAGGAGGAATGGACCGCGCCGCCGGCCAGCGGCTCGGCACGGGCGCGAGCGATGGTGGTTTGCCCCTGCACCACCGGCACATTGGCCGCCATCGCCAACGGCAACAGCGACAACCTGCTGGAACGCGCGGCCGACGTCGCGCTCAAGGAAGGGCGCAAGCTGATTCTGGCGCTACGGGAAACGCCGCTGTCCGTCATCCACCTGGAAAACATGCTGCGGCTGGCCCGCGCCGGCGCGGTCATCCTGCCGACCAACCCCGGTTTTTACTACCGGCCGACCACGGCGGCGGAACTGGTGGACTTCATCGTGGCCAGAATCCTCGATCAACTGGACATTCCCCACGCGCTGCTGCCACGCTGGGGCGAACCGTTGGAACCGAGCTGAGCGATCATGACAGCCACCCAGGAACTCCCCCTGTTTCCACTGAACACCGTGCTGTTTCCCGGCGGGATCTTGCCTCTGCGGATCTTCGAAACCCGCTATCTGGATCTGATCAGCACTTGTCTACGCACCGACAGCGGTTTCGGCGTGGTCACGATCCACGAGGGGCGCGAAACGGGCAGCCCGCCGACCCGCATCCATCCGGTCGGCACCCTGGCGCGCATCGTGGATTTCGATCAATTGGACGATGGCCTGCTCGGCATCACCTGTCTGGGCACACAACGACTGCGCGTGGTCGACCACCATGCGCGGCCCGATCAACTGCTGATCGCTCAGGTGCGGTGGCTGCCGGACGATCCGGCGCAATCGACTTTGCCCAGCCACGAACCTCTGGTCCGTGTCCTCCGCGATCTGTTGGACCGCGAGGAACTGGCGCCCTATCGCCGGTTCCTGACGCCGGATTGGGAGAATGCCGCCTGGGTCGGTAACCGCCTGGCGGAAATCCTGCCCCTACCGCCGCACGTCCGTCACACCCTGCTGGAGATGAACGAACCCCGGCAGCGGCTGGACATCCTGCTGGCGATCTTCCAGGAACAAAACATCGCCTGAATTCCCCATGACCGAACTCGTCCGCCGCCATCATCATGCTCTAGAGGCCGCTGGCCACCGGCTGCACGCCGAGCATCTGCTCCCCCCACGCGCCGCCGCCGGCCCCACCCTGGTTTTTCTGCACGAGGGGCTGGGCAGCATCGGGCAATGGAGGGGGTTCCCCGAACAATTGTGTGCCCAAACCAGCTTGCCGGGACTGGTCTACGAGCGTTGGGGTTACGGCCGCTCCGAGCCGCTGGTCGGGCCGCGTCCCGACGACTATTTACAACGGGAGGCGTGGGACACGCTGCCCGAAGTACTGGAAACCTGCGGCGTCGCCGAACCGCCGATCCTGTTCGGCCACAGCGATGGCGGCTCCATCGCCCTGTTGTTCGCCGCCGCCTATCCCCAACGGGTGCGCGCCGCGATCAGCGAAGCGGCGCATGTTTTCGTCGATGAAAAATGCCTGGTCGGTATCCGACGTGCCCGAGACGCTTACCAACAAGGGAATTTGCGGGAAGGACTGCGGCGCTACCACGGCGACAATACCGACGCCATGTTTCGGGGCTGGTGCGACACCTGGCTGCGACCCGACTATCGCGATTGGAACATGGAAGCCGAACTGCCCCGGATCGTCTGCCCAGTGCTGGTCGTCCAGGGCGAGGATGATGAGTACGGCACCCGCGCCCAAGTGGACGCCATCGCCGCCGGGATCACCGGCCCGACGGAGCTGTTGTGGCTACCCGGTTGCGGTCACATCCCCCACCATCAGGCACGGGAAACCGTGCTGGCTGCCACCGAGCGTTTCATCGCCGGGGCATGCGCTAATATTGATCCGTAACCCTCTAGAAAATCGAACCCAGGCAAGGAAACCGTCATGTCCGAACTCGAACTGAGCCCGACCGAACCTGTCCCCACCCAACGCAGCCTGCTGCGGCAGATCTTTCGCCCCAGGGACATCGGCTTTTATCTGATGATTCTACTGTCCTGGATCGGCGCGGCCTATACGCAAACCGATGCGCAAAGTAGCCGTTGGTACTGGCATTACCTGATCCCGGTCTTTGGTCTGATCTGCATCGCCACCCAATGGAACAACGTCGAACCGACCGCCAAAGCCCGCGTCCTGCTGATCGCCCGGCAAATCCTGCACTGGGGGACGTTGTTACTGCTTATGCAAGTGGTTTTCATGGCGACGACCCAAGGCTTCATGAGTAGCTTCGACGATCGTCAGGCCAGTTTCCTGCTGATGCTCAACGTCACGTTGACCACCTTTCTGGCCGGCATCTATTCCGATTGGCGACTCTGTGTCGTCGCGATCTTCCTGGGTAGCAGCTCGACCGTCATGATCATGGTTCAAAATCTCATACCAATCCTGGTTTATGCGGCTGTTGGAATTATCATTGTTTACTTGATCTGGAACTGGCTGTACAACCGCTGGCAAGCACGCCGCTCCCCAGAAAAGTCCGCCTGAAGCTCTCTTTATATCTCCAGAGGTTTATACTGGTGCTTGATTTCAACCCGCTTCGCGGGAGTACCGGCACCCCTTCTCCACGCGCTCATTGAAGGAAATTTTTATGCCCAGATTTCATCTCGCCAAAGCTACCCTGTTGTCCGCGGGCCTGGCCTTGACCCTCATCGGCGGACCCGTCGTTCAAGCCGCCCAACCCAAATCAGCCGTCGTCAAGTCAGCTGCATCACAGAAGGAGGAATGGCTGATTCCCACCGGCGAGCGCTGGTCGAGCGCCACCGAAACCGAAAGGCGGGCTTATGTGCTTGGCATCCTGAACTTGGCGATGATCGAATACCAGTTGACCGGTCCGAACCCCAAGCATCGCACCACCGTCCCCCACTTGGTCAAGGCATTGGATGGCATGACCGTGCCGCAGATTGTGGAAACTGTGGATGCCTACTACAAGGCCAACCCCGACAAGCAGCAGGAACCCATCATCGAAGTGATCTGGTTCCAGATGGTCAAGCCCAAGGTCGACCAGTCCAAAGCAAAATGAGGAATCAAGCCATGAAAAAGATCAGCTTTCTAATTGCGATGCCAGCCCTCGCCCTTAGCGTCGGCTGCACCGACATGACACCAACCCAGCAGGGCACCTTGAGCGGCGCGGCCATCGGCGCGGCGGGCGGTGCGATCATGGGCTCCTTAACCGGCGGCAGTGCCGGGACCGGGGCGATCATCGGCGGCGCGGCGGGTGCCGTGGTCGGCAACATTTATGGCCGAAAACAATAACCAGAGACAGTACCGCAACGACTAAACCAGGCGACCGCCGGGTCGCCGGAAAACCCCTCCCGCCGGCAAAACACCGGCGGGAAGGTTCGTCAAGTCGATCCCACATCCAGATCGCGGCGCAGTTCGGCGGCGGCATCCCGCAGATAGCCAAACAGGCGCTTCACTCCAACGCAGTCGTAATCGCGCCGCGGCCATTTGAAGTAGCCGCCGCAGTTTTTCAGAAACTCGCAGCCCTGGCATTCTTCACCCGCCGCCAACACTTGCGCGATCCATGCCTCCAACCCGGCATCGAACGCCATATTGGCGTTCAGATCCACCAGCCGCCTGGACGGTCGTTCGACACCTTCGTCGGTGACGTAGCGCAGATACTGCGGATCGTCGTCCTGCAACACCCATAACGGCACTGGCTCATCATGGAAAAACCTTGCAGGGAACCATGAAAGTATTCGATGGGTTGAGCGACCGTGGACTGATGTAGATAGAACTCCAGCACCGCCGCCATCTCCTCGATCAACGCCGGCTCGGGTTGCTCGACTTCCAATCGCACCGCGAAATCCAGCGAGACCGCCACCTTGACCGCCTTGCCGAATCCTGGCGCAACCGGAACGATCACCCGCGTCGGGTGGTTGTCGAGCAAAGTTGCTGTGGCGATACAGCAAGGGAAATTC
>NZ_SPMZ01000104.1 GCF_012939995.1 Candidatus Competibacter phosphatis | reverse complement strand
GATGTACCTGCTCGATACCAACGTGGTGTCCGAGCTGCGGCGGGCGAAGGCGGGCAAGGCCGATCCGCATGTCGTGGCCTGGGCGGCGAGTGTGCCGGTCGTCAGCCTGTTCCTGTCGGTCGTCACCGTATTGGAGCTGGAATGGGGCGTGCTGCGGATCGAGCGCCGCGATCCGGCGCAGGGGGCGCTGTTGCGGGCTTGGTTGGAGGAGCGGGTGTTGCCGGCGTTTTCGGAGCGGATGCTGCCGGTCGATGTCGCCGTCGCGCGTCGTTGCGCCCGGTTGCACGTTCCCGACCCGCGTTCGGAGCGCGATGCGTTGATTGCGGCGACGGCGTTGACGCATGGCTTGATCGTCGCGACTCGGAACGGGGCGGATTTCCGGCCGACCGGGGTGGCGACATTCGATCCGTGGACGTTCGAGGTGCCATCGGCGTGAATCGGGCGCGGCCTTCGTCGTTTTTGTCCCGTCTCGGCCGGTCGCAACGACGCGGGATGCCGTTAAACTCGTGGGGGTAGCGCGTGCGACTCGGGGACTTTTTCGCTACAAACGGTCTATTTAAAATAGACGCACAGCGACCCTTTCATAAAAAACGATCCGTTAAGATCACTCGGCGGATCGAGTTTTTGACGTATAACTCTACTGCAGTAAAGTTATATAGAATTATCTAATCACTTGTTAGACAAGGTTTTTAATTTTTGAGATTTCAACAGCTTCTACGAGCTTTTTATGAGGTTAGATATGGCTGGTAAAGCTACAGTGCTAGGAACAATCGTATCTGCCATTGGTATTCTTATTACTTTACTGCCTCATGAAGGAAAGAGTGGAAATCAGACAACTTATGGCAGTCAAAGCCCTGCTATTGGAGAAAATCGAGGCCATATAAATATAACGTATGGAAAAGAATCAGCGTCATCAAGAAAGAGGTTTGAAGGGGAAATCGGCAATTTTAATAAGGGAAAAAAGATTTGCTGACTTCATTTTGAATAATTCAAAGGAAATAGTCTACTTTGACGTTTACAGAAATGCAAGTTACGATGACAATAGTTTAGAAGCTATCGAGCTAGTCAGCAATACATTTAACATAAATTATTTTTGGATATATTCAGAATGCCAAGAACTAAAAGAAAATGAAAAGCCATCAAGAGAAAAGTGCCAGGGATACGACATATTTATTGACCACTCACTAGACGATAAAGATGCTGATGCTATCGTTTATAGAGATAAACTCAGGCTTAAAGGTTTTTTTTGTAATAAAAGGGTGCGAGGGAATGCATATGGGATTTGAAAGTTGCACACTGAGACCATTAAATGTAGATAGCGCACAATGAATCCAATGCTATATAGTGAGTTAGCGCACTCGCTTATTTTTAATTTAAGAATATGATAATCAGTGGAAAATACAAAGCTTAATTTATCGTTGTAGCGAACTCCGCTGCTGAACGTATACGGTAATCTTTGAACCTGGAAATTTTTTAATGTTATTTATATGAAAATATACAAATATTTCTGTCATAATAATTCACAATTCCTATTGTACAAGAGCCAAGTACCTGAGAGCTTATGAGAGAAAATTGCGATCAAAACAGCATTATTAATTATTAGTAATGCTAGATATGGCGAGTCTTAGCTTTTAAGTCATCCTTAAAAATTTTCCTAAATTCATGTCTAGATTTTCTGGAAAACTGCTTGTTTTTTTCCGTTATTCCATGAAATTCAAGAT
>NZ_SPMZ01000011.1 GCF_012939995.1 Candidatus Competibacter phosphatis | reverse complement strand
ATCACATCCTGGGGCTGTAGTCGGTCCCAAGGGTATGGCTGTTCGCCATTTAAAGTGGTACGCGAGCTGGGTTTAGAACGTCGTGAGACAGTTCGGTCCCTATCTGCCGCGGGCGTTGGAGATTTGCGGGGCGCTGTTCCTAGTACGAGAGGACCGGAATGGACAGACCTCTGGTGCACCGGTTGTCACGCCAGTGGCATGGCCGGGTAGCTACGTCCGGACGGGATAACCGCTGAAAGCATCTAAGCGGGAAGCCCCCCCCAAGATTAGATCTCCCGAGTCCTTGAGACTCCTAAAGGTCCGTTGGAGACCACGACGTGGATAGGCGGGCGGTGGACGCGCGGCAACGCGTGCAGCCTACCCGTACTAATTGACCGTGCGGCTTGACCCTGCAACACCCAAAGTATGTGAGATTCCCCTCCCGCGCATGCATCGTGCCTTCCACCCCTTTTCGCCTGGCGACCTTAGCGCGTGGGAACCACTCGATCCCATCCCGAACTCGACCGTGAAACCGCGCCGCGCCTATGATCGTGTGAGATCTACTCACGCTAAAGTCGGTCATCGCCAGGCAACTTATCCACCGTATCCCCCTGATTCTAGGGGGATGCTTTTTTAAGTTTGGATTTTGATGGTTACTTTGCTCAGTATCAGCGAAGTAACCATTCGTTCCGTGCTAAGATTTAAAAGCCCATAAGCTTTCGAGATCCCGGTTTTGCCGGTTGGAGATAGGCGCGATGTCAAGAATTTGCCAAGTGACGGGGAAGCGCCCCGCTACCGGAAATAACGTATCACACGCCAACAATAAGACTCGTCGTCGCTTTCTGCCGAACCTGCATGCCCATCGCTTTTGGGTTGAAAGTGAAAGGCGCTTTGTGAGCCTGCGAGTATCTTCACATGGTATGCGTATCATCGATAAAAAAAGGTATTGATGCCGTTCTCTCCGATTTGCGCGCCCAAGGTGAAAAGGTTTAACTGGAAGGAGTAGGTGTTTATGCGCGATAAAATCAAGTTGGTTTCCACCGCTGGTACGGGCCATTTCTATACAACAACCAAAAACAAGCGCACGACGCCTGAAAAGCTTGAAATGAAAAAAATATGATCCAGTGGTTCGCAAGCATGTTCCCTATAAGGAAGCCAAGATCAAGTGATTGTTTGGTTGCTCGGATCACCAACAAAAAACCCGCCTTGAAAGCGGGTTTTTTGTTGGTGTCGATTAAACTACTGAGCGTACTGAATAGCCACGTAGTGATTGTGCAAATTCCTGTAGAACTTGAATACCGCTGGCTTCGGCCTGCATGCACCAGTCCTGTAATGATGCCAGCAGTTTTTCATGGCTGACAGTTGTACGATTCCACAGGCTTTGCAGGCTCATCCGAAACTCATAGACAGTGCATAGAGCCTGACTCATGTCGAGTACACTGCGCAGCCGGGCGCGATCACGATCATCCAGCCGAGCTTCCTCCCGCAGCAGTAACACCTTGGTTCGCTTGAGTACGCGGCGCCGGGAATCATCGGCTTTTCGTAACTCTTCCCGCAGCACTGGTGCCACTACATTACGGCCAAAATCGGCCATCACATACAACCGGCCAAGAACCACAGCTCGTAGTGTGTCCAAATCAATGGCTTGTTTATCTCGTAGTTGTTGTGGCACCGGTGCAATTTTCTTGACATGCGCCAACCGCAGGATTGTCAAAAATCCGAATGTATAACCAGCCAATGTCGAATTCCCACCAGTGGTTCGACAGCTTGGCTGAACTGGGGAAGGCGTGATGGTTGTTATGCAGTTCTTCCCCGCCGATGACCAAACCGATCGGTAAAAGATTGGTGGATGCATCGCGAGGTTCGTAATTACGATAACCCCAATAGTGCCCTAAACCATTGACGATTCCAGCCGCCCAGAATGGAATCCACAGTAGCTGTATCGCCCAAATGGTGAGCCCCGCGATGCCAAACAAGGCTAGATCAATGAATAGCATCAGCGTAACGCCTAGTCGGTCATATCGAGTATAGAGATGATCTTCTAGCCAATCATCGGGCGTGCCATGACCGTAGCGTTTCAATGTCTCCGAGTTTGCTGCTTCGGAGCGATACAATTCCGCGCCTTCCCAGAGTACCTTGCGGATACCCAAAATCTGTGGGCTATGAGGATCCTCCGATGTCTCGCATTTGGCATGATGTTTACGATGGATGGCAACCCACTGTTTAGTGATCATACCGGTCGTTAACCATAGCCAGAATCGAAAGAAATGGCTGATCACTGGGTGCAAATCGAGCGCGCGATGCGCTTGGGCACGGTGCAGGAAAATAGTGACGGCGGCGATCGTGACATGTGTCATCAACAGCGTCGCCAACACGAGTTCCCAGAAAGATAGATTCAAAAACCCATGAACGATAAAATTCAATTCAACACCTTTCGTAAACGCGGTGAATAAAATGATCGGCGCGGTCGGAAACCGTAATTATGATCCCGGTGGCCGGAATTGCCGGACTCATTGAATTTTCTTTGCCACCAGCCAGTAGTAACCAATGCGCAGAGTAAAAACAACCGCCGCCATTGCCCAGATGGACTCAGGCTCCAGGGTTTTATAGTCCAGCACGATCACTTTCCGAGCGAGCGCCATCAACGCCGTGGCGAATACTCATTTGACATGCAATACATCGTCGCGCAGGTATAGCACGATATTCAGGAAAATTTCGATGGCGATCGAAGCCGCCATGAAGGCACCGAATGAAGCTAGAATATCGTTGACGCTCAGCAACCCTACAACCGATGCCGTCGCTCGTTGGTAAAGCACCTGAGCTACATCGGCAAGTTAAGGGTGTGACTGTTCGAGTCAACTTCGGTGATTATGATACCGCTCCGCGTAGGCGAATGCTTGTCAAAAATGTCATGAAGGGTGAAGTTCTGGTGCAGGTGGAGCGATTGACCCGCAGCTATGGTGATATCCGAGCCGTCGATGAAATCAGCTTCACGCTCCGCAAGGGCCAGGTTCTTGGGTTTCTGGGTCTCAACGGTGCTGGTAAATCGACCACGATGCGAATGCTGGCGGGTGTGCTGGCACCAGATGCCGGGCGAATTACCATTAACGGTGCCGATTTGTTGGACCAACCAAGCCAAGCCAAGCAGGCAATCGGCTATCTGCCCGACCAGCCACCGCTTTATCGCGAACTGACGGTGGACGAGCAATTGCACTATAGTGCCCGCCTGCATGGACTCGATCGCACGGCTTGTCGCCAAGCCCTGCTTCGGGCCAAGGAGCATTGTGGGTTGGTGGATGTCGGCCGGCGCTTGATCGGCAATTTGTCCAAGGGATATCGGCAGCGGGTCGGTCTGGCTCAAGCCCTGTTGCACGATCCGCCGGTGCTGGTGTTGGATGAACCGACTGTCGGGCTGGACCCCATGCAACTACGCGAGATGCGCGAGTTGATCCGCACGCTAGGGCGGGATCGTGGCGTGATTTTGTCCACGCATCTGTTGCCCGAAGTGCAGGCGACGTGCACCCATGCACAGATCATGCGGGCCGGGCGGCTGGTGTTCTCTGGCGATCTGGCCGATTTGGAACGGCGGCGGTGTTCCACCCACTTACGAATTGGGTTGAACGCACCGCCGCCGGTCGCAAGCCTGGCGCAACTGCCAGGGATCATCCGGGTCGAGGAACTCGGCCACGGTCGGTTCCGACTCCATCATGCCCCAGGTGCCGCACCCCACCAAGCCGTGCTTGAACGGGCTTGCGCTGATGGCTGGGATCTGTGGGAAATAACCCCGGAACATGCCGGTTTGGAGCAAATCTTTGTCGATCTGACCCTGGGAGAAGCACCCGTATGATCTTCGCCATCACGGCTCGCGAATTGCGTGGCTTCTTTCTGTCGCCGTTGGCCTGGACGCTGCTGGCGGTGGTGCAAGGGCTGCTGGCGTGGATCTTCCTGGTCCTGGTGGATGATTTCCGAGACTTGCAGGGTCGCTTGGCCGCGTTGGATAACGCGCCCGGCGTGACCGATTTGGTGGCCGCGCCGCTGTTTCGGGTCGCCGCCTGGATGTTGCTCCTGCTGGTTCCGTTGCTGACCATGCGGCTGTTGAGCGAAGAACGTCGCACCGGCACGCTCGACCTGCTGCTTTCGGCGCCGGTGGGATCGGCGGCCATCGTGCTTGGCAAGTATCTAGGTGCGATGCTCTTTCTGTCGAGCATGATCGCGCTGATCGCGCTGATGCCGCTGGCGCTGGCGATTGGCGCACCGCTGGATTTCGGCAAGCTGCTGGCCGGCTTGCTGGGTTTGATCCTGCTGGCCGGCAGTTTTACCGCCGCCGGTCTGTATCTGTCCGTGCACACCACCCAACCGGTATTGGCGGCGGTGGCAAGCTTCGGGTTGCTGCTGCTGCTGTGGATTGTCGACGCGGCTGGGACCGGCCATAAAACGGCGGACAGCCTGTTCGCGTACCTGTCGTTGCCGCGCCACTACGACGCACTGTTGCTGGGATTGTTCAACAGCGCCGATGTCATCTACTACCTGTTATTCATCGCGGTCTTCCTGGGGTTGACGATCCGCCGGCTGGACGATATGCGCCTGCGAGCTTGATCATGCGGCTCGATCCCTCCACCCGGTGGCGGTTGCGAATCCAGAACACGCTGTTTCTGCTGTTGTTCGGTCTGCTGATCGGGCTGCTGGCTTGGTTGAGCGTTCGTTACCCGATTCAGGCTGACTGGACCGCTGGCGGCCGCAACACGCTGTCCGAGGCCAGCCGAATGCTGTTGGATCGACTGGACGGACCGGTTCGTATTACCGCCTACGCACGCGACAACCTCCCCTTGCGCAACGGCATCGCCCGGCTGGTGGGTCGCTACCAGCGTTATAAACCCGATCTGACACTGACGTTCGTCAACCCCGATCTACTGCCGGATCGGATGCGGGAGCTTGGGATTACCGCAGACGGCGAACTGTATCTGGAATATCGCGGCCGTGGGGAAAAGTTCCAGCAACTCAGTGAACAGGCACTGACCCAAGCTTTGTATCGTCTCGGTCGCCAGCAGGCTCGGGTCGTGCTGTTTCTCGCCGGCCACGGTGAGCGCAAGCCGCTGGGCGTGGCCAATCACGATTTGGGCACATTTGGCCGAGAGCTGGAAAAGATCGGCATTCAGCCGGAGACGCTTGATCTGACGACCGAAACCCAGATTCCAGACACGGCCATCGTCCTGGTGATCGCCGGGCCGCAAACACCGTTGCGGACGGAAGAGATTCAGGCCATCGTGGAATACGTGGACCGGGGTGGCCATCTGCTGTGGTTGCTGGAGCCGGGGGATCCATCCGGTCTGCAAGAACTGGCGACCCTGCTGGGTATCACCGTGTTACCTGGCGTCGTAGTGGATGCGGATACGCCCCTACTGGGCATCAAGAATCCCGCCTTCATTCCCATCGCCGATTATGGTCCGCATCCCATCACCGAGTCCTTGCGTTCGCCCGCCCTGTTACCGCAAGCCGTCGCTCTAGACCTACAACCTGCCGCTGGTTGGAAAGCTGATGTGCTGCTGGAAAGCCAGTTGCGGACCTGGACGGAAACGGGTTTGCTGGATGAACGGATGCAGTACGATCCCGAGACCGTCGAGCGTTCCGGTCCCCTGACCGTTGGCGTGGCGTTGGTTCGGCCCCGGCCCGGCCCACCGGTCGTCGGAGCCGCCGATACGCAAGCCGCCGCATCCCAACAGCGCGTTGTCGTCATCGGCGATGGCGATTTTCTCTCGAATACCTATCTGGGCAATGGCGGCAATCTGCAATTGGGACTGAATATCATGAACTGGCTTACCCTGGACGACACACTGATCGTGTTGCGCCCCAAGGCCGCGCCCGACATCCACCTGGATTTGTCGGATGGCGCGCTGGCGCTGATCGCCGCTATTTTTTTTGCTGGTGTTGCCGACGACGCTATTGGTTAGCGGTTGGCTGATCTGGTTCCGACGGCGGCGGCGTTGACCGTGAGTGTGCTCGCAAGGCGACGCTGGCTCAATCTAGCATTGCTGGGACTGGTTGGTGGACTGGCGACGCTGGCGTGGTTGGAATCCAGACAGGAACGGTTAACGGGCGTTCCCGCTCTGTTGGATCTGCCTCCGGTGCGGATCGAACGAATCGCGGTCGAACGTCCGAGTCAAGCCGATCTGGCCTTTAAACGCAGCGGTGGTCGTTGGTGGATGGCCGCGCCGGAGAGTGGCCTGGCCAATCCGATCTTGCTCAATCCGATCATGGATCTGGCCGGAGCCCACTGCCCGCTACGGTATGCCGTCACCGAATTGGACCTGAAAGCCTTGCAACTCGATCCGCCTCGGTTGCGGTTATGGCTGAACGATTGGGAAATTCGTTTTGGCGCGACTTCTCCGACCGACGGCCTGCGTTACCTGCAAATCGGCGCAACGGTCTCGCTCTGTCCCGATCGGTTGTACTCGTTGTTGACTAGCGCGGCGGCGAGTTTCCGGGCGCCGCCCATTGGCTCTTCGACGTCCAGTGGAGCAAGGGGCGAATAATGCCCGAACTGCCGGAAGTCGAAACCGTCCGTCGCGGTATCGCGCCGCGCGTGACCGGTCAACGGGTCGGTCGGGTGGTGGTCCGGGAGCACCGGTTGCGCTGGCCGGTGCCGGAGGAACTGGAAGCCTTGTTGCCGGGGCAAATCATCCAGCGCGTCGAGCGACGCGCCAAATATTTGCTGCTACGCACCGATATCGGGACCGCGATCTTCCACCTTGGCATGACCGGCCGCTTGCGCGTTCTGCCCGCCGCCACTCCGCCGGGGAAGCATGATCATGTCGATTTGATCCTGGTCGGTGGGGAATGTCTGCGTTTTAACGATAGCCGTCGCTTTGGTTCGTTGTTGTGGACCATGGAGTCGCCGGAGCATCATTCCCTGCTTCGGACGCTTGGACCCGAACCGTGCGACGCCGCATTCTCCGGCGCCTATCTGCACCGCCGGGCACGGGAGCGAACGCTGGCGGTCAAGACCTTCATCATGGACAACCACGTCGTGGTGGGGGTCGGTAATATTTACGCCAACGAATCGCTGCATGCGGCCGGAATCGATCCACGGCGCTCGGCCGGGCAAGTCACATTGGCTGAATACCAGCGATTGGTGGTCGCGGTTCGGGCGATCCTGGACGAAGCGATCCAGCAGGGCGGCACCACCTTGCGGGATTTCGTCGGTGGAGAAGGCGAGCCGGGCTACTTTCAACAAAGTCTGCGCGTCTACAACCGCTACTTGGCGCCCTGCACCGCTTGCGGCGAATCCATCCAGCGCTGTCGGCTCGGGCAACGGGCAACCTATTACTGTCCGCGCTGCCAGCGCTAGCGGTTGTCCACCGGCGTGGGTGGGTTGCCACCGGTCGGTTCCGGCGCGGGCGGCTGTGCGGCGGGGACCGATTCAGGCTTCTTGACGCTCGGGGTATAAACCACCGCGACGGCGACACTGTCCTCTCCCACGAATTGTTTGACCGTCGCCTCCGGTGGCAGGCGACCCTCGCGCAGCGCCTGAAGACCGGCGGCGTCCTTGATACCGGACATCGCCAGCTCACGGATTTGCGCGAAACGGCGCACGCTGGGTTCGCTGTCATCGTAACCGCTGGCGGCACCACGGATTTCAGCTTGGCTGACTTCGTCCAGGCTGGCGATCCATGTTGCATCATCCCCGGTCACCAGTCCCATCAGCGCCTCGGTCGCTCGGGCCGTGGCGATTTTCGCCGCGTCGGCGCACAGTTTTTCCTGAGCGGCCGGTTCCGGGTGCGTGCCGATCGGATTGACGGCATAGCCGACCAACGCCAGTTCGCCCGTCGCGTTGACGACGATCAATCGGTTGCCGACCGGTGGAATCAGGCGGGCTTCGATTTCGGCCAGCAGTTGCCGCAAGCCTTCCTTGAGCGCAACGGTTTCGATGCCGGCGGCGGCGGGACGAGTCAGGCGGAGGGCGGTCTTGGGCGTGGCGACCAGATTGACATAGATCGCGTGGTCGGCCACGTCCTCCTCGTTCGAATAGGTCACGAAGCCGCGCGCCAAAATCTTAAGCGCTTGTTGTTGCCGCTCCTGCTCGTTGGCGGCGAGGTTGATCAGCGCCAGCCGTATGGCGTCATCGGTTTTCAGATGCTCCGCGATGTGTTGCCGGGCCTCCGGCGCCAGATCTTGTAGACAACCGGCCAGCCGCGCGCGGGCATCCAGGAACGCACTGAATCGTGCTTCCTGCCGGGTCCGGCGGGTCGCGACCGGATTTTCGGTGACCGGATAGCGGGCCTTCCCTGTCGCCACCCAGCCGAAACCCTTCTTGAAGCGGATCATTCGACAACCGGCGGTGCGTTGTCCGATCGCGGCGGCGATGGCGCCTTGCGCCGTTCTGGCGCGCAGCGCCGGTTCCCCCGTCATGTCGTCCTTGATGGTCCGCGCCCGTTCCGATCCACGCGGTTTGGCGCGAGCGGATGTGGGCGTGGCTTGCAATGGCACGGCGAATTCTTCCGAGGCCGGGTTGGCCGCTGGCGCGGGCGGTAGCCACAGTAGGCTGCCCAACAACAAACAAAGGCAAGATAGTGCGCGCATGGCATTCCTCCCCAGCGATCGTGCATCGGGTCGCCGGCTATGCTTTGGCCGGTTGCCCGAACCACAAAAGATTTTTCGTAGTGTGCCGCAACGGCTCAATCGCTGGTTCCAAGCCATCGTTTGCCCCGGGCTTTCCGGTCAGTGATGTTGCGCGGCTCGATCGGCTTGTGACGGGCGATCTCCAGGTTCTTGAGCGTCGGCGGTTGTGGGGTTCCTAGTGAGAGGCTTGGCAAGATCGTCGATCCTGACGGTGTTTAGTGGGTATATTCCGGAATCTGGCTGAGATCCACCGTATCGATCTGTTCCGGTTGCAGGTATTGTCGGGCATAGTTCAGCCAGACGCCCTCGCGAATGAAGACCTCGAACAAATCGGGATCGATCTGACGGTCCCGCACCATCCGGCCGAGGATGTTCAGCACCTCGCTGAGCGGTTTGCCGGGTTTGTAGGGACGGTCGCGCGCGGTCAATGCCTCGAACACGTCGGCCAGGCAGATGATGCGGGCCTGAATGGGCAAATCCTGTTCACGCAAGCCACGGTGATAGCCGCCGCCGTCGAGGGTTTCATGATGGCTACCGGCGTACTCGGGGACGTTGTGCAACGATTTCGGCCAGGGCAGAGCGTTCAACATGCGTAGGGTCAGGGCCACATGCTCTTCGATGATGGCGCGCTCGGTGGGGTTCAAGGTGCCCTTGGCAATGCAGAGATTGTCGATTTCCTCCCCGGACAGGAAATCGCGTGCCTGTCCGTCCGGTCCGACCCACCGGCGGACGGCGATTTGTCTGACCCGCGCCTGATCCTCGGGCCGCATGAACTCGCTGCCGGAGTTGCAGCGGCGTAAGTGTTCACGGTCTTCCTCCAACTCGGCCAATCGAGCGCTGAACTGCTGTTCCAACCGCGGAATCGCCGCGTGGTCACCACACTCCACGGCAGCCAGCTTGGCTTTCAGCAGTTCGATTTCCAGATCGCGTCGGAGGACCTCGCCGCGAGTATCCACCAACTCGATGCGGTCGAACAGGGTTTGCAGTTTGGTGGCTTTGTCCACCACATGCACCGGCGTGGTGATTTTGCCGCAGTCGTGCAACAGCCCCGCGATCTTCAGTTCGTACAGTTCCTCGTCCGTGGGACGAAACGCCTTGAGCCGTCCTCGTTCGCAGCGGCGGGCCGCCTCGGCGATCATCATGGTCAGGACCGGCACCCGCTGACAGTGAGCGCCGGTGTAGGGGGATTTGTGGTCGATGGCGGTATTGATCAGTTCGATCAGTGACTCGAACAGTTGTTGGAGTTGGCGGATCAGTTGGTGGTTGGTCAGGGCGATGGCGGCCTGCGAGGCCAGCGATTCGGCCAGTTGGCGATCGGCCGGCGAAAAGGTTCGTACCTGCCCGGTTTCCGGGTCGAGCGCGTTGATCAGTTGAAAGACCCCGATGATTTCTTCTTCGTGATCCTTCATCGGCACCGTCAGGAAGGAGCGTGAGCGGTAGCCGGTATGCTGGTCGAAACGGTGAGTCCCGGAAAAATCGAAGTGCTGGTCCGCGTAGGCATCATCGACCATGACCGTCGTATCTTGCAGCACGGCATAGGTGACCACCATGCCGGTGTTGGGCTGGCCCGCCGGGTCGTACAGGGGAATGGGATCGAACGGAATGGTCGTGCCGGTGGTGCCGCCCAGATAGAGCTGGAGCGAATCGTTGCGCAACACTTCGAAACGGAGTCGCCGTTCGTCCTTGTCCAACAGATACAGCGTGCCGGCATCGGCGTTCAGCAAACGCTTGGCCGCGATCAGAATCGTTTCCAGCAATTTCGGCGTATCCCGCTCTCTGGACAGCGCGATGCCGATCCGGTTGAGCTGTTCGAGGCATTGCCATAAATCCCTGGAATGGGACGGATACATGAATGATCCTTTCTTTCCGAGTCGGGTCAGGATAAAACGAGATTTTCCGTATTATAGCGGTGCACCGTGAGGAGGCACGGGGGATTCGATGCCGCGCGACCGGTCGCGCCATCGGCGGGATCGGGGATTTCATGGGCGCTCGTGATCGAAATCGCGGCATCTTTTCAAGGCGAATCATGCCTGGAGCGATCCTGATTATGATCCTGTCGGGTTCCCCGCGACGGTACGAGAGGACTCGGGCGCACGCCATGCGCGAGGCCCGGGCTTGGGGTAAAATCGTTTTCAGGCAATTTCGCCCCAGCCTTGGCGTTTCCAGGCTCATGAATATCTTATCCCGTCGTTTTCTGACCGCCGCTGGTGCCGCCCTGTTGCTGGTGGGCTGCGCGTCGACCAGCGAATTATCGCACGATGAACAGGATTCCCTAGAAAGTTACAATCGCGCCCATGTTTGCCTTCAACGACGCAGTGGATAAAGCACTGTTCAAACCGGTCGCCAAGGCTTATCGGAGAGTGCTTCCCGAACCGATCACTATTAGTATCGGCAACTTCTTCAGTAATCTCAACGATGTGGTGGTGCTGCTCAACGACTTGCTACAATTCAAGTTGCACTTGGCGGCGATGGACAGCAGCCGAATCGTGTTCAACACGACCTTCGGCGTGGCCGGCCTGTTCGATGTCGCCAGTCGCATGGAACTGCCCAAGCACAATGAGGATTTCGGCCAGACGCTGGGTTATTGGGGCTTCGGCAATGGCCCTTATTTCGTGCTGCCGTTTTTGGGGCCGAGCACGGCGCGCGACGCCATCGGGATGGTCGGCAATTTCTTCACCAATCCGATCACCTGGGCAACGGATTCCGACGCGGTGGCCTGGGGCCTGTGGGGCTTGGATCTGATCAATCGACGGTCCGACTTGTTGCGGATCGAGCGAGTTCTGGCCGAAGACCAGATCGACCCTTACTCGTTCCAGCGCAGCGCCTATCTGCAAATGCGGCGTAACCTGGTGTACGACGGCAACCCGCCCGCACCGGATCTCGATTTTGACGCTGACCCGGACAAACCCCCGCAATGAATGCGCCTTGGACCAGCCTGACCGTGTTCGATGCACTGGCGCCGGCCGAGATCGCTCGTGGCCGACTGCTGGTCGAAGACATTCCCTGCGTGTTGGTGGATCGGTCGCTGCTGCAACTCGGCATCGTCGCCGACGGAATCGAACTCCAGGTTCCGGAATCGGATCTGGAGCGCGCGCGCCAGGCGCTGGCGCGGGATTATTCCGGGGAACTTGAGCTGGAGTCATGATCCGGCGGGCGGCGATCACCGGGCTGCTGCGCCTGACCAGTCTGTTGCCGTTGCCCCTGACGCACGCCATCGGCGTGTGGGTCGGCGGCCTGTTGTGGTGGATTCCCAACGATCTGCGGCGGATCGCCAGCCGTAATCTGGTGCTGACGTTTCCCGAGATGCCGGTTGCCGACCGCGAGCGTTTGCTGCGTCGAAACCTGTGGGAAACCGGTAAGCTGCTGTTGGAACTGGGGCCGTTGTGGCTATGGCGAGGAGAGCGGGTGCTGGCCTTGGTCCGGGGCGCGGTGGCCGGCGAGGAGGCGTTGACCGATACCGTGCGGCGGCGGCGAGGGGCGATCCTGCTCACGCCGCATCTGGGCGCCTGGGAAATGGCCGGCTTGTACTATTCCAGCCGTCATCCGCTGACCATCCTCTACCGCCCCAGTCGCTTGGGACTCGATGAGCTCAGCGTTCGAGGGCGCGGCCGGCTGGGTGGTAAGGTCGTCGCCACCGATGCCCGCGGCGTGCGCAGCCTACTGACCGCGTTGCGCGACGGTGAAATCCTCGGCATCCTCCCCGATCAGGATCCCGGGGACGAGGGGGGGGGTGTTCGCGCCGTTCTTCGGCATCTCCGCCAGTACCATGACCCTGGTTTCGCGCTTGACTCGGAACACCGGCGCACCGGTGTTTCTGACCTGGGCGGAACGGTTGCCGCGCGGTCGAGGTTTCGCGCTGCATCTGCGGGCGCTGCCGGAGGTGACCGCCGCCGGTTCGTTGGAGGAGTCGGCGGCGGCCCTGAACCGGGGCGTGGAGGCGGCGGTTCGTTCGCTCCCCGCGCAATACCTGTGGGCTTACAAGCGCTTCAAGACACGGCCGCCGGGCGAACCTAAACTGTATTGAGTATCCACGACGGTTGCCGGCGACCGTGACCGTCATCGGCAACCACGGACTTTATTCCAGGGAGAACTCAGCATGAATTTGAAATCTGGATTGTCGCATTCCCTTCTCCTCGCCGCCGGCCTGTGCGCGGGTCTGGCCCAAGCCGCCGACCCGCCCATCGTTGTCAGCACTGGCAAGAGCGGCGGCGGCTACAACACCATCGGCGAGCGGCTGAAAACCGTGATGGCCGAACAGGATCAGCCCGTTCAGGTGCTGACCAGCGCCGGCTCGCTGGAAAATCTCAACCGGCTCGACGATCCCAATAGTCCGGTCAGCGTGGGACTGACCCAGGCCGACGCCTTGAAGTACTACCTCAAGGACCATCCCGAATTCGCCGACAAGTTCATCAGTCTGGGCGAGATCGGCAAGGAATGCGTGTTCATCGTCACCGGTAAGAACAGCGATATCCGCGACGACGGTGACCTGCAGAAAGCCGGCAACCGGCAGATCGCGGTGCAGTCGCCCAATAGCGGCGTGGCGGTGACCTGGGAGTACATGACGATCCTGGAACCCCAGTTCAAGAACACCGCGCCGGCCTTCGTGGATGGGGCCGAGGCGTTGCTGCAAATCAAGAGTAGCGGCAAGGCCAGCCCGATTCAGGCGGCGATGGTGGTGCAGCGGCCGATGGCTAAATCCACCGAGATGCAGGTGGTGCTGGAAAACCCCAAGGATTTCCGGCTGGTGCCGGTCAAGGATTGGGATCTGAACGATAAATTGCCCGACGGTAGCGCCGTGTATACCTTCGAGGACGTGACCGTGGCCGAGAAGAAATGGGGCTTCGACACCACGGTGGACACCATCTGCACCCGTGGATTGATGCTGGCCAACAAAACCAAGCTGACCGCCGACCAGCGTACCCGTTTGTCCAAGGTGATGCTGCTGGCCGCCAGCCGGGTGCTGGGCGACGGCGCCAAATAATCTTCTCGGAAGGGAAGGGAAGGGTTTGGACGCTGCCCTAACCCTTCATCCCCCCCAGCATGATGCCGGCGATGTAGTATTTTTGCAGGGCCACGAACAGCAGCAGCACCGGTAGCACGGTTAGCACCGAACCGGCCATCATCAATTCAGTATCCTGCACATGCTCGCCCAGCAGGTTGGCCAGCGCCACCGGCAGGGTGTACATCGAACTGTCGGTTAGCACGATCAGCGGCCACATGAAATCGTTCCAGGCGCCCATGAAGGTGAAGATGGCCAGCGTCACCAGGATCGGCCGGCACAGCGGCAGCACCAGCGCCCAGTAGATGCGGAACTCGCCGGCGCCGTCCATGCGGGCGGCGTCCAGCAAGCTGTCGGGGATGGCCAACAGATACTGGCGGATCAGAAAGATGCCGAAAATATTGGCCATGCCGGGGATGATGACGCCCCAATAGGTGTTGATCAGGCTGAACTGCTTGAGCAGCAGAAACAACGGCAGCATCGCCACCTGGGCCGGGATCACCATGGCCGCCAGCAGGATTCGAAACAGCCGGTCGCGATAGCGGAACCGGAATTTGGCGAAGGCGTAGCCCGCCATGGAGTTGACGAACAGCGAGATCGCGGTCACGGCGCCGGCCAGCAGGGTACTGTTGAGCAGGTAGCGGCCCAGATCGAGACGGGTGAACAGCGCCGCGTAGTGCTCGAAGGTCACCGTGCTGGGCCAAAATCGCGGTGGGTAGCCGGTGGCCTCGCCGGGCGGCATCAGCGAGGCCGCCAGCATCCACAGCAGCGGCGCCAGCGCCAGCATCGTGCCGAGCATCAGCAGGCCGTACACCAGCAGGGCTGGAAGGATGCGATGGAGCAGCCGGTTCATGGCGGTTCTCTGCGTTGTAACCGCAGTTGCAGCGCGGTTCCGGCCAGAATCAGCACGAACAGCACGAACGCCGCCGCCGAGGCGTAGCCCATGTTCCACCAGCGGAAGCCTTCCTCGTACATTAGCAGCACCACGCTGAGTGTGCGGTTGGTCGGTCCGCCCTGCGTCATCACGTAGGGTTCCGCGAAGACCTGGAAATAGCCGATCATGGTCATCAGGGCCACGAACAGGAAAGTCGGTCCCAGCAAGGGCAGAGTGATATGGCGAAACTGCCGCCAGCCGTTGGCCCCGTCGATCCGCGCCGCCTCGTAAAGTTGAGGCGGAATATTCTGCAGGCCGGCGATGAAGATGATCATGTTGAAGCCGAAATTCTTCCATACCGCCATCAGGATGATCGCCGGCATCGCCCAGACCGGGTTGCCCAGCCAATCGATGGGATCGATGCCAAGCAGGCCGAGGCCGTAATTCAGCAAGCCGTAGTGGGGATGGTAGAGATAGCGCCACACCACCGCCACCGCCACCAGGGTCGTCACCACCGGCAGGAAGAGGGCGGCGCGGAAGAAACCGGGAAAGCGGGTCAGCGGCGCGTTGACCAGCAGCGCCGCGCCCAGAGAGACCGTCACCGACAGCGGCCCTCCCACCACCACGAAATAAAAGGTGTTGCCCAACGCCGTCCAGAACAGCGGACTTTGCAGCAAATCCAGATAGTTGCGTAAGCCGACGAAACGCAGTCGATCCAGATCGCCCAGCGCGTAAATGTCGAAATCGGTGAAACTCAACAGCAGCGCCGCCAGCACCGGCAGGAAGAAGAACACCGCGATCAACAGTAGCGCCGGCGCCAGAAAGACCTTGGCGCTGCGGGCGGCGTGGCGTTCCTGGCCGGTCATGGCGCCAACCCCCGGCTCAGCAGCCAGCGCCGTTTCTCCAGAATCCGATCCACGTCCCGATCCAACGCCGCCAGTGCCTCGTCCGCGCTCAATTCCTGACGAATCGCCAGTTCGGCGTAGTAGGCGATGCGGCTGGCGATGCGTTCCCATTCGGGGATCGGCGGCGTCGCCCGCAGGTGTTGCAATTGTTCCCGGAACGCCTGGGCATGACGATTGCCGGTCAGCGCCGGATCGTTCCAGGCCGATTGCCGCGCCGGCAGATCGCCGGTCAGTTGGTAGAAGCGCGCCTGCTGTTCCGGTTCGGCCAGGAACTCCAGTAACAGCCAGGCCGCTTCCCGCCGGGGCGAGTTACGGCTGAGTGCCAGGCTGGCGCCGCCAGCCAGCGACACGCCCGCCGCCCTTGCTCCCAACCGCTCTCCCGGTGAGGATAGGGAGGCATCGGCAAAGTCCGGCAGCGGCGCGGTGTTCCAGTGCGGTTGCAGCGCCGCCGGCAGCCGCCGGCCGAACTCGCCGATGTTCCATGGACCGCTGATGTAGATGGCGAAAGTGCCGCTGGCGAATTCCCGATAAAGGTTGGCCATCTGGGAATTGCCCACCGGTGGAGCCAGCCCCCGCGCGAACAAATTCAGATAGAAGGTAAAGGCATCGCGAAAGCGCGGGTCCCGAAAGTTGCCGTATTGATCCCGGTCGCGCAGCAGGGTGGCGCCGCGTTGCAGAGCGAGAATGACCGGCAACTGCCATTCGTCGATCGGTAGCAGGATGGCGTAATGCTTCTCGCCGCCTTGGGCCTTGAGCGCGGTCATCGCCCGCAACCAGCCGTCCCAGGTGACCGGCGGTTCGGGGAATCCGGCGGCGGCTAGCAGATCGCTACGGTAGAAAAACAACCGGGTGTCCACATACCAGGGTAGGGCGAAGGTCTGTCCGGCCAAGCGGTTAGTGGCGAGAATGCCGGGGAAGTAGTCGGCCAGCGCCGCTTCCGGCCAATCGCGCAACCGTGGGTCCAGGGGCTCGATGGCGCGCAGGGCCACGAATTCGGGAATCCAGGTATTACCGAGCTGGAACGCATCTGGCATGGCGTCACCGGCATGAGCGGTCAGCAGTTTTTCGTGCGCCGCGCTCCAGGGAATCTGCTGCACCTGCACCCGAATGCCGGGATGACGACGCTCGAACTCGGGCAGCAACGCCTTGACCTGCTCGCCCTCCTGACCCATGGCCCAGAATTCCACCGTGACCGCGCGGCCGGTGCCGGAATCGCAACCGGCCAGCCACAGCGCGAACCAGACAATGAAGAATAGACGCGGCGGAGACAACATGACCATAGTGTAGCGGGATCGGCCTTGTTCTGGACGAAGACCTTGAAATCGTTCAAAGTGGTCCCCATAAGGTCAGTACCGAGTTCCCCACCCTTATTTGTCAGTCCACGAGGTGTGCCATGCCGATTTACGAATACCGCTGCCAGTCCTGCAATCACGAACTGGAAGTGATGCAAAAGCTCAGCGATCCCGAGTTGAGCGACTGTCCGGCCTGCGGTCAACCCGAACTGAAGAAGCTGATCTCGGTGGTCGGGTTCCGACTCAAGGGCGGCGGTTGGTACGAGACCGACTTCAAGGGTGGGGATAAGAAGAAAAATGTGGTCAAGGATGACAGTCCATCCGCCAGCGAAACTAAATCAGCGCCCGCCTGCGACGGCGCCGGTGGTTGCGGAACCTGTGCCACGCCGGTGGCGACGGCCAGTTGATAAACCCCACACCGCCGATTAACCGGACGTTGTGGACATCGCCACGGCGTCCGGTCGCCAGTACCGTTCCAATGTACCTCCGTGTACATTGGCCATGCTCACTTCTCCGATCACATCCGCCAGATCCTCAAAAGTCGTTTTCGTCCATTCCGCCAAACATCCACACGCTTTGACGGTGCAAGGAGCGGCTTGTTCTCGGTTATGGGCTTGAACGAATAAGCATCTCTGATGCCTTGGGTCTTTTTCCGAAATTCCGTAAAGAGCGGAATCGCGTTTCTTGGGAACTCGGCGGGGAGCAATTGATCCTGGCTCGCTACGGAAATCGCGGCGTCGATCAGTTCCGCCACCTCATCAAATTCGTCGCCAAAGTCGAGCAATGTTTGTTTGCCAACCACAATGCGACCTAACGGCATTTCGATTGACCCTTTGCGAATTACCGAAAATTCTAGTGTCAGACGCTCTGCGAAGGCATGCGGCAAACGCTCACGATCCGGATGCGCTTGTGGTACCGTGCCATGATCGTGTCCACCAATGCCTGCATGGCTAAACCGCTCTCGTCGGCGAAGTCACTTCATGACGTACTTCGGTCAAAACGTTGCTCATGTATATCTTATGGCAACGGACTGGGTTTAAAATAAGCCGAGTATGTATCTTTGACGCGGTCTAAAAAAAACATGTGCGGCGGCGGTATCGAGCCGATAGTCCACATTGGTGGCGCGACACACCGCATCTCCCTTGACCGTAAGGGCGGCAATCATCTCAGTATCACCATCACCGAAAAAGTTTGGTCCACCGGAATCACCCCAGCAGGTACCTCCGTCGTCAGTCGCCGGATTCATCGATAGATAGAGATAACCAGGAGCAAGGGCACGATAGTCCGAGTAGGCATAATTGCGGATGCCGAATCCCCCGAACGTTCGTGGTCCACCTCCTTGATTAATCTGGGTTGCGCCATAACCGACCGCCGTGAAAATCTGGCCATTGAGCACACCCTCGCCACGCAGTTTATCCAGTGCACCCTCTTCGGGGAGCGATGCTGGACTGATTGATGGATCCTCATGAAGCAGCAGTACCGCGATATTGCCATCGTCCGATTTATGGGTTTGATTGTACTCTGGATTGGTTATGACCTGATCCACCGAGTACAAAGGCAATTCGTTATATTGTTGATTTGCTTTGTCGGATTCCAACATATCGTTGAAACCAACATAAAGATTGCGAATGGTGCCATCGTTCGGGTCAATGACAATATCAAGACCTGCCGTGCATTCAGCGGCCGTGAGAAAAACGCGCGGAGCGATGAGTGTCCCTGAACATTTCAAGTTCAATTTCTGTTCTGGACCATTAATAGACTCGATGGCAATAAATCCGACATTCGGATGAGACAGATTATCCGGGTAACCGTGAATAATGGCTTCCACGGTACCAGACACAGCAATCAGAGCTGTACCAACCACCGCTGCTAACATGATTCGTTTCATGTGTCTTATCTCTCTTGGTCGTAACGGACAAGTGGATGGTGATCTCCACCCCTTTTTAAATCGATCTTGGGTTATTTGCCGACATAGCCTCAGCAGGGTTCGTTAAGTGTCAGGTCCCGCGATGATTATGTTGACACGCGCAGCCGTTGACTGCTGGACGCGGCGGTTTTTACGCGATCCGGCAATGCGCGCGATTCAGTGAATAACCAGCTTGGCCAACATGAACACCGCCACCGCCACGATCATGCCGGCAAACAGCTTTTGCAGGGTTGGGCCGGCGATGCGTTTACCCACTGCGATACCTAGCGCCATGCCGGCCAGACCGCCCAGCACGAAACCGACCGTGATCCCGACATCCAGTCGGTGACCGGCGATGATATGGGACAGCAAGCCGATGACGCTGATGATGGCGATCACCCACAGCGAGGTGGCGACCGCCCGCCGCATCGGTAGAGAGGCGATCAGCACCAGCGCCGGCACGATCAGGAAGCCGCCACCCACGCCGAACAGCCCGGACAGCAAGCCGGTCGTGGAACCGGTCGCCGCCAGCCGCACCGCGCAGCGTGAGGTGAATTGCAACTGACCACCGGGGTCGTAGCGGCAGGCGGGTCCGGCCGTATCATCGTTTGGATCGGGACCCACGCGAACGATACGGGTTTCCTCCGGCCGGCGGCTGGCCTGCCGCCACATGCGAAACGCCACCGCCAGCATCAGCAGGGCAAAACAGGTCAGCAGCGCCGCCTCGGGAAACCGAGGACTTAGCCAGGCGCCCAGTGGTGCCCCGGCGATGCCGGACAGGCCGAAGATCAGCGCGGTACGTGGTTCGGCTTCGCCGTCGCGCAGCCGCGCCAATCCGCCGCCCAGCGCGGTGGCGCCGACCGCCGCCAGTGAAATCACCACCGCCGCGTGCGCCGGTACCTGCATGCCGTATACCAGCAACGGTACGGCGAACACGGAACCGCCGCCGCCAGTCAGGCCCAGGGAAAACCCGACGATCAGGCCAAAGAGCAGGCTAAGAGTCATGCGTGCGATGAAGGGACAAGAAGAAATAGGGGGCAGTCGTCATGTCGTTCTCCGATAGCCCAACGAAAACGGCGCTCGCGCCCGACCCGTGGATCGTGACGCGAGCGCCGCTCTTGGTTCCGGCGTATCAGCCGGTCGCGATCAGACTTCGCCCCAGCCGAACACTTCCACGGTGCGGAACAGGTCGTTGTCGGTCACCATGCCGACCGGCTTGCCGTCCATCTCGACCACGACGCGGCGCACGTTGGCCTCGGCCATGCGCTGCGAGGCATCGGACAGCGACATCTCGCGCTTGACCGTCACCAGCGGCCGGGTGGCGATTTCGCCGACCTGGGTGCGCGCCGGCGAGCGATTGGCGCTGATGACCTTCTTGAGCACGTCGCGGTCGGTCATGATGCCCCATTGGCCGCTGGCGTCGGGCTGGACCATGACCGCGTTCACGCCCTTTTCGATCATCTGATGCATGGCGACGTTGACCAGCTCGTCGTTCTTGACGCTGATCACCGGCGACATGATGCCGCCTACCGTGGTCGGCATGCGGCCGGAAGCGAGCATCGCTTGCAGGGGATCGGCCACGCGCTGGGCTTCCAGGGCACGGCGCTCGGCTTCGAGTTCCCGACGGCGCTGTTCGGCCTCGGCGCGCAGGGCGGCACCGTGTTCCTTGATCTTGGCGATGATCAGGTCACCGAACTGGCTGGTCGGTACTTCGGTGGCGCCATCCATCTGCCGGGCGAAGTCGTAGGTGACGGTTTTGTCGGCGATCACCTGGGTCAGCGCGGTTTCGATCAGGTCGGCGGCTTCCTTCCAACCCATGTATTGCAGCATCATCACGCCGGACAGCAGCAGCGAGCCGGGATTGACCTTGTCCAGATTGGCGTACTTGGGCGCGGTGCCGTGGGTGGCTTCGAACACGGCGATGTGATCGGCCATGTTGGCGCCCGGCGCGATGCCGATGCCGCCCACTTCCGCCGCCACCGCGTCGGAGAGGTAGTCGCCGTTCAGGTTCATGGTGGCCAGCACCGAGAACTCTTCCGGCCGCAGTTGCAGCAACTGGAAGATGATGTCGGCGATACGATCCTTGATCACCACCTTGCCGGGGGGCTGCTTGCCGCCGTAGACGCTGTAGAGGTCGTTCTCGGTGATGGTCTGATCCGGGAATTCGTCGCGCGCCAGTTCGTAGCCCCAGTTCCGGAAGGCGCCTTCCGTGAACTTCATGATGTTGCCCTTGTGGACCAGGGTCACGCTGTCGCGGCCGTGGTCGATCGCGTACTGGATGGCCTTGCGCACCAGTCGCTTGGAAGCAAACGGCGAGATCGGCTTGATGCCCAGGCCGGCTTCGTCGAAGAAGTCCGCGCCCATCTCCTCGCGCAGGAACTTGGACAGCTTGGCGTTCTCGGGCGAGCCGGACTTGTACTCGATGCCGGCGTAGACATCCTCGGTGTTCTCGCGGAAGATGATGACGTCCACCTTCTCGGGATAGCGCACCGGCGAGGGCACGCCGGGATAGTAACGCACCGGGCGGACGCAGGCGTACAGGTCCAGATCCTGGCGCAAGGCCACGTTCAGCGAGCGGAAGCCACCGCCGACCGGGGTGGTCAGGGGACCCTTGATGGCCACGACCAGCTCTTTGATCGCTTCCAGGGTTTCATCGGGGAAGTAGTTGCCGTCGTAAATCTCGGCGGCTTTCTCGCCCAGAAAGATTTCGCACCAGTTGATCTTGCGCTGGCCGCCGTAGGCTTCCTCGACCGCCGCGTCCCAGACCCGCAGGGAGGCCTTGGTGATGTCCGGACCGATGCCGTCGCCTTCCACATAGCCGACGATCGGCTGATCGGGTACGTGCAGCTTGCCATCCTTGACGGTAATCTTTTCACCGCTCGTGGGAATGCGGATATGCTGGTAGGTCATGGACCCTCCTTCTCGTTTTGGTTTCCACCGAGGTGTTGAACGCTGGGTTGCGCGGCGGCCCGCCATGGGGCGCGAAAAAAACGCGCATAAGCTACACGTAATCACGACTTATGTCCATGACGGCCAAGGATTGAACCCATCCGGCCGCCGGCTGCCGCGAGTGTTGTCGCCATGACCCTGAACGAACTGCGCTACATCGTCGCGGTTGCCCGCGAACGACATTTCGGCCACGCCGCCGAATCCTGTCACATCAGCCAGCCCACGCTGAGCGTGGCGGTGCGCAAGCTGGAGGACGAACTGGGCGTGACCCTGTTCGAACGCGGTCCCGGCGAAATGACCGTGACGCCCATCGGCCGGCGCATCGTCGAACAGGCCCAGCGGGTGCTGGAGGAGGCCGCCGTCGTCAGACAGCTCGCCAGCCAGGGCCAGGACGATCTGGTCGGGATGCTGCGGTTGGGGGTGATCTATACCATCGGCCCCTACCTGCTACCGCATCTGATCCCACGGCTGCACCGCCGCGCGCCCGATATGCCGCTGCAAATCGAGGAGAGCTACACGGCGCAGCTGGGCGAGCGGCTCAAGGCCGGCGATCTGGACGTGTTGATTCTGTCGCTGCCGTTCGACGAACCGGGGGTAATGACGCAAGCGGTGTACGAGGAACCGTTCGTGGTGCTGATGCCGCTCGGTCATCCGCTGGAAGCGGCGACGCAAGTCGATGCCGCCACCCTGGCCCGGCAGGATCTGCTGCTGCTGGGTCCCGGCCATTGTTTCCGCGACCAGGTGCTGCGGTTTTGTCCAGAGTGCAACCGGCTGAGCGTGACCTCGGACAACATGCAAAGAACCTTGGAGGGCAGCTCGCTGGAAACCATCCGGCTGATGGTGGCCACCGGTGTCGGCATCACGGTACTGCCCTATACCTCGGTCAGTGGCTACGCCTATCCCAGCGATCTGCTCAGCGTCCGGCCGTTCGAGGCCCCTGCGCCGACCCGAATGGTGGCGCTGGCCTGGCGCAAGAGCTTTCCGCGCCAGCGCGTGATCGCCTTGCTGGCCGAGGCCATCCGCGCCTGCCCGCTGGGCGAGGCGGTGCGTTTGCTGGAATGAAGGGACCGGGGCCGAGCGGGATGCCGACTTGGCGCCGGGAACCCATCAGCCTCAGTCAAATTCGCTAGCTTCGAGACCGACCAGCGGCAGCAGCCGGTCGAGACCGGTTTGCAGCGCGTCGGGATGCTCCGCCCGTAGGGTCAGATGGCCGACCTTGCGGCCTGGAAGCGGCGCTTTGCCGTAGGCATGATAATGCGCGCCGGGCACGGCCAGCACCGCCGCTCGTTCTGGCATCGCGCCGATGCAGTTCAGCATGACGGAATGGCCGAGGGCGGTGGTCGAGCCCAGCGGTAGACCGAGAATCGCCCGCAGATGGTTTTCGAACTGGCTGGTTGTTGCGCCCTCGATGGTCCAGTGCCCGGAATTGTGGACGCGCGGAGCCATTTCGTTGGCGATCAGCCGGTCATCCCGCACGAAGAACTCGATCGCCAGCAGTCCGACGTAGTTCAGCCGTTCCAGCAACCGGCGGGCGTGATCCCAGCCTTCACTTTCCAGTTCCGGCGCGGCCAACGGCGCCCGCGACAGTCGCAGGATACCGTCGCGATGGTGATTCTCCACCAGTGGGTAAAACACGGTCGCCCCGTCGCGGCCGCGCGCCGCCAGCACCGATACTTCCCGCTGGAAAGGCACGAAGCCTTCCAGCAGCAGCGGTACACCGCCCAGCGCCCGCCAGGCGGGCTCGATGTCTTCGGACGCGCGCAGCACCCGCTGGCCCTTGCCGTCGTAACCCAGCCGGCGGGTTTTCAGCACCGCCGGCAGATGGATCCGCCCCACGGCGGCGCGCAGTTCTTCCAGGCTATCGACCGTGGCGAAGGGCGGCGTCGGGATGCCCAGTTCCCAGAACAAGGCCTTCTCATATAGCCGATCCTGCGCCGCCGCCAGTGCCCCGGCCGGGGGGTTGAAAGTCACGGTTTGCCGTTCCAGCGCGCGAGCCGCCGCCGCCGGCACGTTTTCGAAGTCGAAGGTCACCACCTCGGCCCATTCAGCCAGTTGCCGGAGCCGGGCCTCGTCGTCGTAATCGCCCTGGATCAGCGGCGCGATCTGTCCGGCACAGGCATCAGCGGCCGGATCGAGCATCTGGAACCGCAAGCCCAGCGGGTAGCCGGCCAGGGCCAGCATCCGTGCCAATTGACCGCCTCCGACGATGCCGACGTTCATGGTTGCGGGTTCCGTGGATCGGGTTCGGCCAGCACGGCGGCGGTCTGCCGCTCACGGAACGCGCGCGCGGCGGCGCGGATGGCGGGATATTTATTGCCGAGCAGCGCGGCGGCCAGCAGCGCGGCGTTGATCGCGCCGGCCTTGCCGATCGCTAGGGTGCCGACCGGGATGCCGCCCGGCATCTGCACGATCGACAACAGCGAATCCATGCCGTTGAGCGCCTGCGACTGCACCGGTACGCCCAGCACCGGCAACATCGTTTTGGCGGCGACCATGCCCGGTAGATGGGCGGCGCCGCCGGCCCCGGCGATGATGACCTCCAAACCCCGCGCCTCGGCGCCGCCGGCGTACTCGAACAGCAGATCGGGCGTACGGTGGGCCGAGACCACTCGCACTTCATGCGGTACGCCGAGCGCGTCCAGCGTGTTCGCCGCGTGTTCCAGGGTGCTCCAGTCGGATTTGGAGCCCATGATCAAACCCACCAGTGGATTCATGCCGGTCGTGTCCTGCCAAGTTGACGGTTATCTGGCGAAAATATCCGCCGAAGCGAGCCGGAAGGTTGGGTATCCCCAAGGCAAGAACCCCGCTTCGGGTGGAAGACGGTGAACATTATACAGTCTGGCGGTTAAATGCTTCTTAACTGTGTTCAAATGGGGAATAGAGCGTATTTCGGGACGGGCCGTCAAGTTCCGGCCCGCGCACGCAACTCGCGTGGGCATCGCCGGTCACAACGAGCAGAATCCACCGTGGGAGCGCCGCATCATGCTGATCAAGAAACCCGCCGATATCCGCCCGTCCGAAATCACCCCGCCCGAATGGTACGCCCGCCGCCGCGAGTTCCTGAAAGGCGCCGCCGTATTGGGCGCCGCCGCGCTGCTGCCGCCGGTGCTGCGCGGCAACCTCGCCCGGGCGGCGGACGACGATCTCAAGCCGACTCCCTACAAGGATGTCACTTCCTACAACAATTTTTACGAATTCGGGCCTAGCAAAACCGATCCGGCCGAGAATGCCGGTAGCCTGAAAACCAGTCCCTGGTCGGTGACGGTCGAGGGGCACTGCGAAAAGCCGGGTCAGTACGCGCTGGAGGATTTTCTGGCGCCGCACCCGCCCGAGGAACGCATCTACCGCCTGCGCTGCGTGGAAGCCTGGTCGATGGTGGTGCCGTGGCTGGGGATTCCGCTTGGTCAGATCCTGCCGCGATTCCAGCCCACCGCCAGCGCGAAATATGTCGAATTCACCACCTTGCTCGATCCGGCGCAAATGCCGGGACAGCGGACCCAGTTGTTGGACTGGCCCTATGTGGAAGGCTTGCGGATGGATGAGGCGATGCATCCGCTGACCTTGTTGGCGACCGGGCTGTACGGCAAGGAACTGCCCAACCAGAACGGCGCGCCGCTGCGGCTGGTGACGCCGTGGAAGTACGGTTTCAAGAGCATCAAGTCCATCGTCAAGATTCGTTTTACCGAGCAGCAACCGCGCACCACCTGGGCCAGCGAAGGTCCCAGCGAATACGGATTCTACGCTAACGTCAATCCAGCGGTGGATCACCCGCGTTGGAGCCAGAAAAAAGAGCGGCGGGTCGGTGATTTCTTCCGTCGCGATACCCTGCTGTTTAACGGTTACGCCGAGCAGGTGGCCGGCCTGTATGCGGGCATGGATCTGCGCAAGGATTTCTGAAGCCGCGCGGCGCGGGAAAATGCAGGCTAAAGTTGAAGGCTTTCCGTCACGGGCCGCATTGGCTTTGCCCGTTTCAGGCGATCCGCCACAGAACCGCCCATGACCATGCGAAAAATTTCCCGACGAGTGTTTGTGCCCATGCCGCTAGCCCGCACCCTACCCGCCCTGCTTCTCATGACGATCCTGACCGTGCTGCCCACCTCCATCCTGGCGGTTCCGGCCGCGTCCACGCCACCCGGTGGCATGGACGAGCGCAAAATCGTGGTGCTCGACGATTTCGAAAACCTGGACGGCTGGAGCGTCGCCACATCACCCGGCACGCGGCTGGAGATCGCGCAGGATGTCGGCCGCGCCGGTCGCGGCATGCGGCTGGATTTCGAGTTTCAGGACGGTGCCGGCTGGGCGATCGCCCGCAAGGAATTTCGACTACGCTTGCCCGACAACTTCGCGTTTCACTTCCAGTTGCGCGGTGAAGCGCCGGCCGGCGATCTCGAATTCAAGCTGGTCGATCCGCGACAGAACGTCTGGTGGTTCAAGCAGCGCGACTACGCCTTTCCCCGCGAATGGCAGCCCATAGCCGTCAAGAAGCGTCATCTCAGCTTGGCCTGGGGTCCCGGCGGGCCGTTGGAAGACGTGGCGGTGATCGAGTTCGCCATCTTGCCGGGGGCACAGGGTCACGGCAAGGGCTCGGTTTGGATCGACGATTTGACCTTCGAGCAACGCGAGCCGACCCAGACCTACACGCTGCAACCGGTGATCAGCGCCTCCACCTCGACCGCGGATCATCCGCCGGCGGCGGTGTTCGACGCCGACCCGGCCACGAGCTGGCGTAGCGGCGCGCTGGCTGAGGATCAATGGCTATTACTGGATTTTCTGCGGCCGCGCGAGTATGGCGGTCTGGTGATCGACTGGGACCCGGACGATTACGCCGCCGACTATCAGGTGCAGGTTTCCAACGATGGCAACGATTGGCAAACGGTTTACACCGTGCGCGATGGCAACGGCCGGCGCGATTACCTGTATCTGCCCGACGCCGAATCGCGCTACCTGCGCTTGAACCTGCAACGCAGCAGCCGAGGCCGGGGCTACGGCATTGGTCGCGTGCAGTTGCAGTCCTACGAGTTTTCCCGCTCCCCCAACCAATTTTTCGAGGCCATCGCCCGCGACAACCCGCGCGGTTACTTCCCACGCTACTTTCAGGGCGAGCAGTGCTACTGGACCGTGGTGGGAACGAGCGGCGACGGCAAGGAGGCGTTGTTTGACGAAGACGGCACGCTGGAAGTGGACAAAGGCAGCTTTACCATCGCGCCGTTTCTGTTCACCGACGGCCGGCTGCTCACCTGGGCCGACGTGGAGCCGGTCCAGGATCTGGCCAACGGCTACCTACCCATCCCCAGCGTGCGTTGGGAACACGAACATTTCTGGCTGGCGATCACCGTCTTCGCCGCCGGCCCACCGGGCGAGTCGGTTCTGTACGCCCGCTATCGGCTGGAAAACCTGAGCGCCGAAACCCGCCATGTCACTCTGTTTCTGGCGGTGCGGCCGTTTCAGGTCAACCCGCCCTGGCAATCCTTGAACATGCAGGGTGGCGTTTCCCCCATTCGCGAGCTGAGCTACGCCGACCGCGCGATTCGGGTGAATCGGACCGGTAAGAGGGTGGAGGTGCTGACCGAACCCGACCGCTTTCGCGCCGTTACTTTCGACCAGGGGCCGATCGTCGATTATCTGGCGGCCGGCAAGCTGCCCGACCGCGATACGGTGGACGACGCCTTCGGTTATGCCTCCGGCGCGCTGGAGTACGGCTGGGACCTGCGGCCTGGCGAGGGGCGCGAAGTCTATCTACGCATCCCCTTCCACGCGACCAAGACCGGTCCCCGGGCACCGACCGATATCGAGGCTTCCGCCCATGCCAACCAGTTGCTGGAGCAAACCCGGCGGGAGTGGGAAGCGCGGCTGGACCGGGTCGAGCTGAAATTGCCACCCGCCGCCCGGCGGATCGCCGACAGCGTCAGGAGCAATCTGGCCTACATCCTGATTAACCGCGCCGGTCCCGCCATTCAGCCGGGCACGCGCGCCTACGCCCGTTCCTGGATTCGCGACGGGGCGCTCACCTCGGCGGCGCTGCTGGGCATGGGCTATACCGAGGAGGTGCGGCAATTCCTGCAATGGTACGCGCCCCATCAGGCCGCCGACGGCCGGATTCCCTGCTGCGTGGACCAACGTGGCGCCGATCCGGTCCCCGAGCACGACAGCCACGGCGAATTCATTTTCGCGGTGATGGAGTACTACCGCTACACCCGCGATGTCGGGTTTTTGCGCGAGATGTGGCCGTACGTAGTTGGCGCGGTCGGCTATATCGATGCGCTGCGTCAGCAACGCCTGACCGAGAAGTACCGGACCGATCCGGATTACCTGGCCTACCGCGGGCTGGTGCCGGAATCGATCAGTCACGAGGGCTATGCCAGCCAGCCACGGCATTCCTATTGGGATAATTTCTTCGTCCTGCGCGGCCTCAAGGACGCGGCCGCCATGGCGGCGGTGCTGGGCGAGGACGCCGAGGCGGAACGGTTCGCGGCGATGCATCGGGCATTCCGTCAGGACCTGTACGCCTCCATCCTCGAAACCATGAAATTGCACCGGATCGACTACATTCCCGGCGCGGTCGAACTGGGCGATTTCGATCCCACCGCCACCACCATCGCGGTCGCTCCAGGCGGCGAGTTGGGCTGGTTGCCGCAACCGGCGCTGGACCGTACCTTCGAGCGCTACGACGAATTTTTCCGCCAGCGCCTCGAAAATCCCACCTGGGAGGCGTATACGCCCTACGAGCTGCGGGTGGTCGGCACCATGATCCGATTGGGGCAACGCGACCGAGCATTGCGGGAACTGGATTTCTTTTTCGAAGGGCAACGACCGGCGGCCTGGAACCACTGGGCGGAAGTGGTGTGGCGCGAACCCCGCGTGCCGCGCTTCATCGGCGACATGCCGCACACCTGGATCGGCTCCGATTTCATCCGCTCGGCGCGCGCCCTGTTCGCCTACGAGCGCGAGGCCGATCAGGCGCTGGTGATCGGCGCCGGCATTCCGCCCGCCTGGGTGACCAGTCCGGAAGGGGTAACGGTCAAACGTCTGCCGACCTGGCACGGTACCCTGAACTACCGGATGGCGATGAGCGGCCCCGACACGCTACGGGTGCGCTTGAGCGGCGACGTGGTCGTGCCGCCGGGAGGGATCGTGTTGCACTCGCCGCTCGACCGGCCGCTACGGACGGTGACGGTCAACGGTCAGCCGATCCCGGCCTTGACCACCGACACCGTGCGGATCGATCGGTTTCCGGCTGAAGTGGACTTGCATTACCCCGGCAGCCCCGCTCAATAAAGCTACACTTTTTTCATCGTTTCAGAGTTGTCGGGAGAATCGTTCATGCGCGCCGCCTTATCCAAATCCGCCCGGCTGTTCGGCGGGCAGGTATTGACCAACGGCCGCTACGCGACCTTGCTCACCGCCAGCGGTACCGGCTGTTCCCTGCTGGGCGAGCTGGCGCTGACCCGCTGGCACGCCGATCCCCTCGAAGACGGCGACGGTTTCTTCCTGTACCTGCGCGATCTCGATAGCGGCGCGTTCTGGTCGTTGGGCCAGCAGCCGGCGGCGGGGACGGCGGAACGCCGCTCCGGCCGCTTCGGTCCTGCCCTGACCGAACTGCTATGCCGTCATGAAGAAATCGACGCTTGCCTCGAAGCCTGCGTGCCGACCGACATCGATGGGGAACTGCGGCGGGTTACCCTGCGCAACCTCGGCGACCGGCCCCGGCGGATCGAACTGACCAGTTACGCCGAAGTGGTGTTGAACGACTGGGCCGCCGACGCCGCGCATCCGGCTTTTTCCAAACTGTTCGTGCAGACCGAATGGGTGGTCGATACGCGGGCGCTGCTGGCGCGGCGGCGACCGCGCGTCCCGGACGAACCGGAATGCTGGCTGGTCCATGCGCTGACCGGCGAAGCGGATCATGCCGAATCGCCACACTACGAAACCGACCGCGCTCGTTTCATCGGCCGAGGCTACACGCTGGCCGCGCCGCGCGCTCTGGTGGAATCCGCGCCCTTGTCCGGCACGGTTGGCAAGGTGCTGGACCCGATCGTCTGCCTGCGCCGGATGGTGGAACTGGCGCCCGGCGGGGAGGCGTGTTTGACTTTCCTGCTCGGCGCGGCGGCCAATCGGGAACAGGCGCTGGCGCTGGCGGCTCGCCATGCCTCGGCGGCGGCGGTCGAGCAAGCATTTCGGGCGGCGTCGGGTGGCCCGACCGAGCCGGTGTCGACCCGCCGGATCGCCGCGCAAACCGTGGTTTCGCCGCCGGCATTTCCCGCCGTGAGTGTGGCCGACTCTCCGTTCGACGAGGAGCCACTCCAGTTCTGGAATGGCCATGGCGGCTTCAGCACCGATGGCACGGAATACGTCATTCGGCTCCAGCCGGAGGCCGGCGGTCGATTGCGCCTGCCGCCGCAACCCTGGACCAACGTGATCGCCAACCCGGGATTTGGCTTTATCGCCAGCGAGACCGGCGCCGGCTGCACCTGGAGCCAGAACAGCCGCGAGAATCGCTTGACTCCCTGGTACAACGACCCGGTGCTGGACCCGCACGGCGAGGCCTGGTATCTGCGCGACGAGGACAGTGGCGCGTTCTGGTCGCTGGCGCCCGGCCCGGCCCCGCAACCGGTGTCCCACGAAGTTCGTCACGGTTTCGGCTACAGCCGCTACCGCCATCGCCACCAGGGATTGGAGCAGGAATTGTGCTTGTTCGCGCCGCGCGAGGACCCGGTCAAAATCGCCTGGGTCCGGCTGCGCAATACCAGCGGCCAGCCGCGCCGCTTGTCTCTGTTCGCCTATGCCCGGCTGGTGTTGGGGGTGTTGCCGGGCGAGAGCGCGGCGCGGATTCGGATCGAGCGGGATGCGGCGGCTGGCATCCTGCTGGCCGAAAACCACAACCGGGAATTCTCCGGCCGGATCGCCTTCGCCGCTATCACGCCCTTCGACAGCTTTCCGTTGTATTTTACCGGCGACCGCGCCGAATTCATCGGTCGTCACGGCCATCCCGCCTACCCGGCGGCGCTGGCGCGTGGCCAGATGTTGAGCGGGCGGCTGGGCTCGGATCTCGATCCCTGCTTCGTGCTGCAAACCACGATCCGGCTGGAGCCGGGCGCGATGCTGGAGCAGGCTTTTCTGCTGGGCGAAGCCGACGGCCGGGACGAGGTGCGCCGACTGACGGCCCGCTACCGCGAAGATGGCGCGGCGGCGGCGGCGCTGGCCGAAGTCCAGGAGTTCTGGCGGGACTGCTTGTCGGCGGTGCAGGTCAAGACACCGGCGCCGGCGCTCGATCTGTTGGTTAACGGCTGGGCGGTTTACCAGACGCTCGGGTGCCGGCTTTGGGGTCGGTCGGCCTTCTATCAGTCGGGCGGCGCTTTCGGGTTTCGCGACCAGTTGCAGGACGCCGCCGCGCTGATTCATCACGATCCCGAACTGACCCGCCGCCAGTTGTTGTTGCACGCCGCCCACCAGTTCGTCGAGGGCGATGTATTGCATTGGTGGCATCCACCGCTGAGTCAGGGCATCCGCACTCGCTTCAGCGACGATCTGTTATGGCTGCCCTACCTGGCGGCTTTTTACGCCCGCGTCACCGGCGACTGGAGCCTGTTCGGCGAACCGCTGCCCTTTGTCAAGGCGCGGCTGCTCGAACCGGGCGAGGACGAAGCGTTCCTGGAACCGGACGAGGCGGACGAAACGGCTAGTCTGTACCAACACTGCTGCCGGGCGTTGGACCGCTCGTTGACCCAGGGCGCGCACGGCTTGCCGCTGATGGGCGGCGGCGACTGGAACGACGGCATGAACCGGGTCGGTCGCGAAGGGCGCGGCGAAAGCGTCTGGATGGGCTTTTTCCTATACCACATCCTTGGCGAGTTCGTAGGGGTGTGCGGCCAGCACGGCGACCACAACCGGGCGCGGCGCTACGCGGCGTTTCGCCGCCATCTGGCCGAGGCGCTCAATCGGGACGGTTGGGATGGGGAATGGTACCGCCGTGCTTGGTACGACGATGGCGCGGTGCTAGGCTCCGCCGCCAGCGATGAATGCCAAATCGACGCGCTGGCGCAGGCTTGGGCGGTGATCTCCCAGGCCGCGCCGCCGGCCCGCGCCGAAACGGCCTTGGATGCGGTCGAGCGCCATCTGATCTCGGAAGAGGAGGGCTTGATCCGCTTGCTGACGCCGCCGTTCGAACACACCCCGCACGATCCCGGTTATATCAAGGGCTATGTCGCCGGGGTGCGGGAGAACGGCGGCCAGTACACCCACGCGGCGTTGTGGGTGGTACGGGCGCTGGCGGAACTGGGCCGGCGCGACCGGGCCGCTCAACTGTTGGAGATGCTGAGTCCGATCAGTCGCACCTTGACCCCCGAAGCAGTGGCGCGCTACCGGCTGGAACCGTTCGTGGTGGCCGCCGACGTGTACGGCGCACCTCCGCATGTTGGTCGTGGCGGCTGGAGCTGGTACACCGGTTCGGCCGGCTGGCTGCTGCGGGTGATGCTGGAATCCATTCTCGGCCTGGAACTGGTCGAGGGACACACCCTGCGCTTGCGGCCCCGCATCCCGGATGCCTGGCCGGGCTTCAGCCTGCGCTACCGCTTGCCGGACGGCGAGGCGGTGTACGAAATCGAGGTATGCAATACCAACGGCCGGGCGGAGCGGGTCGCGGCGGTGGAAATCGACGATGCGCCCGGCAGGATCGACGACGGCGGCGCGGCTTGCGTACCGCTGTTTCGGGACGGCAACATCCATCAAGTCGTGGTGAAGTTGGATCTCAACCCACCGTTCGAAACCCCAGGAGAACCCTCATGAGCGCCAAGCGAATCTTGATGTTGGTCGGCGATTACGTCGAGGATTACGAAGTCATGGTGCCGTTTCAGGCCCTGCAAATGGTCGGGCACACGGTCGAGGCGGTCTGTCCGGACAAAAAAGCCGGCGACCAGGTCCGCACCGCGATCCACGATTTCGACGGCGCGCAGACCTACAGCGAAAAACCGGGCCACAACTTCACCCTCAATGCCACCTTCGCCGAGGTCAGGGCCGAGGATTACGACGCGCTGGTGATCCCCGGCGGGCGAGCGCCGGAATACATCCGGCTGAATCCCACGGTGATCGAGATCGTCCGCCACTTTGCCGGAGCCAACAAGCCAATCGCGGCGGTCTGCCATGGCGCACAGGTGCTGACGGCGGCCGGCGTGCTGGAAGGCCGTTCCTGCTCGGCCTACCCGGCCTGTGGTCCCGATGTGGAACGGGCCGGCGGTCGTTATGCCGATATCGGCTTGGATGCGGCGCACACGGAGGGCAATCTGGTCACCGCGCCGGCTTGGCCCGCCCATCCTGCTTGGCTGAGTGCGTTCCTGAAGTTGCTGGGCACCCGGATCGAGCTGTAATCGCAGGATAGGGGGGCGGCGCTCCGAGCGCGCCAGTCCCGCCACTTCCCCACGCGCCGACGCCGTGTTTCAGGGCGTCGGCCGCTTTGCCAACAACCGGATGGCGGATTAAGCGCCCTCACGCAGCCAGGCCCAGGCCGCGTCGGTTTGGCTGACGTCGAAGTAGTTCACGCTGGCCTTGGTGAACGGCTTGCAGAGCTTTGCCATCCACTCTTCCCATTTGCGGTCCCCGACGATGGCGATTCGTTCGAGATCGGAATAGTGTTTGACGCCGAACTGGAAATCGTCCCACATGGCATGCAGATCCCAGCCGTGGAAATCCTCGAACTGGGCCAGCAGCCGGATCTTGCCGTGCGCGGCGATCGCGGCTTCGAGCGTGGGAACGAAAGTCTGATAGTCCTGATCGTGGAGTTTGCCC
This sequence comes from Candidatus Competibacter phosphatis, assembly GCF_012939995.1. Taxonomy (GTDB): domain Bacteria; phylum Pseudomonadota; class Gammaproteobacteria; order Competibacterales; family Competibacteraceae; genus Competibacter; species Competibacter phosphatis. The sequence continues at coordinate 107,358 of NZ_SPMZ01000011.1, read as the reverse complement.
TGTAGTTTGAAGCCCAGGATCGCCGGTGCGGCGGATGGCAGTTGTTCGATCATGATCAATCCTCCTCTTGTATGGTGTTTTTCAAATGCCTATCGAAATTTGACTCCATGATCCGAGAAACATCCCGATAATAACCGTTGGGACCTGCGGTGTATCGTTCCGATTTTCCGACTGACAGGTCCATGTATCTGGACGGAAGTTGAAAAGGAGAGTTCAATGATAACCAATATTCAATTCAGTCACTTTGCATGATCGGGACTTTCACGCCTGGACGCTCCAGCAATCGGCGTTGCTACGGGAAGGCCGCTTATCCGAAGCGGATGTCGAACATATTGCCGAGAAATTGGAGAGCATGGGTACAAGCGAACAGCGGGAATTGATCAACCGGCTGGCGGTGCTCATGGCCCACCTATTAAAATGGCAATTCCAATCGGAACTGCGTAGCAACAGATGGCGAAATACCATTAATGTACAGCGATTCGATGTCAAGGAGTTGCTCGAAGAAAACCCCAATCTTATTAATAATCTGAACGAACGAATGGTAAAAGCTTATTTGACAAGCTCGTCGTTGGCGGTCAAGGAAACAAGCCTAAACAGACAGATGTTTCCTCCACATTGTCCTTTCAGCGCCGAGCAATTGCTGAGTGAGGATTATTGGCTGGAAAATGCTGTTAGTGATTGTTGGGGTTGCTGCCATGGATTTTATGGAACTCTATATCGCGCAGTTCGTCAAACTGTTCCGCTGGGACATGTCAGGTATCAAGATCAAGGATCTGTAGGAGTGTTATTTCTGGATTGGATGGACTGAGATTAGGAAATTACAAAGTCTGTTAGTGTAAAACACCTTACATTGGTGTGATTTATTGTGCATTTTAAGAGGCCTACTGCTTGTTAGGCATGGACTGAGTCAAAGCAGTCTAGTACCTCACCCGACCTCGATTGATGGATAGAGACGTTTGAGTTTGATGCGCGCATCCGCAGTGGTGAAGCGCCAGTTCACCGGCCGAGGATCGGCATTGCGAGCCTGTTGCCAAGCGGCGACCTCTCGGGTCAACGTGGCGGTGTCGGGGATACGGCGATTCAAGCACTGCTGGCTCAGGACACTCAATTCGATCTCGGCCATGTTCAGCCAACTCCCATGCTTGGGGGTGTGATGGATTTCCAGTCGTTCGAGGAGACGCCAAGCGACGGCGGGTTCAAAAGCTTGATAAAGGGCAGCGGGTTTATGGGTGTTGAGGTTATCCAGGACCAGGACCACTTTCTCGGCATGGGGATAATGCACTTCCAACAACGCCTTGACGACTTGGGCGAAATCCACGGCGGTGCGTCGATCGGTCACGGTGACGTGCCGTTGTCCGGTGAGGGGTTCAACGGCCATGAATAGATTGGCCGTCCCCTGCCGTTCGTACTCGTAGTCCACCCGTTCCGGTTGGCCCGGTTCGGCGGGTAGTGGGGTCCGGGTTTCGGAAACCAACTGTTTGCTGGTCTCGTCCAGGCAGACCACGGGGCGGGTCGGATCATAGGGCCGGGTATAGACCTCCAACACCTCCTCCATGGCACAAACAAACTCAGCATTGGCTGGAGGCGGAATCACCCACGAGGCCCGCAACCAAGGCTTAAGTGCGTTTTTTTTAAGGGTCATGCGCACACATTCCGGGCTGATGGTGTCCACCACTTCCAGCGCCACCAAACGATCCGCCAACAGGCGTAGGGTCCAACTGGCCCGCCCCTCGGGGGGTGCGTTACAGGCCAGCGCGATCAATTGCGCCTCCTGGGCGCCATCCAGCTTGCGATACTGCCGACCGGTCGGTTTCCTGCGGAACAGTGCCGCTTTCAATCCCCGCTCCACAAACGCCTGGCGCACGCGATACACCGTGGATTCTCCGCACTCCAGGGCATCTGCGATACGCTCATCGTCCCAACCGGGTCCCTCCGCCCCCCTATCGGTCTTCAGCAAAATCCGGGCATGGATCAGCGTGGACGCGGCCCGCTGGCCGGTGCGGATCAGCTCCTCCAATTGGGTGCGTTCGGCAACCGCGAGACGAACCACGTATTTCGGTGGCGGCATGAGTAGGCTCCAGAGTGAGAGAATATCCTCCTAGAAATACCGGCCTACTCCATAAAGTCAACTTAAGTCGGGTGGGGTACTAGTTCAATTTTCTGTTAATCCTCTTGTTGGGTACATGGTTTTTATGAGTATAACAAACTACCGAATTGAAATTCCAAATAGTATTGTAAGTAAATCATTTTCGTATTGCTTTGGAGCAGCGAGGTGATTTTTTTTCATAATATTAGATTAGCCTTCAAGCGAGAATTAGGAGCAATTTTTGAAAAAATATGGGTTATATATGGATTCTCATGTAGAATTAGGTTTTACGGATTTTTATGAAAAAACAATAGTTTTTTTTGAGGAAAAAAACTATTGTAAAACATACAGGGTATAAGAAAGACATTCGCATTGAGATTGATGCGAAATTTTGCGCCAAGTACGGCCATGATGATTATAGTCTTAAAGCAATTAATTATACAGATAGGGAAATTTGTAATTTTCCATCATTATTAGCGGTTAAAGAAATCACCAATTTTTCTTTAGGAAATATTTTAGTTTTTGTTAAAAACAAGAACTACGAAATAAGTATAGTCCTGGAAGAAGGCTTAAATATAACTGGGTATACTTTTGATATTTCTTCAAAAAAAGAAAAAAGTCATATGTATGCTTGCTTGGTATTCATTTTTTATTCTGAATTACTTTTGCCAATTTTTCAAAGATTTCTTGATTGGCTGCGTGCACCCAGAAGACAGTTTAGATGAGATTAGAATTGATGCCGCGTTTTTTTCCTGTTACATTTATTTGTCGAAGATGTGGCAAAAATTCTGACTTGTTCTTGTTTTCAAGGATACTTAGATATTAAAAAATGGTTTGACCGTCAAAAAATGATATAGAAGTTAAAAATAGCATATGTCATTTATGCACAGGAAATATTCCTAATCAAGAATATCCATGCTCTCCAATGCCATCTGCTTTTCTTATCAAATACATGCCATATCATTATCTTTTTTTCATTAAAAAAAGCACGGAAGATTTATTTCTTCTCAAGACAAAGAATATCGAGAAATAGAGAATGAAGTTAGAGAAGCATTTGAGTACCCTAAAATTGGAGAAAAATGGATCTCAGAAACAATGCTTTATAAAAATTGTTCAGGTGCTTTTTCCATCTTTAGAAGTAGTTCACCATTATCGAGGCAAAGAACTTGAAGGATTAGAAATTGATGTTTGGATACCTAAATTAAAAATTGGAATTGAATATCAAGGAATTCAACATTTTAATGTTATTAAGCATTGGGGTGGAGAAGATGGATTAAGAAAAACGCAAGGAAAATGACGAAAAAAAAGAAAAAAAATCTGTAAGTCGCTTGGGTATAAACTAATCGAATTTCGACATGATGAAAATCTTACAGAAGAAAAGCTTAAAAAGAAATTGGAAATTTTTAAAAGTTAGGTTGCTCGATAAGGTACGCATAATCTATATGCGTAGTTGCAGGTAGAGCGAAGCGAAATCCACCTAACTGGGGCTTGCACCTGATCCCGCTATGCGGGTCAGATGCAGCAGGACGTTACTATCTCCCACGTTAATTTTTTTGATATTTTAATAAATTGCGACGATTTATCTCTTATTTTCTCTCGCCGTCCGGGCCGAACAGATGCAATCGCTCGCAATCCAGCCGCAGTTTCACTGCGTCGCCCTTGTGAAAGGGACGAATACCCGGCAGACGCGCGACCAGGATCGGGTTCGGGTCGGCCAGGCCGGCGAGCCGCAGATAAAGTAGGGTTTCGTGACCCAGATATTCGGCGTCATGCACCACCGCCCGCCATCCCGCTTCCGCTTCAGTGGTAAGCGATAAATGTTCGGGACGAAGACCGGCGGTCAGCGGTTGTTCCAAATAATCCCCCCAGCATTCGGTCGCGGTGGCGGATGATGCCAGCGGCGCCGACTGATCGCCCGCCCGTAACCGCAATCCTCCCGCGTCGGCGACCAGCCGCGCCGGGAACAGGTTCATCGGCGGATTGCCGATAAAGCCGGCCACGAACGTGTTGGCGGGCCGCTCGTACAACTCCTGGGGTGGCGCCACCTGTTGCAGGTGGCCATGATCCAGCACCGCCACCCGGTCGCCCAGCGTCATCGCCTCGGCCTGATCGTGGGTGACGTAGATGGTGGTCGCGCTCAATCGCTCCAGCAGATCGCTCAATTCGGCGCGGATTTGCACTCGCAACCGGGCGTCCAGATTGGACAACGGTTCGTCCATCAGAAACACGGTCGGTTGCCGAACTAGCGCCCGGCCCATCGCCACCCGCTGCCGCTGACCGCCGGACAATTGCCGGGGCAAACGGTCGAGCAGCTCGCCAAGACCCAGTAATTCCGCCGCCCACCGCACCTGCCGCTCGATTTCGGCACGGGGCAGGTCGCGCATTTTCAGCGGAAACTCCAGGTTGCGCCGCACCGACATGTGCGGATAAAGGGCATAGTCCTGGAACACCATCGCCACGTTGCGCCGTTGCGGCGGTTGATCGTTGACCGCTTGCCCGCCGATGCGCAGGGTACCGTGCGTCGCGGTTTCCAGACCGGCCAGCAGCCGCAACAGGGTGGATTTGCCGCAGCCGGAGGGACCGACCAGCGCCAGCGCTTCCCCGTCGGCAACGGTCAGATTGAAATCGAAGACCGCTTGGGTTCCGCCCGGATAAATTTTGTCAATGTGTTCGAAATCAACGCTGGCCATGGTGGTTCCGTCAATCGAAAAACCGTTCCGCACCAAGCAGCGGCAGCACCCGCTGGATGATCGGATCGGCGGCGAAATAGCGCTGGATGACGCCGTCCCGCAAATGGTTGGCCAGAGCGATCAGGATCATGCTCTGGTTCAGGGCCAGATAGTGGTAGGCGACCTGACCGCTACGCGGGTCCACGGCATCGTAGAATCCGAAATCGCCGTACAGGGGATAGCGTTCCGCCAGTTGCCGCAGGTTGACGACGGCTTCCTCCGGGTCCGCCAGCAGGGCCAGCGCCGCCGCATGCGGAGTCACCGCGCCGGCCACATAGCCACGCGCCCCCAGCAGGCGAACCCCGTATTCGCCGTAACCGCGACCGTCCGGCTTCGAGCTGGGCGACAAGCCCCAAACCGGATAGCCCAGATACTCCAGGGCGAAGCGGCGTTGGATCTGGGTATGCACCCACGCGTTGCGACCCAGACTGGCGGGTGCCAGGCGCGGTTCGTCCAGCACCAGCAACGGCATCAGCGCCTCGAACATGCTGCCACCCCAGGACGGCACGTAGCGCAGCCCTTTCCAGACGTAGTAACCGCCAAAGAAGGTGTGGCCGTTCACGGTCTTGATGGTGCGGCCCTTGGGCGATTGCGACTGCCAGTCGAAGTCGCGCGGGAAGGTGCGCGCCATGCGGTACCAGTGCTCCGCCGGCGCCTCGCCCTTGCCGATGGCGATCAGGCTGCCCAGCCGCGATTCGGTGTACAGCAGGCCATAGCTGTATTCGGAGCGGCCGGGCAGGTTGACGTAGTAGCCGTGCATCATCAATTGCTCGACCGGATCGTAGAAAAAGCCGTAATTTTCGCGGTCGATCAACCGGGTACAACGTTCCGCCAGTTCGGGCACGCTGTTGCGAATCACCATCAGTCCGGCGCTCAGCCAAGCCGAATCGACGAAGGAAATGAAATGGCTGGTGCGCTCCAGACTGGTGGTGTCGTAGTAGTTGAAGAAAAACCCTTGCCAGGTTTCCAGTCGCTCCAACGTGTCCAGCGTCCGGCTCAGCCGCGCCCGCGCCTCGTCCGGGTCGATCAGGCCCAATTCCCGCGCGGCGACGATATCGATCAGATACAGGCCGATGTTGGTGACATTGGTGTAGTCGCCTGCCCAAGCCCGTTCGGGGTCGATGGAATCGGAGAAGCGCACCGTGTCGAGCGGCAGGCCATGCTCACGGTCACTCAAGGCCGCCAGCCCGCGCCAGGTATCGCGCGCCAGCCGCTCCAGGAACGCCCGGTCGTCGGCCGGTAATTCCATTGGGTCCACCAGCAGGCGTTCCGGCCAGCCAGCCAGTCGAGCTTGGATGTAAGGTTGGGCCGCTTCCTTGCCGCCGAGGCGATTTTCCCAGGCGGTCTTGTTGGGTGGAATCACCGGATCATGGATGCTCGGGCCGGGTTGACCGGTTTTGATCAGAGCGATGTCGTCCAGCCAGTAGGCGCCGGCGACTGGCGAGCAGCGCGGTTGCAGCACCAGCGCCAGTTGACGCAGATGACGCCAGTCGGCGATGCCATTCATCCGATGCAAGGGGATCTGGAAACGCCGCCAGCGGTCGGTGATACCGTCGATCACGGCGCTGCCCCGGCGCAGCAGACCGGGCGGCGCCCCCGCCAGCGGCTGCTTGAATTCGAGCTTCAAGGCATCGGCGTACCCGACCCGAGCGTCACCACGAATCCATAGCTCCAGATGATCGTAAGCCGAGGCGTCCAGATCGGGCAGGGTCAGTTGCCAGCCAATGTCGTCCATGGCGTCGGGAGCGAAGCGATAGCGGAGATGCAACGCCCGGCGGCTGTCCGAAGAATCCGGCCGCTGCGCCGGTTCCAGTCGGTAGTCGATTTGGCCGGCACGGCGATTCGGCGCGGTGGTCCAGCCGCTCATGGTCACGCCCGAGGTGGGGCTGGCGGTGTGCTCGAAATCGTGCAACGGCAAGGGCGGAACGGCGGGTTCGGCGGCCAGCCAGCCGGGGTGGAGCAGACAGCCGAGCAAAGCGAGGCGGAAGAGCGGGGACATGGTTGTGGTGGCCAGTGCGCGCGACGGATAGATCGTCATTGTAGATCAAGAAAATCCCCGACCGGACGGCGATCCGCGCGCCGATGCCTGCGCCTCAGCAGCATTTTCATCAGAATTTCACGGCACCCGATTAAGTTGACGGATCGAGTCCAGCTTCGAGCCGGGACCGCCCATTTTCCGTTCAACTTTATCGGATGCCGTATGTTCCAGGAAATTCTGCTCGTTCCCGCCGCCGCCGGGGCTTTGGCTTTCACCGGCCTCAAATGGCGTAAGCAGCGCCAGTACCGTCAACTGCAAGTCCGCCAGCGCGATCTGGTTGCTCGTTATGACGCCGATCTGAATTTACCCGAACGGCTGCCGGACGCGTTGCCCGATTTCCAGCGACGCATCGCCGTCGTTCCCCAGCCGTTGCCAACGGGCACGTTCGAGACGCTACGGGAAGCCGCGCTGCGTCACGCCCGTACCGAACGCAGCTATTTTCCCGCCCACAAGAAGGGCGGCACTATCGCCTATGAAGATCTGCACCAAGTCGCGCCGGAAATCGTCGCTTTCTATCAGTCGGGCTACCTGCGCCGCTTGTGCGCGGCGGTGATCGGCGAGCCGGTCGTACCCACGCCGCTCAACGACCAGAGTTCCTGTTCGTTGCTGTTTTACGACCGGCCGCGCGACCATATCGGTTGGCACTACGATTACAATTTTTACAACGGTCGGCATTTCACCGTGTTGTTGCCGTTGGTCAACCATCACCTCCACGAAGACCGGCTGTCGTCGGCGCAACTGGTCATTCGCCAGGACGACCGGGAAGTGATGGTGCCCACGCCGCCTAATACCTTGATCATGTTCGAAGGGGCGAAGGTGTTCCATAAGGTCACTCGCTTGGAAGAGGATGAACTGCGGGTGATGCTGAGCATGACCTTCTGTACCCGACCGCAAGCATCGCTGCTCAAGGGCACGATCCGTCGCTTCAAGGACATCGCCTATTTCGGTGTGCGAGCCTTGTGGAGCTGATCGATAGGACTCAATGGACAGGTCCTTTGCCAATCGTCACCCGCATCGGGGGTTGGTCCAGGGTGTCAGTTGCCGCCATGGCCAGACGGTTTTTTGCGCCTCGCCGGCGGCAAGTGGAGAAACGCGGGCAGGACGGCTATCTGTTTGGGATACTGGACCAAACGGGAGCGGGCGATGGTCAGCAGTTATCTGGTTTGCGATTTATGCGGGCGGTTCGGGCCGCCGGCCGGTTTTCTGAGTCAGGACGGTTTGCGGCTCTGTTACCAGTGTTGGTATCAGGAGCGGTTGGGTGGCAATCCATCGAAGGATGGCGAACCGGAACCACCGCCACCGGAGGAGCCCGGAACTTCGCGAGAGCCCGACACCGACGCGGGTAAGAACAACTAACGGCGCTCGTCGGCCGCCAGCGTTGCGGTGGGCACCGCCGGCTCGGTTGGCGTGGGCGCGGCCTTGCCCAACCCCAGTTGCGACAGCAACATGCCGACGAGCATCAGGCCGCAGCCCAGCAGCCCACGGCCGGATAAGGCTTCGTCCAGCAGCAACCAGCCACCCAGCGCCGCGAACACGGTTTCCAGGCTGAGAATGATCGCGGCATGGGAGGGTGGGGCGTCGCGTTGAGCCACCACTTGCAGGGTGTAGGCGATGCCGACCGAGAGCAGACCGCCGTACAGGATCGGCAGCGTCGCGTCTTGAAGGCCGCGCAGGGAGATTGGCTCGATGGCCAGCGCCACGCCCAGACTCAGCACGCCGCAGACGGTGATTTGCAGGCAGGCCAGCAATACCGGTTCGATCCGCCCGGATAGCCAGCCGATCACCAGCACATGCCCGGCCCAGAAAAATGCCCCGGCCAGTACCAAGCCATCGCCTTCGGCCAGAGTCAGGCCATCGGTCATGGTCAGCAGATACAGGCCAATCACGGCCAGCCCCGCGCCGACCCAGGTGCTCGACGGGGTGGAGTGCCAGAACAAACCCAGTAACGGCACGATGACCACGTACAGACCGGTGATGAAACCGGCTTTGCCGGCGGTGGTATGGACCAGGCCAAGCTGTTGCAGCGTGGCGCCCGCGAACAGGAACAACCCGGCCAACAGGCTACCGGCGAGGATCGTCCGCCAATTTTTCGGCGGGGCCGAGCGACTGGCGCGCGAGCCGATCAGCAGTAGGGGCAGGAGCGATAACGCGCCCAGCAGAAAACGCACCCCGGTGTAGGTGAAGGGACCGACATGATCCATGCCGACTCGTTGGGCGACGAAGGCGAATCCCCAGATCAGTGCCGTTAGCAATAGAAGGAGCTCCGCCTTCAGACTCTTGAGATTCAACATGCCGCCTTCCGGGTCTTGAAAAGGGTGGAATCATACCCGACCGGCATGGTTTCGACATGAGTCGCTTGGTCGCGGCTTGCCCGGCGCTGGAAAACCCTTATAATCGTTCTTCCCTCCCTGCCGGGGTGGCGGAATGGTAGACGCAGCGGACTCAAAATCCGCCGGTAGTGATACCGTGAGAGTTCGAGTCTCTCTCCCGGCACCATAAGCAACGATTTCTTGCAAACTCCCTCGCACTCGCCGTGGTATTGCGCGCGGGTCGCGATACGAAAATCCTCGATGCTCGCCATCGCTCAGGTGGCCCCTTGGATGTTATGCGCGTGCACCGTCACCGTGGCATCATGGCGAACGCATCAATGCTGTGCTGTCGCGAGAACGGGAAGGGACTTTCGCTGACGGGCAGTGATTTTCCGATCGAACCGAACGCTGCATACGGCAAATCAAGCGAGTGTCCCGTGCAAGTGACTTTCGACTCTCCGTGTCTGTCTACGTGAAGCGCATCCCGCGCCAGTACAGCTATCCGCCGGACAGGCCGGCAAAGGTCACAAGACAGCGTGGAACCAGCAAGAATGCCGTCCGGGGTGTGGGTGGTCGCTGCTTACAGCGCCAACCGCTTGTTCCCGTATTTGGCACAAACCGCCAGCGCCGCCGCGCAAAATCCTTGTCATAATTAGGGTATACATGGAGAGATCAATCCTGACTTAGAGCCTTCGAGGATCGCGATCATGACCGACAATCCCGCTGATAATGTCCGTAATACGCCCGTCCTGACCTCACTCAACCCGCTTCAGCCGACCGAGAGCGCAACGCAGGCGCTGACGCAAGCTTGGGAACCGCTGGGCGAATATCTGACCGACTCGATGCAGCGCACCATCCTGTTCTGGGACGTGCTGCGCCAGCGCAGCGACCAATATTACGCGCAGAAAGCCAAGGCGGTCCCCAATGTATTGAGCTTCGACGTCGATCTGGTGCTGGACGGCCGGACCTTCGAACGGCCGGTCAATTATGGGCTAGTGCGGGTCCAGCCACCGGAAGGGGTCATCATTGACCCAAAGAAACGCCCGTTCGTGGTGGTTGATCCGCGCGCCGGCCACGGTCCGGGGATCGGCGGCTTCAAGGCCGACAGCGAACTGGGCGTGGCGATGCGCGCCGGCCACCCCTGCTACTTTGTCGGCTTCACCCCCGACCCGATGCCAGGCCAGACCATCGAGGACATCATGCGCGCCGAGGCGGTCTTTCTGGAGAAAGTTATCGCGCTGCACCCCGAAGCCGAAGGCAAACCCTGCGTGATCGGCAACTGCCAGGCCGGATGGGCAGTGATGATGGTGGCCGCGACCCGGCCGGAATTGTTTGGTCCGATCATCGTGCCCGGTTCGCCGCTGTCCTACTGGGCCGGGGTGGAAGGCCAGAACCCGATGCGCTACACCGGCGGGGTGCTAGGCGGCAGTTGGCTGACCGCGCTGACCAGCGACATCGGCGGCGGCAAGTTCGATGGCGCCTATCTGGTCGAGAACTTCGAGAATCTCAACCCCGCCAATACCTTCTGGACCAAGAACTACGACCTTTGGTCGAAAGTCGATACCGAGGGATCGCGCTTCCTGGAATTCGAGAAATGGTGGGGAGGCCACGTCAATCTCAACGCCGAGGAAATGCAGTGGATCGTCGATCAACTGTTCGTCGGCAACCGGTTGGCCACCGCTGAAATCGTCACCAGCGACGGGGTGCGCATCGATCTGCGCAATATCCGTTCGCCGATCATTTGTTTCTGTTCCAAGGGCGACAACATCACCCCGCCCCAACAAGCGCTGGGCTGGATTGTCGATCTCTATGCGCAAGACGACGATCTGCGCGCCTGTGGTCAAACTATCGTTTACGCCATCCACGAAAGCATCGGTCATCTCGGTATCTTCGTCTCTGGTGGGGTGGCCAAGAAGGAGCATCAGGAGTTCGCCTCCAACATCGACCTGATCGACGTGCTGCCGCCCGGTCTGTACGAAGCGGTGCTGACCCCCAAGACCGCCGATGCCGCCAACCTCGATTTGATCGTCGGGGATTGGATCGCGCGCTTCGAACCGCGCACTCTGGACGACATTCGGGCCATCGTTCAGCCCAGCCTGGAAAATGAGCGACGTTTCGCCGCCGCCCGGCGAGTCTCGGAAATCAACCTCGGCCTGTATCGCACCCTGTTCCAACCGTTCGTCCAAGCCTTCGCCAACACGCAAACGGCCGAATGGCTCCACAAGCTTAATCCTTCCGAACTGCCCTTCGAGCTGTTTTCGGACCGCAACCCGCTGATGCGGCAAATCGCCCAACTGGCCGAGCAGGTGCGCGAGCAGCGCCAGCCGACTGCGCCCGATAATCCCCTGCTTCATGTGCAGGCGATGATCTCGGACGGGATCATTGCCGCCCTTGACGGCTATCGCGATCTGCGTGATCGCAGCATGGAGCAAATCTTCCTCGGCATTTATAGCTCGCCGGTGTTGCAAGCGCTGGTCGGGTTGCGGGCTTCGGACGAACCGCCGCGCCGGCGACCGGGGGTCGAACCGGAGCGCATCGCGTTCATCCAGCAGCGCATCGCCGAACTCAAGGCTCGTATCGCCGAAGGTGACCTGCGCGAAGCGGCGATTCGCAGCCTGGTCTACATCGGCATGGCGGGACCCGGTGTCGACGAGCGCGCCTTCGAGGCGCTACGGCAGATGCGCGCCGAACATGGCGGCCTGACCCTGGCGGAGTTCAAGCAAATGCTGCGCGAGCAGTTCTTTGCCCTGTTGCTCGACCGCGACGAGGCGTTGGCCGCGATCCCCAAGATGTTGCCCGCCGACGCGGCCCCTCGGGCGGAGGTGCTCGACAAGATCCGGCGGGTCGTGTCCGCCGCCGGCGAAGTGAGCAGCGAACGAGCAGAACGGTTGGCGCGGATCGAAGCGCTGTTCGGCGAGGTTGGTGGAGCGGGCGGTGGCACGGGTGATAGGAGTGCGGGCGGCGTCAGCGAATCCGAGAGCGCCCCCGCCAGTTAGCCCGATGGGCGGATTAGTCCGGCATGACCCATTCGTCATGGAGACAGTCAGTTACGGGCTTGATATGCTGAATAATCCGCCCTGCTGGTTTCGCCACCGCCGCTAACGATGGTCCCCAATTCCTCGGGGACCATCGCCCGCGATTCCAGGCCGCACGTCGCCCAGGAACCCCGAGCAGCCCGGCAAATTTCCTCAACACTCTATACTTTTCGTCGGAAACCCTTATGGACTACATGCTGATGACTGCATTGATCACCCTGATCTTGTTTTTTTGGGATGCTGGTCTTTTTTGGAAGTCGGCCGACGGATTGGCAACCGTCGACTGGCGAGCGACGCCGAAGGGGCGCGGACCGGTACCGGTGCGATCGAGGGCGCGGTGTTCGCGCTGCTGGGCCTGCTGATCGCCTTCACTTTCTCGGGCGCGGCCTCGCGTTTCGATACGCGTCGGAATCTGGTGGTCGAGGAGGTCAATGCCATCGGTACCGCCTACCTGCGGCTCGGTTTGCTGCCAACCGATGCACAACCGGCGCTGCGGGATTTGTTCCGACGCTATGTGGATTCCCGGATGGAGGTCTATCGGAAGCTGCCCAATGTCGAAGCCGCCAAGGCGGAGTTGGTTCTTTCCACCCAGTTGCAGGAAGAAATCTGGACCCAGGCGATGGCCGCCGGACGCATGGAAGGCGCACCGCCACCAGCGACGATGTTGTTGCTGCCGGCGCTGAACCAGATGATCGACATCACCACGACCCGGGCCATGGCGACTCAATTGCACCCGCCGATAGTCATCTTCGCGATGCTCTACGGGCTAGCGTTGGTCAGCGCGCTGCTGGCCGGCTACGGCATGGCCGGCGGCAAGTCGCGCAACTGGCTGCACATGATCGGCTTTGCCGCCATCATGGCGTTGGTGGTGTACGTCATCATCGACATCGAGTACCCGCGCTTGGGTCTGATTCGAGTCGATACCTACGATCAGGCGCTGGTGGATCTGCGCGCCAGCATGAAATGAAGCGATCTTGAGAGATTGCAACGATGAACAAGATCGACAGACCTATCGAGACGAACGAAGGGAGCATCTCATGAGCGACTTGTTTAAGACCGCGCGGGCGGTGACTGCAATCCTGACCGGACTGCTTGCCCTGCTGCTTGCATCCGGCTGTGCCACCCCGACGCGCTTGGCGGCGGTGCCCGAGAACTTGCAAAACCAAGCACAGCTTCCGGGACTGGAAGATGTCCGATACCGAATCGGCAACGCCGACGATCTGGCCAAGATGGCCCGCGAAGGCATGGAATCCGTAAAGCGCGAACAAGCGTACTTGGAGGCCAGCGGCCATAAGGGTCCACTGCCGCCCGCCGTCTATCTGGCCATTTCCGGCGGCGGCGACAATGGCGCGTTCGGCGCCGGACTGCTGAACGGCTGGACGGCCGCCGGCGACCGGCCGACCTTCAAGCTGGTCACCGGCGTCAGCACCGGCGCCCTGACCGCGCCGTTCGCCTTCCTGGGGTCCGATTACGACGCCACGCTGAAGGAGGTTTACACCACGATTTCCGCCAAGGACATCGTGGAGCCGCGCGGGTTTCTGGCGGCGCTGACCGACGACGCCATGGCCGACAATAAACCCTTGCGGAATCTGATCGGGAAATATGTCAACCAGGAACTGCTGGACGCCATCGCCGCCGAGTACGCGAAGGGCCGCATTCTCCTGGTGGGGACCACCGATCTCGATGCGCGTCGGGGCATCATCTGGAACATGACCAAGATTGCGACCATCAAGGATCCCCGGGCGCTGGAATTGTTTCAAACCCTGCTGGTGGCGTCCGCCGCGATCCCCGGCGCGTTTCCACCGGTCCTGATCGATGTCGAGGCCAACGGCCAGCCTTATCAGGAGATGCATGTCGATGGCGGCGCCACGGCGCAAGTGTTCGTCTACCCCCCGTCGCTCAACATCAAGGAAAGTTTGCGTAAGAACGGCGTGGTGCGCGAGCGACGGGCGTACGTGATCCGCAACAGCCGGCTGGACCCCGATTGGGCACAAGTGAACGTAGAGCCATGAGCATTGCCGGACGAGCGATTTCCTCGCTGATTCAAACCCAGGGTCTCGGCGATCTCTATCGGATTTATCTGACGACCCAACGCGATGGCGTCGACTTCAATCTGGCTTATATTCCGGCCAGCTTCAACGCACCACACCAGGAAGAGTTCGACACAGAATTCATGCGCCAACTGTATGCCTTGGGGTACGACATGGCGGCCAAGGGCTATCCCTGGCAGAAAGCGCCGCCGGGCTTCGTTGCCGCGAGTACCGATCAATAATTCGATGTGTCGGCGAACGGCTGGTTGCCATTGCGACGCACTGATACCGGCGCCGACCGTACAGGGTCCTTGAACCGTGTGTCGCTTCATCACCAAGGACGAGCCCTGTCGCAGGATCGTGATCGTACTATGCTTATTAGATGGGGCTAAGGAACGCCTCCGTCAGGAACGAGGCACCGCCGGTTGACGGTATGCAACTGCTCCTGATAGCGGCAACGGAACTCTGCCTCCGATCCGAAAGATGACTCTGAATTTACAACCGAGGAGAGTGATGAAAATGAAGTTCTTCCGTATGTGCAGCACCGCTTTGGTCTTGCTATTAGGCGCCGTGATCGCTCACGCACAGGGATTTCAGAATGAAAGTTTTACGCCGGGTGCCGGCAAACCGGAATTGCAGTACCACTTGCTCGTACCGGATGGTGTCACCGTCACCAACAAGAAAGGCGAAGTGTTCAAGGCGGGCCAAATCATCATGGTGCCTGGTTCCAATGTCACGATCCTGGAGTCGGCTTACGTCAAGGCACACATGAAAGACCCCGCGTTTCAATCCAGCTTTATGAACGAGAAGCAATACGTCGGCATTCCTGAGGAAAAAATGCAGGATTACGCGGTCGTCTCGGTGAAAGTGCCCGAAGGAGTAACCGTCGAGGGGCTTGGCAAGACCATCAAAGGTCCTTCGTCGGTGCAGCTGATCGTCAAGAAAGCGGAAATGGAAGCGATGCCCGATGAAACTCCCGCCGAATCGTGGAGCGCCATGGGTGGATG
This sequence comes from Candidatus Competibacter phosphatis, assembly GCF_012939995.1. GTDB lineage: Bacteria > Pseudomonadota > Gammaproteobacteria > Competibacterales > Competibacteraceae > Competibacter > Competibacter phosphatis. The sequence goes on along the minus strand of NZ_SPMZ01000011.1, from coordinate 92,124 downwards.
GGGTGGTTGGAACAAGTAATTACTTGTCAACCCGTTCTGATGCCGCAACCGCCCAGTCGGGCGAGCGCGTGGTGGTTCGACCCGACTGGGATTACTCTGAGTAGTCTTGAATAGGAAAAATTCGATGATGAATATTCGCAAAATAACCGGCCCCGTCCTGTTGGCCACCATGCTGTTGATGGGTAGTCTGGCATTGGCCGCGGATACCAAAAAAGCCGTCCGGGACGGTCGCGATCGACGAAACGCAGTTCGCGTTCATTCTGGGTGGTAGCGTCGGTGGCGGCAAGTTGATGTTCGAGGGCCAGGAATATCCCTTCAAGATTGGTGGCCTGACGGTGGGTGTCAATGTGGGTGTATCGAAGATGAGCGCCGCTGGTGAGGTGTACGATTTGACGGATATCTCCAAATTCCCGGGCACCTACACCAAGCTGGATGCTAGCATCGCGCTGGGCGGCGGCGTCGGCGCCTGCGGCTCAAGAACGAGAACGGCGTGATCATGCGGCTGGAGTCGCGAACCCAGGGTTTGCAGTTGAACGTGGGATCGGCCAGTGGCATCAAGGTCACCATGGAATAGTAACCCTGCCCCCGGCAGGGGTCGCCTCGCCGCCAGTATGGACCGGCGGCCCCTGTTTGGCACCGCCGCTGATAGCTCGAAGGCGCTACGATGTTCGCCATGAGCGATCACTGTGTAACGTAAATATTTCTATGGTCATGCGCGTCGAGCCGCTCTTGAAGGAGGACGACCATGGCGTTTCGTCTTCTGCAGTCCATTTTTTCCGGTAGCAGCCAGCCCAGCAAATTCGACAAGGACTTGATGCTGAGAGGCATCGAACGAGTGGTGGACGGCACCGATCCCCGCCTGCGGGCGGTGAGCCACTATCGGCGCAAACTGTGGGGCGCGGTGGAGCATGCCATCGACTTCGTGGTGAATTTCGTCAACGCCCTGCCGCCCGCCATCATGGCCGACCGGCAAGGCTATATGACCGATCCTCGCTTGCGCGCCCTGTTCGCCTCGCCCGAGCGTTTGCGCGAGATCCTGAGTTTCAGCGACGGCACCCGCGGCTACCTCAAACAGGCGTCCGTCCCCTTGCCGGCGGAACTGTATGCCGGACTCGGCGCGGCGCGGGTCGAAAGGAACGTGCTTGGGATCGAGATGGAGGGGGAAATCCTCCGGCGGGACGTGCCGCAAACCGTCGTCGACTTCCGCGATCACCGGCTGGTTTTCCTCACCGACAACGAGCAGGACACTCGCCGGGAACTCATGAAGCGCGCGGCCGATTATCTGATCGAAATCGCCTTGCAGCGCCTGACCGCCAGCCGCGTCCAAAAAACCCAACTGGAACAACGGCAACGCAAGCTGCTCCAGCAAAAAGCCAGTCTGCTGAAGAAAGCCCAGGTCGGTTTTGAATCCTTGGCGGAACCGGTCACGGCGGAACCCGTCGATTTGCGCACCCTCGAACGGCGCTTGCAGGACCTCGAAACCAAATTGGGCCAACTGCGCGCCGATTCGGCCACGCTCGACAAGCACCTCGCCAAAGTCGCCGCCACCCTGAGCGAACCGGAAAAATACCTGAAGCTGGAACCGGTTTCGCTGACCCTGGACCATGCCAACACCAAAGTCCTCGCCGACTCGCCTCGGATCGCCAACACGATGACCTTCCAGGAAGTCGTGCTGGGAAAAGACCGTCGGCTCGCGGCGCTGCTCGTGCGATTCCCCAGCAGCGAACTCCTACCGCAGCCCGACTTTTTCAAGGAAGCCAACCGCCTGCTGCATTCGCTTCGATGAACAGCACCGGCTTGTTCTCATGGCGCTGCTGGCGTGTGGCCATCAGGAGGCACACACCTTTCAGCCGCAAGATCCCAAAGCTCGGGCATGGCTGGAGGGATGAGCAGGTCGTTTTCAGTTGGCCGGCGCTGTCCGCCCGTGCGCTTCGTCGAGTCGCTTGCGCAATTGGCCAGCCCAGCCGTCGAACGCGGCTTCGGCGTAAGCCCAGGTACTGTAGGCATTGGTGTAGGACGAAACGCCTTTCTCCACCGCCGAACCCACGCCCTGGCTCAGATTGATGTCGTATTTCTTGCCGATCTCCCGGTCCACGTAGGCCGCTAGTACCTGGTTGCTCCGGCTGTCGAGGAATTCGGCTTCGATGGCGGTTTGGCCGAGATAAGGCGTGCTGCCGGTGCCGCCGCCCGCCGCCAGATCCGCCACCGTGGCATAGGGCACCACCAGAGTCACCACGCTCATCTCCGGCTTGGTGGGAATCAGGTCGGTGATGGCCACCCGCACCCGTAGCACGCCGGGGCCGGGTTGGGTCACGACTGGATAGGTTGGCTCCAGCGCCTTGACGATGGCCTGCTGGAAGTAATCGGTCAGCGCCTTCAACTGGGTGGGATCGATGCCCTTGTAATCGGCATCGTCCTTGAGCCAAGCCTGGATGCGATCCAACATCACCTTGTCATATTTTTTCCAGTCCACGCCGGCCTTCAGATAAATGCGGGCGCCTGGATCCGCCGTGTCGGGCTCCAGTTTGGCGTAGTCGCTGAGAAAACCGGTGTGCGTGGGTCCGGTATCGCTGGTGGAGGTGCCGGCGCAGCCGGCGCTCAGGGCGCCGCACATGAGGATCACGGAAAACAAGGGAAAATGACGCATGGATTTTCTCGGGTTGTGATTGGAGAAGCTATCGCAAATCTGGCTGGTGGCGGGCAGGGGTTCTCACGCCAGCGTCGGGAAGCCGCCAGCCGCGACGGCGCCTTGCAAAAGGTCGGCGGCATCGACGACAGGTCCGAGACAGAGCAACATGAAGGCCCGGTGCTCTTGAAGGTGAATGCCCGAAGTGAATGGCTGTCGCCATCAAGACAGCAGTACCCTGAAGCCTAGCTGAACATTCGGACAGTTACCGCAGCCCGACTTCGTGCTCCAGCGTTTCCATCAGCGCCCGGTAATTCGGGTTGGCGTGGGAGGCGATGTCTTCCCGGTCGATGCGTTCGAACGTCGCGGCCAGTTCGTCCTGGGCTTCCGGCGGTAGGATCTGCTCGGCGATGGGGAACAGGATATGGGTTTCTTCGTGGATGTGCTGGTGCTGCATCGCGGCGTATTCGTTCACGGTGGCGATGATCATGGCCCGCGCCGTGTCGTCGCCCGCTTGCCAGCGCCGTACCATCCCGCGCAGATCCTCATTGTGGGCCAGCCCCTGCCCGTGCTCCTGCGGCATCAGCGCGACCGCGCTGGTTTGTTCCGGCAAGCCATGCGCCACCATCGACGCGAACAGCGCTTCCTCCTTGCGGTGGTGGCGGCGATCGGTGAAATTCAGATTGAAATCGGCGACTTCCAGAAAAAACTCGGGACGGACCCTTTGGCCCTGTTCCAGACGTTGTACGGCGGCGGCGAGCACCTTTAGCAGCCGTTTGATCAGTTGGTGTTCTTCCTTCAGTATATCGGTCGCTTTCACAGTCATACCTCGAACGAACAAGTAGGATCCCGGCAGAGGCGGGATGCTGGCGTGCGGCAATCGCGCCACGCCTCACGGTGCCGGCTCGTTGGCTCGGCATAAATGATCTATTATGCCTACTTTTCATTGTTATTACATACGTACTTTTTTGATACTAAATTTCATCATTCATCCACCATCCCTGTTGCTCGAAATCCATGTCGGCCACCGTGCAAGCACCCAAAATCTCTCCGCCGTTGCAACCAGTTTTACCGCCCGATGTCCGCCGGCCTCTGAGTTGGGGGCGATTGCACGGCGCCAGCCCCGCCTTGCTGATCGCCGCCACCGCCGCTCGTTATCGCGGACTGGTACTGGCCATTGCCCCGGATAGCCAAACCGCGCTGCGATTGGAAACAGAACTGCGAGTGTTCGGCGGCCCGGATCTGGACATTCTGGCGTTTCCAGACTGGGAGACGCTGCCCTACGATTTGTTTTCGCCACATCAGGACATCCTGTCGCAGCGGTTGGCGACCTTGTACCGTCTGCCGCAACGGCGGCGCGGCGTACTGGTGGTGCCGGTGGCGACGCTGATGCAGCGCTTGGCCCCGCGCGGCTATCTGGACGGCTACGCGCTGCTGCTCAAGGTCGGCGAGCGCTTGGATCTGGAGCCGTTCCGCCAGCGGTTGGAAGCGGCTGGCTACGTCTGCGTGTCGCAGGTGGTCGAACGCGGCGAGTTCGCGGTGCGCGGCGCGATCCTCGATCTGTTCCCGATGGGCGGCGAGCGACCCTACCGGATCGAACTATTCGACGACGAGGTGGAAAGCATCCGCGATTTCGACCCGGACACCCAACTGTCCGTGACCAAGGTCGAGCACGCCGAGCTGTTGCCAGCACGGGAGTTTCCCCTGGACAAGGAGACCGTGACCCGCTTCCGTCAGGCGTACCGCCGCCAGTTCGAGGGCGACCCGCAGCGTGGCGCGATCTATCGCGAAGTGAGCGCCGGCCACGCACCCGGCGGGATCGAATACTACCTGCCCTTGTTTTTCGAACAGACCGCCACGCTGTTCGACTATCTACCGGAAAATACCCTGGCGATCCGACTGGAGGGCGCGGATCAGGCGTTGATGGCATTCCAGGAGCAGCTCATGGAGCGGTACGAACAGCGTCGCCACGACGCGGAACGGCCGTTGTTGCCGCCACCGTTGCTGTTTCTGGACGCGGCCCAGGTGGAAAGCGCGCTGGCGCGCCGCCTGCGGATCGATTTGCGGGAAGCGGAAAACGCCGAGGTCAACTACCCGACCGAGCCGCCACCGGCACTACCCTTCGAGCCGCGCGCCCCGCAACCCGGTGCCGCGTTGCAAACCTTCCTGGCGGCATTTCCGGGGCGGGTGCTGATGGCCGCCGAATCCGCCGGTCGGCGCGAGGCGCTGCTGGACACGCTGCGCGGCCATGGCCTGCAAGCGACGGTGTGCGAAGGATGGACGGAATTCCTGGCACGGGAGGATCTACGCTTGGCCGTGGCGGTGGCGCCGTTGGAGCAAGGCCTGCTGCTGACCGAACCGCCGCTGGCGGTGATCGCCGAACCGCAGTTGTACGGCGAGCGGGCGCGCCAGCGGCGGCGGCACGGTCCGAGCCGCGACCCCGATGCCATCATCCGCAATCTCACCGATCTCGATCTCGGCGCGCCCGTGGTGCATGAGGAGCATGGGATCGGCCGCTACGCCGGACTGGAGCGGTTGGAGGTAGCCGGCATCGATGGCGAGTTCGTGGTGGTGGAATACGCCGGCGACGATCGTCTGTACGTGCCGGTGGCGTCCTTGCATCTGCTCAGTCGCTACACCGGCGCCGCGCCGGAAAACGCGCCGCTGCACAAGCTGGGTAGCGGCCAATGGGAAAAAGCCCGGCGCAAGGCCGCCGAGCAAGTCAGCGACGCGGCGGCGGAACTGTTGGATCTGTACGCTCGCCGCGAGGCCCGGCCCGGCCATGCCTTCGCTCTGCCCGAGGCCGATTATGCCGTCTTTGCCGCCGCCTTCCCGTTCGAGGAAACGCCCGACCAGCAGGTCGCCATCGAAGCGGTGATCGCCGATCTACGCTCGGGCCGACCCATGGATCGCGTGGTCTGCGGCGACGTCGGTTTCGGCAAGACCGAGGTGGCGATGCGCGCCGCCTTCGTGGCGGTGCAGGACGGCCGACAGGTGGCGGTGCTGGCCCCGACGACCCTGCTGGCCCAGCAGCACTATCAGAATTTTCTCGACCGCTTCGCCGACTGGCCGGTGCGGATCGAACTGCTGTCCCGCTTCCGTTCGGCCAAGCAGCAGACCGAGACGCTGAAGGCGCTGGCCGACGGCGGGGCGGATATCCTGATCGGCACCCACAAGCTGTTGCAGGGCAGCGTGAAATTCAAACAGTTGGGGCTGGTCGTCATCGACGAGGAGCACCGTTTCGGGGTACGGCAGAAGGAGCGGCTGAAGGCGCTGCGATCCGAGGTGGACATACTGACCCTGACCGCCACGCCGATTCCCCGCACCCTGAACATGGCGATGGCCGGTTTGCGCGAACTGTCGATCATCGCCACCCCGCCGGCCGGGCGGCTGGCGGTCAAGACCTTCGTCAGCGAGTGGAACAAGGCGACCATTCAGGAAGCCTGCCAGCGCGAACTGAAGCGCGGTGGGCAGATTTACTTCCTGCACAACGAGGTGGAGACCATCCAGCGCATGGCCGCGCAGGTGGCGGAACTGGCGCCGACCGCCCGTATCGCCGTCGCCCACGGCCAGATGCGCGAGCGGGATCTGGAACAGGTGATGCTGGATTTCTATCATCGTCGCTGCAACCTGCTGGTGTGCACCACCATCATCGAATCGGGCATCGACGTGCCCAGCGCCAATACCATCGTCATCAATCGCGCCGACAAGCTGGGGCTGGCGCAGTTGCACCAGTTGCGTGGGCGGGTGGGGCGCTCGCACCATCGCGCCTATGCCTACCTCATCGTCCCGAACAGGAAAGCGATGACCACGGACGCGGTCAAGCGGATCGAGGCGATCGAGTCGCTGGAAGATCTGGGCGCGGGCTTCCTGCTGGCCAGCCACGACCTGGAGATTCGCGGTGCCGGCGAGTTGCTGGGCGAGGCGCAGAGCGGCCAGATTCACGAGGTGGGTTTCACCCTGTACATGGACTTGCTGGAACGGGCGATACAGGCGCTCAAGGCCGGACGCGTGCCGGAGCTGGACCGGCCGCTGGATCACGGTCCCGAGATCGAGCTGCAAAGCCCGGCGCTGATCCCGGACGATTATCTGCCCGACGTGCACAGCCGCTTGATTCTGTACAAGCGGATCGCCAGCGCCCGCGACGAGGAGGAGCTGCGCGAGTTGCAGGTGGAGATGATCGACCGCTTCGGGTTACTGCCGGCGCCGGTCAAGACCTTGTTCCGGGTGACCGGGCTGAAACTGCGGGCCACGCCGGTGGGGGTGAAAAAAATCGAGGCGGGACCGAAAGGTGGGCGGATCGTGTTCGGGCCGGCACCGAAGGTGGATTCGGCCAAGCTGGTGCGATTGATTCAATCGCAGTCTCGGGTTTACAAGCTGGATGGAAAGGACAAGCTACGCTTCATTAAGGATCTCCCCAACGCGGAGGCGCGGGCAGCGGCGGTGGAGCGGTTGTTGGAAGAAATCGGCGCGGGATAAGCCTCGCCAGGCCAGGGTTTCCAAGCGGTGGTTTCCACCACGTTCGCCCCCGAGTGATTGTTGTCGAATCTCCAAGGAAGTAACCGTGACCGACTACCTCGATATCTCGCTGACGATTTCCCCGGACCTGCCGCATTGGCCCGGCAGCCCGGCCATTGAATTGAGCCGCCGCCGCGACATGGATCGGGGCGATCCCGTCAACGACAGCACCCTGGTCTGCGGCGTGCATACCGGCACCCATGTCGATGCGCCCTTGCATTTTCTGGCCGACGGCACGGACGTAACCCATCTGTCGCTGGATGTGCTGATCGGTCCGGCGGTCGTGGCTGAATTATCCGATCTGGAGGTCATCGCCGCTCGCGATCTGGAAGCCCTGAATTTGCCCGCCGATACCCGGCGTTTGTTGTTGCGTACCCGCAATTCCGCGATCTGGCAACGGGGTGACCGCGAGTTCCTCACCGATTTCGTGGCCCTGACCGTCGAGGCTGCTCAGTGGGTGGTGGGGCGGGGCATCCGTTTGATCGGGGTCGATTACCTGTCGGTGCAGATTTTCCAGGGCGATCCACAAACCCACATCGCCCTGCTGCGAGCCGGAGTCGTGATCGTGGAAGGTTTGAATTTGACCGAAGTCGCACCAGGACCCTATGAGTTGATTTGCCTGCCGCTCAAGTTGGCCGGTGCCGAAGGTGCGCCCGCGCGGGCGGTGCTCAGGAAAGTATCGGCGTGAACACCGATAGCGCTTGTCCTTGCGGTTCGGGCAAAACCTACGTGGCTTGTTGCGGCCCGTACCTCGATCACGGACAACGACCGCCCACGGCCGAGGCGCTGATGCGCTCCCGTTATTCGGGCTACGTCCTCGCGCGGGAAGACTACCTGCTGCGCACCTGGCACGAATCCACCCGACCCGAAACGCTTGATCTGAGCGATGCGAGCCAGCTCAACTGGCTGGGCTTGAAGATCGTCCACACCGAGGCCGGAGGTTTCGACGATATGCAGGGCGTGGTCGAGTTCGTGGCGCGTTACAAGATCGGCGGCAAGGCGCATCGATTGCACGAGACCAGCCGGTTCGTGCGGGAAGGGGAGCAGTGGTTTTATCTGGAAGGCGATTTCCGAAAATAGAAATCTCATAACAGGCCATGAATCGATGCCGTAAAAATTGGCAACGGGTTCCAGATTGGAGTGTTTGTAAGGTCGAGTTTTACAAAAAATTGCTTGCGACGGCTAATAAGGCAGGCGCGAAGCGCTCGACGCGAGGCCCAGGATCATCTGCCGGCCTTGATTGATTTGCGCATGGCGTATCGCTTGAAGGTCATGCCACGACGGCTAACAATTTGCTCTTCCGCGATCAGAAAGCCTTGGCGATGAAAGAATGGGCGAGCCATCACACTCGCTTCGGTGAATAGCACTTCGACACCCGCGAGCAATAGCGCGGATTCGATCTCGCGATAGAGCAAGGATGCTACTCCGCGACGTGGGTAGCGGGGCGATACATACAAGAGGCCGATATAGCCATTCATTGCATAAGAAAGAAATCCAGCGAGCTCATTGTCATTGTCTTCCGCAACAACGGTATGCAGCCCATTCAGTCGCTCGTTCCACTCACTCAGATCTGGAGGTTGCGGAGCCCACGCGGCCCGTTGCGTGGCATCGTAGTGGCCGATAGCCAAGCCATGAACCGATGCCGTAAATAGATTAGCAACGGACTCCAGATCGGAGCTTTTGTAGGGCCGAAGTTTCATGAGCTAATCGCTCGTGACGGACCAACGAGGCGGGTGCGAAGCATCCATGATAACGCCAAGTTCAGCGGCACTGAATACAGAGCGGCTTTTACGGAACAATGCAATGCCGGGAGCATGCGAAAACGCTACTATAAGCAGCGCGTAGCAGCAACGCTGCGAAGCGTTCGTTCGAGTGAGTGAAACGAGCGACTTGATTGCCTTATTACGCATTACTCGTTATCAAAATAGTCAGAATCCAATTTCTTGACTTCATACTGACCAACTGTAGAAACCCCAACATTGTGTTCTACCATCAGCCTTGATAAATACTCGCCATCAATTAGGATGATCTTTGATTCTATAAATGAAGCATACTCTTTTGCCTCTTTGGTAAAAGATGAGGTTGTAATGAATACGCCTTTTCGAGCACGCTGTCCTTGCAATGCACCAGCGAATTTTTGGATTTCGGGACGACCAACCGTACCCTCCCAGCGCTTCGCTTGTATATATATGACATCAAGGCCAAGACGATCTTCATTAATAATACCATCGATTCCGCCATCTCCGCTTTTTCCTAGAGCTCTTCCAGCATCTTGTCTATTACCGCCATATCCCATTTTTACAAGGAGATCGACAACAAGACGTTCAAAGAAAGAAGGTGATGCTTCCTTGATCGAACTCAGCACTTCAGACTCAAGAGCTAGACGGAGACTTTTTGTATGCAGATGCGAGGGCATCTTCCGGTGTCTGAGTTGATTCTTTTTTCATTCGAGGAATCTACTTGTGATTCATTACCAGCTTTATCTTTTTTTTCGATTTTTTGAATTCGATGAATTCTGGATACTGTTCAAGAACAGATACATCAATTTCTGATGGGTTTGTTGTCAGAAGATCTAAACCATTTTGCGCAATGATGAAATATCCTCGCCTTGGTGATTTGAGCAAACCAGCTTGTTTGAGGTAGGAGCGAGCCCAGCCAACACGATTATTAAAAACGGCTTGACTCCCGCTCGGAAGAAGTTCATTTCTTTCTTCTTTTGAAAGATTAAATTCATCTGCTAATTCCTCAACAGCCTGGCTAAATTTGTGCTCTTTCTCATCGGCTGCCAATTTTAGAACAGGCAACATAAGTGTCTGATAGTCAGGTATTGACACGATTCTCAGTATTCCTTGTTTATGTATAATTTGGCGAGCAGCGCTCCAGCACCCTATCTGATAAACTCTCCCATAATATAATCATGGCAAACCCAGTCGTCACAATACAATCCATTATTATTAAGAAAAACCAGCCAGAAACAAGAGCTAAAGAAACACGCTTCCCCGTTTGATCGCCTCCGAAAGTGACACTTTGCCGTGTCATTTGCCGGTAGCGCCAAAACTTCTCATGGATAAGTTCTCATGGACGAACGATACGGCCACGGCATCCGCTGCCGTGGAGATTCCATGGCAGCGGAATCACCTCGGGAGTTGCTACAATTACCAGCACTTCCAAATCATTTTTCTCGCCGCCCGAGGACAGTCGCCATGCCCGATGCCAATCCCTTGCGCCGGCTCAACGCTTCTGGCCAGAGCGTGTGGTACGACCACATCCAGCGCTCCATGCTGACCTCCGGTATGCTGGCGCGATTGATCGCCGAAGACGATCTGCGCGGCCTCACCTCCAACCCGACCATTTTCGAGAAAGCCATTGCCAGCGGCGACTACGACGCCGCGCTGCGCCGGGAGCTGAAACGCAACCCGCAACAATCCAGTCGCGAGTTATTCTTCACCCTGGCCATCGACGACATCCGCGCCGCCGCCACCGCGCTGCGTCCGACCTACGACGCGACCGATGGCGTGGACGGCATGGTCAGCCTGGAGGTATCGCCAGATCTGGCCCACGACGTGGACGGCACGGTGCGGGAAGCGTGTGAGCTGTTCGCCCGGCTGGACCTGCCGAACATCATGATCAAGGTGCCGGGGACCGTGCCCGGCCTGCACGCCGTCGAACGACTGATCACCGAAGGGGTCAACGTCAACGTCACCTTGCTGTTTTCGGTGGAACGCTACGTCTCGGTGGCCGAAGCTTACCTGCGGGGTCTGGAGCGTCGCCGCGCCCTCGGTCTGCCGCTGGATCGGATCGCCTCGGTGGCCAGCTTTTTCGTCAGCCGGCTCGACACCGCGCTCGACCCGGTGCTGGCGCAACGGAGGCCGGAATTGCAAGGCCGGATCGCCAACGCCAACGCCAAGCTGGCCTATCAGGAATACCTGGACATCTTCGGCGGAGCGCACTTCGCTGCCCTGCGCGCGGCCGGAGCCCGACCCCAACGTCTATTGTGGGCCAGCACCAGCACCAAGAACCCAACCTACCCCGATCTACTCTATGTGGATAACCTGATTGGCCCGGACACCGTCAATACCTTGCCCCCCGCGACCTATGACGCCTTCCGCGACCATGGCACCGTTGCCCGAACCCTGGATCAGGACGTGGAAACCGCCCTGGCGCAACTGGCGCAATTGCCGGAACTGGGGATCGATTTGAGTGCCGTCACCGACCAGTTGGAAATCGAGGGAGTCAACGCCTTTATCCGTTCCTTCGAGACACTGTTGACGGCCATCACGGTCAAAACCAGTCCCCTGCTGGCCTGAACCTTTTCCCTCACCCTCGGAGCAACCGCCCGCCATGGAGAAAAAAAACCGATTACGCCATTCAGGTGGCCGCTCAGGCGTTTTATCTGGAAGAGCAGTCCAATCCCGAACAGGATCGCTATGTCTTTGCCTATACCATCGTGATCCAGAATCACGGCAACGTCGCCGCTCGCCTGCTCAACCGGCACTGGATCATCACCGACGCCAACGGCAAGATCGAGGAGGTGCGCGGCGAGGGCGTGGTCGGCGAACAACCCTACCTGCGTCCCGGCGAGGGTTTTCAATACACCAGTGGCGCCATCCTGGAGACCTCGGTCGGCAGCATGCGGGGCAGCTATCAGATGCTGGCCGACGACGGCATGACCTTCGACGCCAGCATCCCGCCCTTCGTGCTGTCCATTCCGCGCACCCTGCATTGATGAGGCCCGGCGGGTGGCGCTGCGCTACAGCTATACCCTGATCGCGCCGATTTACGATGCTTTCGTGGCGCCGTTCACCGCGACGGCGCGGCGACAGGGGCTGGCGCTGTTGCCCGAGGGACCCCACGCCGAAGTGCTGCTGGTCGGCGTCGGCAGCGGTCTGGATCTGCCGCTGCTGCCGCGCGGGCCGCGTTATACCGGTCTGGATCTGACGCCGGCGATGTTGGCGCGCGCCAGACGCAAGGCCACCACCCTGAAGCTGGATATTCAACTCGACGTGGGTGATGCCCGCCGCTTGCCGTATGGCGATGCCACGTTCGATGTAGTGGTGCTGCACCTAATTCTGGCGGTGACGCCGCATCCTGAACGAGTGTTGACCGAAGCGGCGCGGGTCTTGCGGCGCGGCGGCCGGGTACTGATCCTCGACAAGTTCCTGAGGCTGGGACAGAAAGCGCCGCTGCGGCGATTGATCAGCCCGTTGCTGGGTTTGCTGGCCACCCGCACCAACGTGGTGTTCGAGACGGTGCTGGCGCGTGCGCCGGACCTGGAAGTGCTGTCCGACCAGCCGGCGCTGGCTAACGGCTGGTTCCGACGGATCGTGCTGCGCAAGACCGGATTCCACGACGGGTACCAAATCCACCACCACCGGCCCTAACCTTGATAATCTCCCGATTCGCCCGCATCTAAAGGCTCAATCCCCTTTAGCCGCGTGTACAAAGATCATGACCGACCACGAAACCATCGAAGCCGAAGTCGTGCGCGAGAATGATGAGCCGGGCGAAAACAGCGCCAACGGCACCATCGTCGCCGCCGCCGATATTCTTCCCCCCACGCTGTATCTGCTGCCGCTATCGGAACGGCCGTTTTTCCCGGCCCAGGCTCTGCCGTTGCTGCTCAACGAAGATCCCTGGCTGACCACCGTCGAGGCCGCCGCCAACCTTGAGCAACGAGTCATCGGGCTGATCCTGGTCAAGCCCGACAGCGCGGAAAAAGCCCATGGCCCCGAGGATTTCCACCCGGTCGGCACGGTCGCCCGCATGCATCAACTGGCCCGCAACGATGGCCGTTTGCAATTCATCGCCCAGGGACTGAAACGGTTTCGCATCGACAAATGGCTGTCCAGCGAACCGCCTTATCACGTCCATGTCGAGTACCTGAACGAGGACGACGACGCTGGGGTCGAGGAATTGCGGGCCTATTCGTTGGCGGTGATCAACACCCTCAAGGAGTTGATCCCGCTCAACCCGCTGTATTCCGAGGAATTGAAATTCTTCCTCAACCGCTTCAACACTCACGATCCGTCGCCGTTGGCCGATTTCGCCGCTAGCCTGACCACGGCCAGCAAGGACGAGTTGCAAGATATTCTGGCCACCGCGCCGGTGCTGGAGCGGCTGAAGAAAGTCATCGTGCTGATCAAGAAGGAACTGGAAGTCGCCAAGCTCCAGACCCGCATCCGCAAGCAGGTCGAGGAGAAGATGAGCGAACACCAGCGTAAGTTCTTCCTGCGCGAGCAGCTCAAGGCCATCCAGCAGGAACTCGGCATCGCCAAGGACGACCGCACCGCCGATGTGGACCGTTTCCGCGAGCGGCTGGAAAACCGGCAGGTGCCGGAAGCGGCCCTGAAGCGGATCGAGGAAGAACTGGACAAATTGTCGATCCTGGAGACCGGCTCGCCCGAGTATGCCGTCACCCGCAATTATCTGGACGTCATCACCGACCTGCCGTGGGGAACGTATTCCACCGACAATCTCGACCTCAAGCACGCCCGCGAGGTGCTGGACCGCGATCACGACGGGCTGGCCGACGTCAAGGATCGCATCGTCGAGTTCCTGGCGGTGGGCGCGTTGAAAGGTCAGGTCGGTGGTTCGATCATTCTGCTGGTCGGTCCGCCGGGGGTCGGCAAGACCTCGATCGGCCGTTCGGTGGCCGCCGCGCTGGATCGCCAGTTCTACCGCCTGAGTTTGGGTGGGATGCGCGACGAGGCCGAAATCAAGGGCCACCGCCGGACCTACATCGGCGCGTTGCCGGGCAAGTTCATCCAGGCCATCCGCGACGCCAAGACCGCCAACCCGGTGATCATGCTGGACGAGATCGACAAGATCGGCGCCTCGTTTCACGGCGATCCGGCCTCGGCGTTGCTGGAAGCGCTCGATCCCGAGCAAAATACCGAGTTTCTGGATCACTACCTGGACGTGCGGTTCGATCTTTCCAAGGTATTGTTCATCTGCACGGCTAACCAGCTCGACACCATTCCGGCGCCGCTGCTCGACCGCATGGAAACCATCCGCCTGTCCGGCTACATCACCGCCGAAAAGCTGCAAATCGCCCGCAACCACCTGTGGCCGAAGCTGCTGGAGCGCAGTGGCTTGGAGCGGGATCGCATCCAGGTCGAGGATGGCGCGCTGACCCAGATCATCGAGGGTTACGCCCGCGAGGCCGGGGTGCGCAATCTGGAAAAGCAGCTCGGTCGGATCGTGCGCAAGAGCGCGGTGAAGATCGTCGAGGGAGAGGCCGAAGGACCGATCGCGGTGGAAAAACCCGATCTGGAACGCTATCTGGGCAAACCGCCGTTCCGGCAGGAAACGCGGATGACCGGCGTCGGCGTGGTCACCGGATTGGCCTGGACCGCGCTGGGCGGCGCGACCCTCAACATCGAGGCCAGCCTGGTCCATACCAAGAATCGCGGTTTCAAACTGACCGGCCGGTTGGGCGAGGTGATGCAGGAATCGGCCAATATCGCCTACAGTTATGTCAGCGCCCATCTGGAAGATTATCAGGCCGATCCCAAGTTCTTCGACGAGGCGTTCGTGCATCTGCATGTGCCGGAAGGCGCCACGCCCAAGGACGGACCCAGCGCTGGCATCACCATGGCCACTGCCCTGCTGTCGCTGGCGCGCGGCCAGCAGCCCAGCCGGCCGCTGGCCATGACCGGCGAACTGACCTTGACCGGACTGGTGTTGCCGGTGGGCGGCATCCGTGAGAAGGTCATCGCCGCCCGCCGGGCGGGTCTGTTCGAGATCATCCTGCCGGAAGGCTGCCGAGGCGATGCCGAAGAATTGCCGGATCACATCAAGGAAGGATTGACTCTGCACTTCGTGGAATATCTGCGGCAGGTGGTGGATTTGGTGTTCGCGCCACAACCCGCAAGCTGAGAGGTTTATCGTGACCATTCGCGACCGTTCCCGTGCCCTGCTGCCGCTGCTGTGTCTGCTGGCGCTGCCGCATTCGCCCGCCTGGGCCGCTTGCGACGACCCGCCCGGCCGGCGCGTCAACTGGTTGTATTGCGACAAGCAGGGCGCGAATCTGACCGGCGCGGACCTACGCGAAGCGGTGCTGACCCGCAGCAATCTGACCAACGCCAAGCTGGCCGGCGCGCGGCTCAGCGGGGCGGATCTGGGTCGGGCGGTGCTCAGCAACGCGGATTTCAGCGGGGCGGCGTTGCGAGGCACGCGACTGGTGTCGGCGCAACTGGATCATGCCGTGTTCGTCGGCGCCAGCATGAGCGGCGCGCGGCTGGATCGGGCGGTGTTGACTGGGGCGGATTTGAGCCAAGCCGACCTGAGCGACGCGGAGCTGTATCAGGTCGACCTGAGCGGGGCCAATCTGACGGGAGCGAACCTGAGCAAGGCTACGCTGACGCAGGCGAATTTGACTGGCGCCAAACTGGCGAACGCGGTGCTGGCGGATGCGGCGCTGAGCCGGGCGATACTGGAGGATGCGGTGCTGACCGGGGCCAGGCTCCAGGGCGTCAAGCTGGACGGGGCGAACCTGCTGGACGCCGACTTCACCGGTACCGATTTGGGAACGGCAACGCTGGCCGACGCTCGCATCGACGGCGCCCGTTTCACCGACGCCAAGCTGGACAGCACGATCTGGGTGGATCGGCGGCGCTGTCGGCCGGGGTCGGTGGGCGAGTGTCGGTGAACGGTGACGAGTTCAGGCGCCAGTGACTGGGCTTGAATCCGTGAAACCCGTGACTTTCCGCCGATCCAGCGCGGCCGCCTGTCGGGCCAGCGCCGTAATCACGCTCCAATCCTCCGCCGCCAGCTCGGTTTTGGGCGTCAGCCACGACCCGCCGACGCAACCGACGTTGGGCAGCGTCAGATAATCCGGCGCGGTTTCCGCCGTGATCCCGCCGGTCGGGCAGAAGGTGACATCCGGGAACGGTCCGGCCAGCGCTTTCAACAGATCGATGCCACCCGCCGGTTGCGCCGGGAACAACTTCAGTTGATGGAATCCGGCCGCGCGGGCGGTCATGACCTCGGATGGGGTCATCACTCCCGGTAGCAACGGCAGGTCGCTATCCCGTGCTGCAGCGATCAACGCCGGCGTCAGACCGGGGCTGACCCCGAAGCGGGCGCCGGCATCCCGCGCCTCGGTAAAATCTTCGGGCCGAATCAGGGTACCCACCCCGACGATGACCTCCGGCACTTCGCGGGCGATGGCCCGAATCGCCGCCAGCGCCACAGAAGTGCGCAGAGTCACCTCCAACACCCGCACGCCACCGGCGACCAGCGCTTGGGCCAAAGGCACCGCTTGAGCCAGATCCTCAATGACGAGGACCGGAATCACCGGCCCAACGCGCATGACCTCCAGGATGTTCATCGCACATCTCCCTGGGTGTGGATCGCCGAGCTGGCAAAAACCATCGCCCCCTGCTCGGCTCCGGTGGCGTTGGCGCGGAACCCCGCGAACAGCTCGCGACCCAGGCCGTGTTGGTCATCGCTCAAATCCACCGGTTCCGGTTGGCGCTCGGCCCATTCCGACTCGGCGACCCGTGCTTCGAGTACCCCCCATTCGCCGTCGAGCCGAATCACATCGCCATCGCGCACCCGTGCCAGCGGCCCACCGGCCAGACATTCCGGCGTGACGTGAATCGCCGCCGGCACCTTACCGGACGCGCCCGACATGCGCCCATCGGTGACCAGCGCCACCTGGAAGCCCTGGTCCTGCAATACTCCCAGCGGTGGGGTGAGTTTGTGCAGCTCCGGCATGCCGTTGGCGCGCGGTCCTTGATAGCGCAATACGGCGACGAAATCGCGTTGGAGTTCGCCCCGGTCGAACGCGGCCATGAGTTCCTCTTGATTGTTGAAGACCAGGGCGGGCGCTTCCACCACGCGATGTTCCGGTTTGACCGCCGAAGTCTTGATCACCGCCCGCCCCAAATTGCCGCTCAGCAATTTCAGTCCGCCGTCGGGAGCGAATGGCCGTGTGGCGGGACGCAGTACGTTTTCATCACCGCTCCGGTTCGGCGCCGGACGCCAACTCAGCACGTCTTGATCCAAGTACGGTTCCTCGCAATAGCGCGCCAGACCGTCTCCCGCGACGGTGAGCACGTCGCCGTGCAGCAGTCCGGCATCGAGCAATTCGCCGATCAGAAAGCCCATGCCCCCGGCGGCGTGAAAATGATTCACGTCGGCTTGGCCGTTGGGATAGATCCGGGCCAGCAGTGGCACCACCGTTGACAAGTCGCTGAAGTCGTCCCAGTTGATCGATATGCCGGCGGCATGAGCGATGGCGACCAGGTGCAGGGTGTGGTTGGTCGAGCCGCCGGTGGCCAGCAAGCCGACGATGGCGTTGACGATCGTCCGTTCGTCCACGATTCGCCCGACCGGCAGGTACTCGTCGCCGAGCGCGGTGATCCGGGCCGCCCGCTGGGCCGCCGCTTGGGTCAACGCGTCGCGCAATGGAGTGTTGGGAGGGACGAACGCCGCGCCGGGCAGATGCAGACCCATCACCTCCATCAGCATTTGATTTGAATTGGCGGTGCCGTAGAAGGTACAGGTCCCCGGTGCGTGATACGCCTTCGACTCCGCCTCCAGCAGCGCCTCGCGCCCGACCTGACCCTGGGCGTAAAGCTGGCGGATTTTCGCCTTCTCGGCGTTGGGCAAACCCGAGGGCATCGGCCCACCGGGCACGAAGATCGCCGGCAGGTGGCCGAAATGCAAGGCGCCGATCAGCAGCCCCGGCACGATCTTGTCACAGACGCCGAGGCATAGCACGGTATCGAACACGTTATGCGACAGCGCCACCGCCGTCGCCATGGCGATCACGTCGCGCGAGAACAACGACAGTTCCATGCCGGGCTGGCCTTGGGTCACGCCGTCGCACATGGCCGGCACGCCACCGGCGAATTGCGCTACCACCCCGGCTTCGCGCGCCGCCTGCTTGATCAGGGCGGGAAAGCGCTCCAGCGGTTGATGCGCGGACAGCATGTCGTTATACGAGGAGACGATGGCCAGGTTCGGCCAGCGCGCCTCGCGTAGGACGGCTTTGTCGTTCGCGTCGGAAGCGGCAAAGGTGTGCGCCAGATTGGTACACGACAGGCCCTTGCGGACCGTGCCGTTGGCGCGGGCGTGTTCCAGTCGCGTCAGATAGGCGGATCGGGTCGGCGCGCTACGTTGGCGAATGCGGTCGGTGACCGTCGCCACGGTGGGATGCAGGGTCATGATCACAAGCCCGCCAACCCAGGCTCGTCAACGGTTGTAGCGCGGCGGGCGTTTCTCCACGAAGGCGTGCAGACCTTCCAGCCCATCGGCATGGCCGGCGCAGGCGGCCAATCCGCGCCGCTCGCGTTCCAATTGCGCTTCCCAAGAGCTATCGAAGGCATCGGTCAGCAGGGTCTTGACGTGGCCGAAGGTGTGCAGGGACTTCTGGGCAAGGGTTCGCGCCATATCCAGCGCGACATCCAGCAGTTGCGAGTCTGGAACCACTCGGGTGACCAATCCCCAGGCCAGAGCCTGTTCGGCGGCAATCGGCTCATCGAAGGCGGCGATTTCCAGGGCGCGGGCCAACCCGACCAGTCGCGGCAGGGTGAAGGTGCCGCCGGCGTCGATACAAAGAGCGTTACTGGTGAAGCCCTGTTTGAGCCGCGCCGATTCCGCCATGACCCGGAAATCGCAGGCCAGCGCCAGGGAAAAACCGCCACCGGCCGCCACCCCGTTGAGGGCGGCGATCACCGGCTTGCGCAGCCGGCGGATTTCGGTCACACAGACATGGACATGGGTGGCCAGCTCGTGGAACGCTGCCGCCGGTCCGTGCGGATGGGCCAGCACGAACTTGATGTCGCCGCCCGCCGAAAAGGCCGCGCCGCTGCCGGTGATGACGACACCGTGAATTGCCGGGTCGGCTCCGAAATCCAGCAAGGCTCGGGTCAGCGCCTGCGCGGTCTCGATATTCAAGGCGTTATAGGACTTCGGCCGGTTCAGGGTCAGTTGGGCGATGGCATCGTGCCTCGTCACCAGAACGACATCGTTCATGCCACATTCTCCTGGATGAAGGTGGAAATCAGGAAACCGTCTCCGGCTGGAAATCCGCCGACGCGTCTGGCCGCGCGGCCTCGCGATCCAGCAGCGCTTGCTTGCGCCGGAGATCCCAGCGGTAGCCGCCCAGACCGCCGTCGCCTCGCACGATGCGATGGCAGGGGATGAGCACGGCGACCGGATTCGAAGCACAGGCTCGGGCCACGGCGCGCGCCGCCGAAGGCTTGCCGATCGTCCGGGCGATGTCGGCATAGCTGGCGGTCGAACCGGCCGGAATCGCTTGCAGCGCCTGCCACACGCGCCACTGAAACGCCGTGCCTCGAATGTCGAGCGGCAGATCGAGTGCGCAACCCTGCTCGTCGAGAGCGGCCAGCACTCGTTCCATCCACTCGGTCAGTTCGGAATCATTGCCTCGCAGTTCGGCGGCGGGAAAGCGCGCGGCGAGTCGCTCTCGCAACCGCTCGGGACTATCGTCGAATTCGATGGCGCAGATGCCCCGTTCCGTGGCCGCCACCAACATCCAGCCGAGATTACATTGCACGATCGCATGGCGAATACGCTGCCCCACGCCACCCTTGCCGTACTCAGCGGGGGTCATGCCGAGATGGCCGGCGGCGTTTTCGTAGCAGCGGCTGCTGGACTCGAAGCCGGCTTCGTACATGGCTTGGGTAACGCTCCGCTCTTCGCGCAGGCTTTCTTGAAATCGTCGTGTCCTGTGCGCCATGGCATAAGCCTTGGGGGTAACGCCGACAGTTTCCTTGAAGAGCCGCTGGAAGTGGAACGGACTGAAGCCCACCGTCGCGGCCAATGCCGCCAAAGGCAGCGATTCCTCGGCTTCCTCGATGATCCGGCATGCCCGCGCCATCGTTTCGGGTATCGGCGAGGGGTTCGATAGCTGTTGCGGATGGCAGCGCCGGCACGCTCGATAGCCGGCGTGCTCGGCATCGGCACAAGTCAGGAAAAACTCGACGTTGTGTCGGTTCGGCCGGCGAGCGGAACAGTGGGGACGGCAGTACACGCCGGTGGTTTTCACGGCGTAGAAGAACACGCCGTCAGCCTGTCGATTGCGTTGGACCAGGGCGTTCCAACGCTGATCGTTGGTTTCGAATACGGGCTCGGTTGCCTGTTTCATCATCTTCTCCTGGCCTCGTCGCTTGATCAACGAGACCGATCCTAGCCATCCCGCCATCCCGCTCGCTATCCGATTGTTGCGGTCGAATTCGAGTGATCGATTCGACACACAACCAAGAAGTTGGTCAAATAAAAACGATTTTCTTTTTTTTATTCGATTTTTACCAACAATTTTCCGGCCGGAGAGGCCCTGCAAGCCGCGACACCGAACCAGGAACTGCATCAATATTTTGTTTATAATCATTAACATAAAAAATTAATAGCCCCGCTATTATAGGGTTTGGCACGCCTTCTGCCTTATTCAGGTCGTACAGCAACACAAACTTTCCCAACCCTTTGAAGAGGACACGACCATGAGCACCATCACCATCCAAGACCTGGACCTGAGCAAGACCCTGGACCGTCAAGCCATGGCCAAACTGAGCGGCGGTTACACCTACACCGGTTCGACCACCACCAGCGGTTCCTGGAGCTTCGTCAGTCAGTGGACCCAGAACGGCGGCTTCAAGACCATCGGCTTCATCAAGTACAAGGTCGACAAGCTGCACAAGAAGTATCAGCGCACCCAGACCAAGGTCGATCATTACGAGCAGTTGACGGTGGTGATCGGCTAAGGCCAGCACCCTCGCAAAAACCAGCGGAGACCATCGGAGCTCCGCTGGTTTTTTTTTACGCCTTCTTGGGGCGAAACGCCTTGGCGCTCAAACCGTGCTTTTTCAGCAAGGTCTGCAAATGAGAACGGTTCATCCCCTGGCGGCGTGCCAGTTCCACCGCCCGCCCGTTCACTTCCCGCAATCCTTGTTCGAGAAAACGTTTTTCCGCTGCGTCGCCGGCCGTTTTCTTGACCTCGCTCAGCGACAGAGGCGCTTCGGATTCGAGCGGCGCATCCGCCGATGGGCGAACGCTGGGCGGGTTGCTTCGCAGGGCGTCCGGCAGGTGAGGAAGATCGGCGGTATCGCCGGCCAGACAGGACATGCGGAAAATCAAATTGTGTAATTCACGGATATTGCCCGGAAACCCATAGTCGAGCAAAAATTGCCGCAGCCGTGAGCTCAGTCTGAGCGGACTTCGGCCCAGTCTTTCCGCCGCCGCGTCACAGAAAAAATCGATCAGCAACGGGATCTCGTCCCGGCGTTCCCGCAAGGGCGGCACGGTGACTTCGATCACGCTCAACCGATAGTACAAATCCTCCCGGAACTGCCCCGTTCCCACCATGGCCAGCAGATCGCGGTTGGTGGCGGCGACGATACGCGCGTCGATCTTGATCGGGCTGTCGGAACCGACTCGCTGGATTTCCTGGGATTGCAGTACCCGCAACAGCTTGACCTGGCCCGACAAGGGCAATTCGCCGATCTCGTCCAGAAAAATCGTGCCGAGATTGGCGCTTTCGAATTTGCCCTTGCGATCGCTGGCCGCCCCGGTAAACGCCCCTTTCTTATGACCGAACAACTCCGATTCCACCAGATTTTCCGGTATGGCGCCGCAGTTGACGGAAACGAACGGCCCCTCACTACGCCGACCGTTGGTATGTACCACCTTGGCCAGCAGTTCCTTGCCGGTACCGCTCTCGCCGCGAACCAGCACCGGCAGATCGGTGGGTGCTGCCTTTTCAGCGATTTCCAGGGTTTCTAATAGCTTGGGATTGTCCCCGAACACCCCATCGAAGGTAAATTCCCGTTCCAGCAACGCCGCGCGTCGTTGTTCCGCCGTGGGCGCTGGTTCGGGTGGCGGCGCTCGCAAATCCTCCAGGGCGGCGGAGGACTGGACGAAACGCTCCCGGCGCGACAGGCTCATCACGTCCTCGCGGAGTACGTTGCACTGTCCCAGCAAGCGCTGGATCTCCTCGCGTTCCAGCCGCGTGGCCCAACGCAGCGTGGAGCGCAGGATTTCGATCTTTTCCAGCAGCTCGCCGTAACCGGGCGCGGTCGATTGGCCGAAGGTGAAAGGTCTCATCGTCGATGACCGGAATCAGAATCGCCAAGCTCGTGGCGGTCTCATGCCGCCGCCGCGAGTTGCTTGTGGATCAACTGATAGTACATGCCCTGGCGGTCGAACAGCGTTTGGTGAGTCCCTTCCTCGACGATGCGACCCTGATACAGGACCAGGATCTTGTCGGCGTTCATGATGGTGCTGAGCCGGTGGGCGATGACCAGGGCGGTGCGGCCTTCCAGGACCCCCGACAGGTTCCGAAGGATGTTGGTCTCGGATTGCGTGTCGAGGGCCGAGGTGGCTTCGTCGAAGATCAACAGTCGAGGGTCCCGGTACAAGGAACGGGCGATGCAGAGCCGTTGAATTTGACCGCCCGACAAGCCGACGCCTCGCTCGCCCACGGTCTGTTCGTAACCTTGCGGCAGCTTGCTGATGAAACCGTGGGCGTCGGCCAAGCGGGCCACCTCGACGATGCGGCGCCGGTCGGGATTGCTCTCGCCTAGGGCGATATTCTCGGCGACGGTGCCGGAAAACAGCAGATTGCTTTGCATCACATAGCCGATCTGCGCGCGATAGTAGTCCTTGTCGATCAGGTTCAGATTGTAGCCATCGATGGAAATCTTGCCCTCGCTGGGCGGATAGAAACCCACCAGCAGCTTGGCAAGCGTGGTCTTGCCGGAACCGCTGTGACCGACGAGGGCGACGGTTTCCCCGGCCTTCAGTTCGAAACTGATGTTTTCCAGAACATAGGGGGTCTCCTTGCCACCGTAGCGGAAATACACGTCTTGCAGGCTGATATCGCCGCGCAGGCTGGGCAGCAGGATGCGCGAGGGTTGATCCTCGGGTTTCTGTTCCGGCTCCATGTCCAGCACGTCGCCGAGCCGCTCCATCGCCACCCCGGCTTCGTGCAGCTCGTCCCACATTCCGATCAGGCCCATGAGCGGCGCCATCACACTGCCCATCAACATGTTGAAGGCGATCAACTGGCCGATGGTGAGCTGCTGGCCGAGCACCAGATTGGCGCCGACCCACAGCACCGAGGTCACGGTCAGCGCGTGCAACAACTGACTGGCGAAACCGATCAAGGCCTCGAAACCCTGCGCCTTATATTTGACGTTCAATGCCTTGGCATATTTTTGTTCCCATTTCAGCCGAATGGCGCGCTCGATGCCCATGGCCTTGATGGTTTCGGCGCCGTTCAGGGTTTCCATCAACACCGCTTCGGCGTCGGTCGACGCTTCGAAATCGCGCCGCGCGTATTGCTTGATGCGCGGGGTGATGGCCACGGTCAACACCACCATCGGCACGATCAGAGCCAGCAGGACCAGGGTCATCTGGACGCTGTACAGGAACAGCACCAGAAAGTAGAAAAACACCATCAGCAGATTCAGCATCGTGCTGATCGTGGACTGGGTCAGGAACTGGCGGATGGTCTGATTTTCCTGAAACCGCGCGAAGATGTCGCCGGTGCGGCGTTTGGCGAAGAAGGAAATCGGCAGGGACAGCGCATGCTGAAAGAACTGCGACATCATCGAAAAATCGAGATTGCGCACCATGAAATTGGTCAGATAAGTGCGCATCAAGGCAGTCAACTGCATGAAGAGCTGCACCAGGATAAAACCGACGATCAGCAGATTCAGCAGTTCGTGGCTTTGGTGCACGACGACGCGGTCCAGGATATTTTGGAGAATGATCGGGGGAGTGATACCGAGTACCTGGATCACCAGCGTCGCCAGAATTAGATAGCCGAGTACCGGTTTGTGAGGGCGTAGCAGCCGCACGAACCGCATCCAAGGGGAACGGGTGGCCTCGATTTGCGCCAGATCGGCGCGGGGGGTAAACA
Source organism: Candidatus Competibacter phosphatis (assembly GCF_012939995.1). Classification (GTDB taxonomy): domain Bacteria; phylum Pseudomonadota; class Gammaproteobacteria; order Competibacterales; family Competibacteraceae; genus Competibacter; species Competibacter phosphatis. The sequence goes on along the minus strand of NZ_SPMZ01000011.1, from coordinate 68,089 downwards.
ACAGACAGGTGCCGGTCCAGCCCTTCTCGAATTCGGCGACGCTCAGCTTGCGAAAACCGAGTCCCGGATCCGCCACCCAGACCTGGTTCTTGGAAACGCCGTAGACCACGATGTAATGATAGCCTTCCCAGTGGGCGATGAACGGTAGCTCGAAACCCAGCAGGGTCTGGTAGGTACACTGCAAGCCATGGGTGGTGAACCCCAGCGATTCGCCCACTTGCGCCAAGCTGTCCAGGGTGGCGCCTTCGGTGGTGACGTTGGCCATCTCGCGCAGCTTGCCCAGGGTCGCACCGATCCGGTAGTGCTTGCAGATCATGGCCAGGCAGGCCGCGCCGCAGTCCATCTCCTCGGCTTGCTCGACCAATGGGAACCGCTTGAGCACCCGTTCGCCGATGCCGGGCTTGGAGCGCAGATCCAAACTCAGCGGTCGGTTACGCCGTTCGAGCAGTTGCTTCTGGCGTTCCAGTTCGTGCTCGGCGAACTGGATGCGAGTTCGCAGCGTTTCCTTCAGTTGGGGATTGCGTTCCAGAATGGTGCGCACGGTCTGTTGCGGGATCACCAGCAGCACTGCGTCGCTGGCGGCCCGCACGGTCACCGGTTGCGCTGCGTCCAGCAGGCAGGTGTGCTCGCCGAACAGCTCCCCATGGCCCAACATGGCCAGGGGCAACTCGACGCCGCCCTCCATGCGAATGCCGCGCACCGTACCCCGGCGCACCACGTAGAGCCGGCGGTCCTCAAGGCTATCCTGCTCCAGGATGACATCTCCGGCCGCCACTTTTTTGATGCCGATGCTGTCGACTAGTTGGACGAGTTCGTCCTTATCGACCTTGCCGCGCAACTGGAACAACTGGCTGATGAAACCGCCGGCGGCATTGATGCTGGCCTGCCGAGCCAACAGACCGCCGACCACCGGATGACGGGCCAGCGTCGAGGCGATGACATCGCGGGGAACGAACACCAACTCGGTCTTGCCGGAAGCGCGCGCGGTGAATTCGAAGCGATGGTCGCGCAGCGCGGCGGTTTCGGCCAGCAACTCGCCGGCACGACGGATCCCGATACTGATGTCCTTGCCGCCTTCCGTGGCCAGCAGGCGCACCATGCCGGATTTGACGATATACAGACCCAATCCCGGTTCCCCGGCCGTGAAAATCGTATCGCCAAGGTCGTAGGTCTGGATTTCAGCCCGCGCGGCCAGGTATTCCAGGTCGCTGCGGCCGATGGGAGCCAGCAATTCGATGCCGGCCAGGGTTTCGAGCAGAATTTCGGAACTCACCGGACAATCTCCATGGCCGCGAGGATGGACGATCAGATGACTTCCAGGCGATGTTCCTGGGCTCGCGCCGCGAGCCAGTCGTTACGGATCATCTTGGCGACGTCGCGGGTGGTGGCTTCGTCGAGTCGGGCGGTATGTTTGGCCTTGATCTGAAAGATCTCGAAGATCAATTCGTCGTCGGAGGCGAAGGGACCCAGCAGTTCCCCTTCCGCAGCGTTGAAGATCTTGGCTTCCACCTCGTTGGGCAACGCCCCCCGCAGCACTTTGCCCATGTAACCCCCCTTGAATTTGCTGTCCAGATCCAGGGAATGCTCGCGGGCCAACTCGGCGAACAGCGTCGGTTCATCCTCCAACAAGGCGAGCAATTCGCGGGCCTTGCCATCGGAGTCCACGGTGATGTGGTTGATTTCGACACTGTCGAACTTCGGGGAATGCAGGCGGAAGTAGTCGTCGATCTGTTCCTGGCGGGTTATTTGCGCCCGCATCTTTTCCCGATACAGGATCTCGGTCATGTGGTTTTCGAATTCGTCCAGGGTGACCCCCAACGCTTCCAGGAACGCATGGGTATCCTGCGCCCGGTGCAGTCCTTCCACCCGGCGGAATTGATCGACCCGCTCCTGAATTTCGGCCGGAGTGACGGTAATGCCGCTCTGCTTCGCCGCCCGCACCGTCAGTTTGTCGATCAGAATCTGCTCGATCAGCGTATTGAAGCGATTGTCGAGCTTGAGAATTTTAACGAAATCGTCGGCATTGAGGATCTCATCGTCGATACGGGCAATTTGCATGGTTGTGCTCCGTTGCTGGCGTAAGGGTCTTGAAATCGGGGTCGTCGTTTCGTCCCGCCGGATCGGGCGTTCAGCCGGAGGCCCGACGCAAGGGGTCCAGGGCCAAATCGAGCAGCCGCCGTTGCTGCACCATGATTTCGGCGATGGCGATCATGCCGAAACGCAGCGGTATCCGGGCGCCGGTTTCGGGAGAAGTGAAATAGTCCCGCGCCAGACTGACCCGCCCCCGGTAGACCTGCACCCGGTTTTGCGGGTTATCGCCGGAGGGAGAAACGGTCGGCGCGATAAATTCCAGGATGCCGTCGATGAAGCCGAAGCGCTGAAAGGGGAAGGCGTTGAACTTGATCTTGACCGGCATGCCCTCCCGGAGAAAGGCGCGATCCTGTTCCAGGATTTCGACATGCAGCACCGTCCGGGCGTCGGCCGGGGCAATGCCGGCGATGGGTGCCTTGGGATCGATCTTGGCGCCGGGCTGAGTGACGCCGATCCGGGTGACGACCCCGGCCACCGGCGCCTTGATGAGCAGCAGGTTGTTCTCGTCGATGTCGTCGAAGCTGATCTGGGCGGCGGCGGAGGCTTCCGCCCGAGCCAGCTTGAGCGAGACCTGGTTTTCCCGTTCGGCGTTGGCGAGCTGGGCCTTGCGTTCTTCCAACTGGGCATAGTATTGCAGCAAGCGCTCCGAACGCGCCTTCAGCTCTTCCTGGCGCTTGGCGTATTCCTCGTTCAGCTTGACTTCGAATTCGGACAGCTCGTTCTTGGCAATCTCGAATTCGGCGATCTTGCCTTGGTATTCCTTGAATTTTTCCTCGACCTTGGAGCGGGCGATACCGCCGCCGCCCGGGGATTCGAACAAGCGGCGATGCTTCTCGTAATCGTTGCGGGTGAAAGTCAGGGCATCCTGGGCGCCGTCCAGCTTCAGCCGGGCCCGTTCGAGCTTGAGCCGCTGGTCGGCGGCCAGTTGGGTCATGCCTTGGGAAATGCGCCGATCGTCGACCTCCTCGGCGCTCTCGATCTGAAACTGGATCAGTTCGATGCCCTTTTCCATCGCCTGTTTCTGCACGGGAAAGGTTCGGAAAGCGGCTTCGGTCGATTGCAGCTTGAGCTGCGCCATCAGCGCGCTGGCCGCCAGTTGCATGGCTCCCAGCGCGTTGACCCGCGCCACCACGTCGCCGGCGGCGACCGGCACGCCTTCGACGATGTAGAGGTCGTTCAGTTGTCCTTCGATGGGCGCGAACAGCAGTCGCTCGTCGGCTTCCGGCCCCAGTTGGCCCTGGGCTTTGACGATCACGCCCACTTTGCCGAAAAAACGACCAGGCCAGCGCCACCAGCAGCAAGGTGGCCAGCAAGGCGATCATGACGCGAATCAAGCGCGAGGGCTCGGCGGCAAGAATTTCGATCCCTTCCATGCTTTGTTCGCCGAGCATGGCATTCGGGTGGGATTTGGCGTCGTGGGTAGCGATCATGGCGACAAGGTCCGTGGGTCCGGCAACAGTTGCAGTTTGGCGTCCAGCAGGGTGGATTTCATCACCAGCCGGAGATCGGCGAGGGATTGTCGCTGGCGTCTGGTTTCGGCCAGGATGTCTTCGTACAGCTTGCGCGTCGTTTCAGGATAGTCTTGGCGCAACAGATCGTAAATTCGCGCGCCGGCGCTGGCGGCTTCGTAGGCTTGCGCCAAGCGCCGGGTCTGCTGCTTGAAGGATGAGGAAACGGTTTGTTCCAGGCGCATCAGGCCACTGATGCCGCCACGCCGCCGATATTCCTCCCAGTGGCTGGTGGCCTGTTGAAACAGGGTCTTGGCCCGGGCGGCTAGCGTTTGGCGCTGGAGACGCAAATCCTCGGCGAGGGCGTCCAGGAAAAAACGATCCTCGCTGGGATGCAGCGCATGGTTCAGCTCCAGTAGGCGTTCGCCGTAATCCGACTGCCCCCGAGCGGCCGGTAACTGCTCGAAAGCGTCCGCCACCTGCTGGAAGTGTTCCAGCTTGGCCGCGACGATCAGACCACCTCGTTCCCGAAGCAACGGTTTCAACAGGGCAATGGCCTGCCGAACATTGCCGACCTTCCAGGCGGCCAGCGCCGTTTGGTAGTGTTCCAGCACCTCGGCGGGAGGTAGTTGTTCCTCCAACCATTGAGTCGCGGTCTCGCGTACCCAGGGCGTGGTGAAAGCAACCTCGCGCCAATCCAGCAGGTTGCCCATATCTTGATTCTGGATGGCACGTTGCAGTGTCTCGAACTGGGCGATATCCGCGCGCAACGGCGCCAGACCGACAATCCTCGGATATTGCAGCGCGAAGCGTTCCAGAGATGCCAATGCTTCATCGGTGTCGCCCTGCGTCAACTTCTGGCGCAAGGATTGTTCGAGGGTAGCGATAGCTTTCAGATAGACTGCTTGCTCGTTGCGCAGCAGGCGTTGTTGGCTCAGCACCCGTCGACGCAGGTTTTGAAAATCGGGCACCCAGTCGGCAATCTTGAGCGATAGCAATTCATAGTCCCGGGCGACGGCGTTCCAACGCTCCAATAAGGTGGAGATGGCTTGCTCGTCCTGAAACAGCTTGAGTGGCGCATCGCGACCACCGCGTTCGCCCAGGAAATTTTGCAGGTCGCCGATCCATTCCAACAGTCCCAGCAACACCCCACTTTCCGGTATGGTCTGACCCTGGATTGTCCGCAGTCGATCGGCGGCGGCGGTGAAATGGCCGGCTTCGATTTCCGCCTGCCAGCCGGGCACGGTTTCCTTGACCAGCGCTTGCAAGGCCATGGTCGACATCTCGGCGTCGCCGGGGTGCTGGCTCAGGTATTCGCTGGCCTGGAGCAGGCCGGTGCGATAGTCCCCGTGTTTGAGCAGCGCCTTGATTTCCCGCTGCGGCGCGTTATGGAGGTACAGTGCCACCACGGCCAATATGACGGCGATGCTACCCCCCGCCAGCCAGGCCCGGTGGCGTGGCCGTTCGTTGCCAAGGGCTGATTGTAGTTCCCGGATAAACGCCCGAGCCTTGCCCATGGGTTTTGGGTTGGCGGGAGTCGCAAGGTTGGCTTTTTCTTTGACCGGTTCGGCGGGAGTTTCGTCAAGGTGATCGGCCAGCATTTTCAGGAACGAATTGGCTCCCTTCTTGATATAAACAGTCCTGCCAACGGCATAGATCCCCGATGAACTGGCCGTTTCCTCGATGTCGGGTTCCTGGTTCGCCGCATGCGCATCGTCGGTTCGCCGAATCTGTACCGTATAACTCAGCCGAAGTGTGCCAAAGGCCAAGGTGTTGCCCTCACCGACCGGTAATGCGGTATAGGGCGGAATCCGCTCCGTGCCACGCCAGGTGCCATTGGTGCTGCCCAGATCCATCACATGCAGGCTGTTGCCCCTGAGAAACAATAAGGCGTGACAGCGGGAGAGCGGCTTGATGGCGGCGGGAATGGCATTGGCGTCTTCAACCGGCGCCGACAACAGCATGTCGCGGCCGATCAGGAGCGGGGGAACACCATGGATGGCGATGGCTTCGCCGGTGACGCTGTCGGGTGCCGGCAGCAGGGCCAGTTGTACCGGCGCCATCGGGGGGGACACAGTCTCGCGTTCGCCTCGGCTGTCGCGTTCCACTCGAAACTTGAAAATGCCGGCAAACCCGAGTTCATCATTGACAGCGATCTTGGTGGGATATTTCGGCGGTAGCGCTCGATCATTATGCAAAGTAGCGCCACCAGTGCCGAAATCGATCAGATAAAACTCTTTGTCCTTTCGAAAGATGCAGGCGTGTTGAACCGCCAGCCCGGTACTTTCCGCGACCCTGACGGAAGCAAAGGGGGGGGGTGTCGCGGCCGATCAAGCAAAGCTCGTCGGCGATGCTCAGGAGGTCGAGTTTGGGGTGGGAAAGGGATCGTAGGACAATACGCATGGTCACGGTTTATTGGTCCATGGCCAGTTCGACGGTTTCCCGAGGCCAACCGCCGCCCATGGCTTTGTACAGGGTGACCGTATCCTGTAAGCGCTGATGCTTGACCTCCAACAGCGTCTGCTCGGTCGAAAGCAGGGTACGCTCCGCTTCGAAGACCTCAAGCTGCGAGACCAGGCCGGCCTGTAACTGAGCATCGGTCTGGTTACCGATGACGCGCAGATCGTTGAGTTGTCGCTCCAACTCATCAATCTGTTGCTTGCGGTTGGCCAGATTCACCAGGGCATTTTCCACTTCCTCGAAGGCCAGGATCACGGTCTTGCGATATTCTTCCTCAGCGATTTGCTGGTCCAACTGAGTACGCTTGATCTCCAGATCGAGACTTGGGTCGAATATGGGCAAGTTGACCACCAAACCGATGCCGAGCGTCCAGTTACCCAACAGAGCCCCCAGGGCGGCGCTGGCCAGTCCACCCTGGCCGGTCAGGCTGATCGAGGGTAATTTTGCCAGTCGCGCCTTGCCGATCAGTTCGTAAGCCCGCAGCACCCGGTATTCGGCCGCCAGAATGTCGGGCCGCCGCGCCAGCAGATCGGCGGGCAAGCCAGCCGGTACGGCCAGGGGTTGCACGGCGCGGCTGAGAGACGCCTGGGGGACACGCAGATTGCCGGCCGGAATTCCCAGCAGGGTCGCCAAGCGATTTTCGGTCAGCGTCCGTTGTCGTTGCAGATCGAGCAAATCCCGTTGCAGGCCACGGTTTTCCGCTCGCTGTTGCAGCACCCGAGTGTTGGCCACCAGTCCCTCTTGCCGCTGGCGTTCCAGGATGCCGAGAATACGCTGGTTCTTGGCCAAACCAGCTTGTTGGCGAGCGATCTGCTCGTCGAACTGGCGGATTTGGAAATAGGTGCTGGCCACTTCCGAGATCAACGACAGATAGCCGGCCCGATAATCGGCCTCGGACGCCTTGTATTCGGCTTGTTGGGCACGAATCCCCTTGCGGGCCTTGCCCCACAGATCGATTTCCCAATTGAGACCGGACACATTCACCCCGAAGGCACGCGCCTGGTTGTTCGGCGTCGCGGTAAAATCGGTGGTGGTGCCCAAGCTCAGCTTGGGCAGGGTACTGACCCGTTCCTCTTCCAGGCCGATGCCGGCGGCATCGATGCGCGCGGCCAGAATTTTCACGTCCTGACTGCCGGCGATGGCTTGGCGCACGAGATTATCCAGATAGGCATCACCAAACTGGGTCCACCAATCCGGTCGAATGGCGTCGGCGGCCGACACCGGGCCGTCACCCGTCAAGGTCCAGCCTTCTTTTTCGGGTAGCGACGGGCGCTGATAGCCTGGATCGTCCGTATTGGCGCAACCCGCCACCGCGACCAGGCAGACACTGACCCGCAGCAGTCTCGTCAGCGTGCGGCGAACTCCGGCGGCACCCTTACCCGGAATGCCGGCCTCGGTGGAGACGGAAAGTAAAGTGCTTGTCGGTTGCTGCATGGCGGTACCACATTCATTGAGCCGGCTTTGTGATTGAGATTCATTATTGATGGTAGACCATAAAATCTTGCAGTTTGCGAGCTTGATCTCTTGGCTTGTTTCATGAAGAAACAGCCATGGCTCGACATTGGGTCGGATAAATAGTTTTTTATATGCAAAACACACATGCTTTTTTAGTTGGTTTATTTAAACCTATTTTAATGAATCCATGGGCCTGTCAAGTTGTGAAAAACCTCGATATAATTTAAAAAAATAAATGAAAATCAAATAAATAATAAAAATTTTCTTGGTGTGTTTATTGTATTGGCACGCCTTCTGCTTTATTCAGGTCGTACAGCAACACCAAACTTTCCCAACCCTTTGAAGAGGACACGACCATGAGCACCATCACCCTCCAAGACCTGGACCTGAGCAAGACCCTCGACCGTCAAGCCATGGCTAAACTGAGCGGCGGCTATACCTACACCGGTTCGACCACCACCAGCGGTTCCTGGAGCTTCGTAAGCCAGTGGACCCAGAACGGCGGCTTCAAGCAGATCGGCTTCATCAAGTACAAGGTCGACAAGCTGCACAAGAAGTACCAGCGCACCCAGACCAAGGTCGATCATTACGAGCAGTTGACGGTGGTGATCGGCTAATCTCGACACCCGCGCCAAAGCAAGCGGCGGCCCTGGGGCCGCCGCTTTTGTGTCGAGTCGGGGGGAATTTGAACTTGAGCGAAAACCCGCGCAAACGGGATTCGGTCTTCAGCCTCCACTCAAGTCACGGATCCGCTCCCAGCGCTGAAAGCGATAGGGCCAGACATGCTTGGCATCGGCCGGATGCGCCTCTTCCCAGACCAGCCGCCAGTCCCGCGCGTCCCATTCCGGAAACCAGGCATCGCCGGGTATGTCGGCTTCGACCAAAGTCAAATACAACCGCTCGGCCTGTGGCAAGGTTTGTCGGTACAGCATCGCTCCACCGATCACCATCGGCTCGGCGGTCGCGCCGGCCATCTCCAACGCTTCGTCCAGTGACCGCGCGACTGTGCAACCGGGGACCTGATAAGCTGGATCGCGGCTCAGCACGATCATCCGGCGACCTGGCAGCGGTCGGCCAATGGATTCCCAGGTGCGCCGGCCCATCAACAGGGGCTTGCCCATCGTGACCTGCTTGAAAAAGCGCAAATCCGCCGGCAAATGCCAGGGTAGGCGATTATCCCGGCCGATGACGCGGTTGCGGGCCAACGCGGCGATCAGTGTCAATGACGCGCTCATGCCAGCGCCGGCGGCAGGTTGTGGGCCGGCACGCTCCAAGCGGGAACGCCGGGTTCGTCCAACCGGATGGCGGTCAACCGGTTGCCCCAGACGCAGCCGCTGTCCAGCGCGTAAATACCCGGCACACGGTAGTAGCCCAACGAAGCCCAGTGGCCGAATACCAGATTGAGATCGGCATTACGCCGCCCCGGCACGGCGAACCAGGGCAGCAAGTCCGGTCCCTGACTGCCGGGCGGCCCTTTTTCGGCGAAGGACAACGCACCGTCCGCCGTGCAGAACCGCATTCGGGTCAGGGCGTTGACGGTGAAACGCAGCCGGTCGTAACCGCTCAAGTCATCCCGCCAGCGGCGCGGCTCACCACCGAACATGTGCGCCAGGAACTGCTGGTAATCCGGCCCGCGCAGAGTCGCCGCCAGTTCCGCCGCGCAGCGTTGCGCCAAGGCCAGATCCCACTGTGGCGGCAAGCCGGCATGGACCAGAGTAAAGCCCAGTTCGGCATCGTGATGCAGCGGCGGACATCGACGCAGCCAGTCCATCAGTTCGTCGCGGTCGGGGGCATCCAGGATGGAATGGAAGGTATCCTTGCGTTTGGGTTTCACTTGGCCGGCGGCCACCGCCAGCAGAGTCAGATCGTGGTTGCCCAACACCGCCACCGCTCGCTCGCCCAGGCCATGTACCAATCGCAGCACCTCGACCGAGTGCGGCCCACGGTTGACCAGGTCGCCGACCAGCCACAGCACGTCGGCGGCGGGGTCGAAACGCAGCAGGTCGAGCAAGCGCCGCAGCGGATCGTAACAACCTTGAATGTCGCCGATGGCGTAAACGGCCATGTTTCAGTTCCTGGTCGGTGGCGGCGGTGGTGCCGTCGTCGCGGGCGGTGGCGGCGGTGGTGCCGTCGTCGCGGGCGGTGGCGGTGGCGGTGCCGTCGTCGCGGGTGGTGGCGGCAACAGTTCGAGAATGCGGCGGGCGATTCCGGGGTAATCCTCGTCGAAATGATGGTCCCCAGGCATCTTTTCGGCGATTACCCCCAGATCGGTCAACTTCGGGCAGGAGGCGTCCTCCTCTTCTTCACCATGAATGCACAACCGCTTGAGGCTGGCCAGCTTGGCCAATTCCGGCCGCACCGCCAGACCGCCTTCGTCAGCTTCGTCGCTGATCCAGTCGCTCAGATGAAATTCGAAGGTGGCGTAATCCGACAACCCTAGAAAGACCGCCAGATCGATCCGGTCGCGCAAGTCTTGCGGCAAGCGGTTAATCGTGGCCGGCAGCACATCCGCCCCGAACGAATAGCCGATCAGCACGATCCGTTCCTTCTTCCAGTCTGTCATGTACTTGCGCAACACCCGTTCCAGATCCAGCGCCACCTGGTCCGGCTGGCGCGGTTTCCAGAAATAGCTGAGCGAATCCCAGCCCACCGAGGGCAAGCCGTTTTTGGCCAGCTCCGCCGTCACGGCGCGGTCGAGCAGCGCCCAACCGCCATCACCGGAGAACATGATCGCGAATTGCGGCCGGTCGGGACCGGCGGTGGCCGGCACTTCGGTGAGCGGCACGCCGCTGACGCTGGCATCGGGCTGCACCTGTCGGACGATGCTCGGGTCCAGCCATTGCAACAGGGCGGAGACCTGCGGCAGCCAGGTCTTGGTGCCTTCGCCACCCGCGATGTCGGTCAACCGGGCGAGCTGGATCGATTTGATGAATTGCGCGGCGATCCCGGCGTCGCAGCTTGGCTGGTTCTGAAACGCGAACCAAGTGGTCGGCAGCCGGTTGATGGGTTTCAATGACACGCTCTTGTGATCCGGCGACGCGGTGCCCTCCAGATTTCCCACGCCCGGACACAAAGGCTTGCGCAAGGGCAGTTCCGGGCAGAAATCCACCGCGATCCCGGCATGAAAGCGCTCGGCTGGCGCCTGGGCCAGCGCCGCGTAGTCCAGCGTCGCGCCGATACCCTGTCCCAGCAGGACTGGCGGCAGGTGGGTCGCCGGCGGATAGCGCTGCTCCATCGAGCGGTTCAACTGCTCAAGATCCATCGATGGATTGGCACAGGGGGCCGTCGAGCGATCGAGCCGTGCCAGATACTCGTTCGAATCGATGCCCGCGACCGTGTAATCCAGATTGGCGATTTCCCGCGCCACCGCAGCCAGTTCGGCGTTCCAGCCGCCCGCGCCGGAGGCGAACAGCACCACGCCCTTGGGTTCGTCGGCGGCATGATAAACGGCGAGTTTGCCGAAGATGGGGTTGTCCAGCGTTTCCTCGACGACGTCCGCTCGCGCGGCGGACGTCAGTAGAACAGCGATCAGATACAGCATTCGCGATAGGGCACGCATGATTGATCCTGGGTCGTCGTCGTTATGGTTCGATGGCTTCTTTGTAGCCGCGGGCAATCAGCGCGGTCAGGTCCGCCAGCACCCTCGGCAACACCATCATGCCGCCCGGTGCCGCCAGATAGCGCGCTTCCCATCGGGGGTCGAACTTGTCCTTGTACTGGTGCAAACCCCGAAAATTGTAAAAACGCCTCGCCGCGACCGAAAACCAAGGCGCCGAACCGGTTCCACAACGGCGCCAGGCTGCGGTTTTGCAGACCGGACAGCGGCGCCATGCCAAGATTGAACCAGGCGAAGCCTTGTTCGCGGCCCCACAACATGATGCGGATGAACAGATAATCCATTACGCCTTGGGCGCTGTCCGGGTGGTAGCGCATCAAATCCACCGATAGCTCCTCGCCGCCGCCTTGCCACAGATTGGCGAAGGCCACCGCCTCGGTATCGTGCCGCACCACCGCGATCGGGCCGATTCGCAGATAATCCTCGTCGAAGAATCCGAGCGAAAACCCCTTCTCCCCGCTGCCTTTGCCAACGAGCCAGGCATCGGAAACCGCCCGCAGTTGGGGCAGCAACGCTGGCACGGCGGCGGTATCCACCAGTTCGAATCGATAGCCGTCCCGCTCCAGCCGGTTGACGCTATGGCGCATGGTCTTGCGCGACTTGCCGTCCAACGAAAAGGTCGCCAGCGGCACCCGCGCCTCCTCGCCGAACTTGAGCAAGGTCAATCCCAGTTCCACGTACAGGCCCAGGTTATCCGGGTAGATCTGATAGAACACCGGCCAACCGCCATGGCGCTCACACAATTCGCGGAATTGCCAGGCCAGTTCCCGCCGCTCCCGTTCGTTGGCGGCGATGGGGTCGCCCATTGCCACCCCAGGTGCGTCCTTCGACGCCGTACATCAGGAACGCGCTGCGATCGGCGTTGAACAGCAATGCCTTGTCGCCCAGCAGGGCCAAGTGGGCGTAGCTGCGCGGAAACGCGGCGGCGATGGCGTGGGCCTGACGCTTTTCCTCCGGGCCCGGCAGGGTCGGCTCGAACGGCGCCGGCCGCAATAGCTTGGCGACGCCAAAGAACAGCGCCACGCCCATGGCGCCCACCATCGCGCGCAAAAACCGTGGCGCTTCGCCCCGGCCGCTGAAGCTGAATTTCCACCACAGTTCGTTGGAATACTCGACATGCTTGTAGGAGAAAAAGCCCAGCCAGAGCGAGCAGAGCAGTACCACGGCGATGGCGGCGAGCCAGCCCGGCGTAAAGCGTTCGCCGAACAACGAAGCGCGGCGATAGAACTGCCGTCGGGACGGCAGCAATCCGGCCAGCAATACCGACAGGATGATCGCTTCCTCGTAGTCGGCGCCTTTCAGCAGCGAGGCGGCGATGCCGGCGGCCAGGAAAGCCACGGCCAGCAGCCAGGCGGCGTCCAGCCGGCGTTGCAGACCCCGCGCCAGCAGCAGCAGACCCATGCCGACCAGGCTGCTGATAAAATGGGAAATTTCCAGAACCGACAGCGGGATTCTATGGTGTAACCACACCAACCGCGCTTCCACCGCCGGAGTCGCGGCCGAGAACAGCAGCACCGCGCCGCTGATCAGCGCCAGCAGGGCGAACACATGCGGCAGCAGCACCGGCGCCCACGGTCCCACCGCGCGCGGTAGCCACAACACCCGTTCCCGGTAGTGCCGCAGCTCATGCAGACCCAGCACGATGGCGGCCAGCGCCAGCGGCAGCAGGTAATAAATCAGGCGGAAGGCGAGCAGCGCGCCGAGCAGATCGGCGGCCGGCAACTCGCGCTGGAGCATGAGCAGCACCAGCGATTCGAACACCCCCAGCCCGCCGGGGATATGGCTGAGCAAACCGGCGATCTGCGCCACCAGGAACACGCCGAGCAGATGGCCGAAACCAAGAGTCTCGGAGGCCGGTAGCAAGGTATACAACACCAGGCTGGCCATGACCCAGTCCAACGCGCCGACCGCCAACTGCGGCAAGGCCAGCCGGGGCCGTGTCATCGGTAGTTGCCAGTGCCCCAATCGCAAGGGTTGGCGACGCAGCACGCCGAGCAACAGGTAAGCCACCGGCGGGATCAGCAGTAGCAAACCCAGCAGCCGGCTGTCCATGTTCAGCCAGGGAATCGCGCTCAGATCCAGCGGAACCAACATCAGCACGCCGCCGCCGACCGTTAGGATGCCCAGCCACAGGGTCAGGGTGGTGAACAGGACGATCCGGGCAATATCCACCGCGCTCAGGCCCCAACTCGAATACAGGCGGAAGCGCAACGAGCTGGAGGTGAGCACCGACAATCCGACCGAGTTGCTGAAGGCATAACTGAGCAGGGCGGCGAAGCGACCTTGGACCAGGGCAGCGGTCGGCGGACGTAGCGCAGCGCCAGCCAGTCGTAGCCGGTGGTGACCAGATAACTCAGCGCCGTGCCCAGCAGGGCGGCGAACAATTGCGAGGACGGTAAGTGCCGAAGATAGGCGACAACATCCTGGTAGCGATATTCCGCCAATGCTTGATGCAATACCCATAGAGCGCCGGCGAACAGCATCAGCCCGATGAGCGGACCCGCGAGGCGGGCGAACAGCACTTTCATGGCAGGCGCAGGATAGCCTCTCGATTGGTGTAAGACGTGACTTGGGTCGCCGCCACCGCGCGGACCAGCCAGCGATATTCGCTGTGTTCGGCGGGATTCAAGGTGATGAGCGGACGTTCGGACAGACGGACCCGGAAGACGTGCTCGACGTTCTCGACGGCATCCGGGGCGTAGCGATGTCGCCAGGGCGGCAAGATCGGAAAGCGGTTGACCGTGCCGCAGGCCACGACTTCCGCGTCGTCGCCCAACCCGGTTTCCTCGCGCAGCTCCCGCCGGGCCGCCACCAGTGGGTCGGTTTCCTCCCAGCGCAGGCTGCCGGTCACCGACTGCCAGAAATCCGCCGGTTGGCGGCGGCGCAGCACCAGCACCTCGTCCATCGCGGTGTAGATCACCACCAGCACCGATTCCGGGCGCTTCAGTCGCCGCTCTTCCGGTGGGAGAGCGGTCGGGGCTGAGAGTGGTTTTTTCAAGGCGTGCGGCGCAGACGGATGTTGAGATCGCGCAACTGCGTCTCGGTGACCGGCGCCGGCGCCTGGGTCAGCAGACAGGCGGCACTCTGGGTCTTGGGAAAAGCCATCACGTCGCGGATGGAAGCAACCCCGGCCATCAGCATCACCAGTCGATCCAGGCCGAAGGCAAGACCGCCATGCGGCGGGCAGCCGAATTTCAACGCGTCCAGCAGAAAACCGAACTTGGCGCGCGCTTCCTCGGCGTCGATGCCGAGCAGTTCGAACACCATGTTCTGCATCTCCTGACGATGAATACGCACCGAACCGCCACCGATTTCACTACCGTTCAGCACCATGTCGTAAGCCCGGGACAGGCAGCGGCCGGGATTGGCTTGGACTTCGGCGGGATCATCGGTGCGCGGCGCGGTGAAGGGATGGTGCAAGGCATTCCAGCGTTGGTCGTGCTCGTCCCACTCGAACATCGGGAAATTGACGACCCACAAAGGCGCCCATTCGCCTTTGACCAGGCCCAGATCGTGGCCGAGCCTGATCCGCAAGGCGCCCAGTGCATCGTTGACCACCTTGGCCGAATCCGCGCCGAAGAACAGCAAATCGCCGTTCTCCGCGCCGGTACGGGTCAGGATCTTGGCCAGCACTTCGTCGGGCAGGAATTTCACGATCGGTGCTTGCAACCCCTCGCGGCCGGCGGCGACATCGTTGACCTTGATGTAGGCCAGTCCCTTCGCGCCATGGCGACCGACGAATTCGGTGTAGACGTCGATCTCGCGACGGGTCAGCTTGCCGCCGTCCGGGACCCGCAACGCCGCCACCCGGCCATTCGGATCGTTAGCGGGGTTGGCGAAAACCTTGAATTCCACACCGGCCATCAGATCCGACAGTTCGGTCAGTTCCAGCGGGATGCGCAAATCCGGCTTGTCGGAACCGTAGCGCTGTATCGCCGTTTCGTAGGGCATGCGCGGGAAAGGATTGGGCAGTTCCACCGCCAGCACTTCCGCGAACATCCGGCGGATCACGTCTTCCATCAGATCGGTGATCCCCTGCTCGTCCAGAAACGAGGTTTCGATATCGAGCTGGGTGAATTCCGGCTGGCGATCGGCGCGCAGATCCTCGTCGCGGAAGCAGCGCACCACCTGATAGTAGCGGTCGAAGCCGGCCATCATCAGCAATTGCTTGAACAACTGCGGCGATTGCGGCAGGGCGAAGAAGCTGCCGGGATGGGTGCGGCTGGGCACCAGGTAATCGCGGGCGCCTTCCGGGGTGGCCTTGGTCAGCATCGGGGTTTCGATGTCCAGGAAACCTCGTTCTTCCAGGAGCCGGCGCAGGGCGCCGATCACTCGGGCGCGCAGCCGCAAGCGCTCCTGCATCGCCGGCCGGCGCAGGTCGAGGTAGCGATAGCGCAGTCGTACTTCCTCGGAAGTATCGTCGTCGTCCAACTGGAACGGCAACGGCTCGGCACGGTTGACGATTTCCAGTTCGCGGGCCAGCACTTCGATCGCGCCGGTGGGCAGATTGGGATTTTCGGTGCCCTCGGGCCGGCGGCGCACCCGCCCGATCACCCGCAGCACGTATTCGTTGCGGACCCGCTCGGCGCTGGCGAAGGCGTCCGGCACGTCGGGATCGATCACCACCTGCACCAGACCCTCGCGATCGCGCAGATCGACGAAGATCACGCCGCCGTGATCGCGGCGGCGGTGCGCCCAACCGCAGAGGGTGACATCCTGATCGAGCAGGGTTTCGGTAACTTGGCCGCAATAGTGGCTGCGCATGGTGTTTGATTTCCGTCGTGCAAGGCAGGGAAGGCGGGATAGCCGCTGACAAGAGCGGAAATGGTACGGATTCAGGGCGATAGCCGCAACTGTGACCACGATGATTAGGTAGGGATTGGCCGGCACCCCGAAACCCTGTGGACCAACACCAGATGACGCTTGTGGCCAATGTCCCGAACGGTTGGCGACGTTACATTTTGTATCCAGCGTGAGCATTCACAACCCCTCTCCCGCTGGTGGGAAAGAGGTTGTGGGACGAGGGACGCGGTTGCAAAGGCTGATCCCCTCATCTTGATTGTTTTTCGTTCTTCACTCTGTGTTCTCTCACTTGGCAGGGGAGAGCGAAACAAGCGATCGGACATTATCGAAAACCCTGGCGATTATCGTCACCTCAGCCATCAAGGGCCTCGATTTTCCATTACCTCAGAAAACTTTTTGTCTGACCTGCTCCTGGAATTTAATGGCCTGTTGCTGGTCGGGAATTTCTCTGGCCAACAAGTCAATTGCCGAGTCCAAGTTCGAGGCTTGTCGTAGAACCTTGTTGCAAATCATGGGTGCCACCGGACCCATAAACTCATTCAGCATTTCTTTCAACACTGTGAGAATCCGCTGGGGAAGTATTTCAAGTAGTGTATTCTTTTCCGGTTCCGATTTTGTGGAAGAAGAAGCGGTACTGGTAAGAAAATTAACGATGTCGGCGGTTGCGGGTAAATTGGAATCGGCGGTAACACTGCTCCCTTTGATAAACTGGAACCAGTTGGGATTGAGTTGTCGGATCAGCGGTAATGCCTCCGCGCCCCGTTTGCTCATACAGAATAGCGCCACGATATTGCCATCCAGAAGACTGATCCGGGCCAATTGACGATTCTCTGTCAAAATATTTATTGTGCCCGAGAGCTTCTCCTGACAAACTCGTTGGAGTTCGGTGACTATAGTGGCTAGAGATATTGGTGATGAATTGTGCATACTCATAAACCTTGCATGAGAATTTGAGCAATTGATGCTGGGCAATCAGTAGTGCTGGTTTATTAACTTGCGGCGACCAAGTGATGCCTCTGTCAATAAACCAGCACTTTGACACGGATTATTATTTTTGATTGCTCCATGGCCCACTTTTAAACTGCGTCTCAATAGCTCGAAAGAGTTTGCTAGTTCACCAATTTCACTACCATCTCGCTCGATATGGATCTCGTGATCCAGATCTCCTTTGCTTAAAACTATCGAAGCCTCGGTAATGTTGTTAATCGGCAATAGAATGCTTTTCTTCACCAAGGCATTAATTATTATAAAGATCAAACCGAAAATCACGGTGATTATTCCCATCGCCACTAACCCGCGCTGCATCACCAAGGCGTTGATATCCACCAAAGGCACGCCCACTCCTATTGTGCCTACGATACTGTTGGGTTTGTAATTGTATCCGCTTGCCGTGCCATATTTACTGGTAACGGGCAAGGGGGCTTTGCCTGGATCGCCATGGCATGACATGCATTCCTGCTTGGCTGCACTGGGACGAGCAGAAAATAGGAATTGACGACCCTTGATCAACCCGGTTTCTGTAATTTCTTTCAGGTTTTCATTATTCCGAAATTTATCCAGCAATTTGACTTCGAGAGGCTCCGGCAGATTTTTTGGGGGTTCAGGGGATTATCGGAGGCTACCTTAATGTAGTAATCGGGTTGCTTTTCTCTGAAATAGCCAGCCATTATACTCGTGGTCAATATGCCAGAAATCGCGGGCGATTCAAACAAATTCGCTTGCAGCAGACCTGGGCGAACATCTTTGGCAATATATTCGCGTAATGATGAAAGAGAATCCTCCAGTAAGGATAGCTCTCTATTTGCTTCCGCATACACTTGGTACCGTGTGGCAAAATAAATAATCGGAACACTGGTTGCGACAGTTGCAATATATAGCCAAATTATCGATTTCCGAAAGCGCTTGATCAGGCTGTTTGTGATAATCGGTTTTGCGGGTTTTAGCTCTTCATTCATGATTATTCTCCAATTTTCTAGTAGTTAGAATTAAATTTCAATATGGGTTCCAGTCAATTTGTTGTTTTTAGTTTATCAGCAGACCAAAAAAAACCCGCGAAATTCCCCAATGGGGCGTAACCAGGAATGCGGGTTTAACTCTATACAGACGGTTTCGTAAACGCTTGGCGTCATTCAACCAGTTCTAGCGGCCAATCATCGTCGGATCGAATTCTCGATCACATCGATTTGAAACCCATTCAGAATCTCCACTTACCCTGCTTGGGGTGCTGGTTTTACCAGTCCACAATCCATATTGAGTCAATATTTCAAGGCGGACTTGATTTAAGCAATAACAGTGCCATATTTGTGGTTTGTTTGCCGATTCTCTTCCAGAGAGATCGCTCTCTAGCCGAAAACAAAAAATAAAATAAAAATAAAAATCAAAATTTTTTATATAAAGTGATATGCATCAAACGCAATGCAATTCAAAGCCTTGCCGGGTCATGCCACTGCGTCGACAAGCGGGCCAAATTGACACGATTAAGTGTCATATATTAAAAAAAATGATTGTAATTCCAATAAAAAATGCTCATGAAATTGACGAGGTGCGCCAACTGCTTCCGACAGTTGGCCTACTTGAAGCGAGTCTTTGGACTGGCGGACTGGAAAATACCCAGATCAGGAGGGCGTTCCCTTGAGTCGTGACAAAACCTCTAGACGATCGCCAACAAAATAAGCTGATGTAATATAACGATATTTTAAGAAGTTACGATGGGTTGGCTGGCTCGGAAGCCGGGAGCATGAGGTTGGGGGCGTGCCGCGTGCGGCGGCCGATCCGCCCCGCGATTCATCCAGCCCGATTAGCGGTGGGATTTGGGGAAAATCCCCCAGCGCAGCAGCGCGAGGAGCATCGCGGCGCCGATGGCATCGACCTTCAGCAATCCTGGCCAGGGACTGCTCCACTTATCCATATTGGTGGTTTGGCCGTAATGGGGCGGGCCGCTGCCGTAGGCTTCCGTCAGCAGCTCGTAGTGCAGCCAGCCAAGAGTGGCGACCAGCAGCACCGCCACGATGATGGAGAGCACACGCCGGAGATTCATACGATGCGGGTGTTGCCCGGTATTGGATAATCGCCCGGCGGTAGCGGATACAGGACTTCGAGATGGATCTGACAGGTTTGCGCCGATGTGCCCACTTCCCGGCGCAAATCCGCCACGAACCGGTCCATGTGGTTGGTCAGATCGATGCAGCCGGCGCTGCCGGGCGTGGTGCCGCCGTGGATGAAAAACCCGCCGCGTCCGAAAGTCTCGGTGGTGGTGAAGGGATGGATTGAAATCCGATACCGGCCCCAAGCATTGGCGAAACTGTCCGAGAGTCGGCAATTCAGCCAGTTGTCATCCAATTCGTCCGGCCGAATCCAGTAAATGCCCTGGGGGATCGGGCCTTCCCCGGAAACTCGTTGCCGCGCCGCGCTGTAATCGAAGCGGCCGTTGACCGGCCTGCCGGACACTGCCAGGTAGCTGTAGGTCTGGCTGCCGCCGCTCATGCGCAGTTGAGAACCTTCGAAGAACAGCCGCAACTGGCCGCAGTGCGGGAACGTCGGGTTGTATCGCTCGCTGCTGTAATCGCCCATGTGTCGTCATGCCCCCTTCGCCGCCAGTTCGGGTTCGCGCCGCGCCCGGTTCGTCGCTGCATCGGTTGGCGGATGTTGCGCATTCCAACCGTGCCGTCATTAAACTATCGTCGCCGTAGTGGCGAAGATCAAGAATCAGCCCGTGGCCTATTTTCAACCCCCTGACGGTGGGAAGCATTGAGATCCCGTGGAACCGCCATGTCCAAACCTTCCGATGTCGACGCCGTACTGAGTTACCTGCGCGAATTGCAGGATCGGCTGACTCGTGCCCTGGAATCGGCCGACGGCACCGCGACGTTCCGGGAAGATGCCTGGGAGCGTCCCACTGGCGGCGGTCTGGCCAGCGGTGGTCTGGCCGGCGGCGGTCGCACCCGCGTGCTGCGAGACGGCGCGTTGTTCGAACAGGCCGGCATCAACTTTTCCCATGTCACCGGCGCCCGCCTGCCGCCGGCGGCCACCGCCCAGCGGCCGGAACTGGCCGGGCGCGGTTTCGAAGCCATGGGCGTGTCGCTGGTGGTCCATCCGCGCAATCCCTACGTGCCCACCTCCCACGCCAACATCCGCTTCTTCACCGCCGCGCGGGACGATGCCGAACCGGTGTGGTGGTTCGGCGGCGGCTTCGATCTCACTCCGTACTACGGGTTCGAGGAAGACTGCGTTCACTGGCACCGCACCGCTCGCGCCGCCTGCGAGCCGTTCGGGCCGGAGGTCCATCCTCGGTTCAAGCGCTGGTGCGACGACTATTTCTTCCTCAAACATCGTAACGAACCGCGCGGCATCGGTGGACTGTTCTTCGACGATCTCAACGACTGGGGATTCGAACGGTGTTTTGCCTTTCTGCGCGGTGTCGGCGATCACTATCTACCGGCTTATCTGCCCATCGTGGCACGGCGGCGGGAGATGCGCTATGGAGAACGGGAGCGGGAGTTCCAGCTTTACCGGCGCGGGCGCTATGTCGAATTCAATCTGGTGTACGACCGAGGCACCTTGTTCGGCCTACAATCGGGCGGGCGCACCGAGTCGATTCTGATGTCGTTGCCGCCACGGGTACGTTGGGAATACGACTGGCGGCCCGAGCCGGATAGCCCGGAAGCGCGGTTGTCCACCTTCTTTCTACAACCGCGCGACTGGCTCTGAGGCATTTTACGGAGGATCGATTTCAGGACGCCTCCGGCGCGGGGCGGAGCAGGGCATCGAGTGCATCGACCTGTTCGGCCCAATCCGAATCCTCCTCGATCGCCTGCCGCAGGAACTCGGACTGGACCGGATGCCACCAGAGGGCTTGATGCAGCGGGACCTTGGGGTCGAGTGGCCGGTGCCAGTGAATGAAAGTCTTGATGGCGTTGGCGTCGGCGGGCAGACCCAGTTGCTCGAACAACGTGCTCAGATTGTGTGCCGTGGTGTCCATGCGGTTCTCCTCACGGGGTTGGGTGTGGACGGGTTCACCTGTACGAGTTAGGCGCGTGGTTCAGGGTGGGAGTTCCAGCCCTGTTTTCAGGCCACTTTGGGAACGGTCATCCAGGATCATGCTGAATCCGACAAGCTGGTGACCGCCTGCTGACGATTCCTGGCAAATGGCTGACGCTCCCTTCCCACCACATGTCGGCCAGTTGGTTTGTTGGCTTGCGCCAGCTTGCATTGTGACATGTTGGATGTGGCAGCCAACTTCTCTGGTTCAGATTATTGTCAACCAATTCAAGCCATTGAATGGGGATTATCGATGCTTTTTGTCTATTTCGTGATGCATGAAATGCTACATGTCTTATAGAGAATATACCTTATTTTCAGAATGGCAGTTTTTTAGCACAATATTATTTTTTAAGGAAGTAATGCTGGGGACCAACCCGGAATTATTTCCTTGAAACCTCTCGCGCCTTGGAATTGGATGGTGCAGGGGAGAGGGAACCATGTGCAACCGGCGAGCTTGGGTTAAGACCCCAGTTCGCCAGCCGGATAGGGTTCAAAGGAACCCCGTCCGGGCAGCAGATGGAGGTGAATATCATGAACGCAAGGAATTTATTTAAGGTGCTGGCTGTTGTACTGACGGCCAGCGTGGTGGCGTCACCGATAGTGTTCGCCAAGGGCAAACCGCCCACACCCGGCGGCGAGACCGGCGCCAACAATCTGTCATTCCCGTTAATCCTGTCGGATAACGCCTCACCGGCCGGCCTTCCACTGGATGGCGCATGGCGGTTCGCGGCGATTGATTCGACGCAGTGCATCGACGAGGAGGGCGTGCAACCCGGTACCCCGGTACCCTCCGAATATGTGTGCTACTACGGGCGCCAGGTCGTGGTCGTATCGGAGACCGGAGAGATCAAGTTCGTGGGTGTGCCAAAGGTCTGGTGGTTGCAGAAACGCACCGAGAATTTCTGGAAAACTCTGAGCGTCGGTCACGATGCCAGTACCCCGCTAGTGGTGAGCGCCGTGGATGTCGGCGATCTGCTGGAATCGAGCCCATCGATCCAGGCGCGGCAGATCCGTGTCGAGTTCAACCTATTGCAGAGTGTGTCAGAGGACGACCCGGAACTGGGTGATTACGTGGTGACCGACTGGACGAATGCGATTCCGACACCCTGCAGCGTGCCCGAAGCGGCCGGTGAAAGCCTCGGCTGCTTCGCGGCCCTGGGGATGAGCGGGGCGGTGCCCGGCACCGAGCAATCCGGCACCGAGATACAGGGTACGGATTTCGGCCCAGGAGAAGAGGAAGCGGCACTAATCACCGGCATGCAGAGCTCAGTTGGCCAATTCGGGGGAGGATTAGGCAACAATGCGAGGGGTAACTCTCCATCAATCAATATCTCTGAAGAGTCCGTACCTGTACCCGGCACGCAGACCCTGCTCGACCCGACCACGATTAGGATGACGACACCAGATGTCGGAGGAATTAACGCACTGGTGTACTCCCACTGCGCACGGCTGGTAATCCAGAAGATTCCAGATTCCGAAAGCCCTGTCTGGGATGAGACCACAGGCTTGTGGTCAGGCCCAAGCGTGGGTGACCCATTGGTCAACGTAGCCACCTACACCGGCGCCTGGACCACGGAAATCACCTCTAGTGGTAGCATCGTGTACGGCTACAACTGGAACGCCAAGACGGCCTCTACTGGTACCTACCGCCTAACCATGGTGCTGGACGGCAACGATGCCGAGGGGCCAGTGTGCAGTTCGACGCTGGCAACCAAATTCGAGACGCCGACCCAATCCACTGCCGGTACGCAGCTTGTGAATATGGGTGAGGCCAATACGTCCACGACCATCATCTATGCGGGTGACTCTGACCTTGGTGATGAGGGTGGGCTCGTTTACATCGATGTGCCACTGACCACTAAGGGCGGTGGCGGTGGTCCACGTCGGTAACCATCTCATAAGAGCCGATTTAAGGGCCTCGGCCCGGATCAGGAGGTTCATCGCCTCCCTCACCGGGCCGGCAAGGCCCTTTTAGCCAAGCTGCAAAGCTGAGGAGAAAGGCGATGAACAATCAGCGAATATTGTTGATGATGGCGATCTTGGTGAGCGCCTGCCTGGTCGGTGATCTGGGTCAGGCCCAAGTGGTTCGGGAAGACGGCGCGGATTCTATTGCCGGCGTGCTCGATACGGCGAAACCACAAGTATCCTGGACCTTCCGGAGCGCGGGGGATGAAATCTTGTTTGCCAGCCTGGACGCGGACATCTACCGAATCCAAAGCACACACGATCACGAACAGGTCGTCACTGCGGAAGAGCCAAGCGGTGGCTGCGGAGGTGAAGACGAGGGTGGACCGGGACTCTTCAAATTGAAAGTCCTCGACCCAACAGGCGCCGAGCTTTGTTCCGCCTCACGACCCGCACCGCCGCCGGGCTGGCAACGCGACCCACGTCTTGCGTGTGTGTTACCGACCTCCAAGGGACAGGTTCAATACACACTGGTCGTCGAACTAGCTAACCTGGATGGTGAGACACCAGCCCCGTACTATCCGTTTCTGTTAAACGTCAGCCTCCGGGGCATTGCCCCATCAGGCAGCAATATCCAGTCAGCCATTGCTCAAAGTGGCAATCACTTCTGAGGGTGACCCTAAAACCGGCCTCGCCCGATCCGGGGCCGGTAGTCCTCAGGGTTCCACCAACCCCTCTCGAATTGCCAGACGCGCCAGTTCCACCCGGTCGTGAATGGCCAGTTTCTCCATCAAATGCGTGCAATGCTGTTCCACCGTTTTCACACTGATGCCTACCGTCCGGGCGATCTCTTTCTTGGAAAGACCACGGGCGATATAGGCCAGCATCTCCAATTCCCGCTCGGTCAACAACCGGGTTCGGCTCTCCGGCGCATGCGCCAGACGGACGCCATCCCCGTTGATCACGATCCGCGCCAGCACCTCATCGGAAAAATAGACGGTTCCGGTCATCACCTGACGGATGGCTTGAATGACCACCTCCGGTGGTTCGTTTTTGGTGAGATAGCCCATCGCTTCCAAGGCCAGGGCCTGATCGATATAGCGATCGTGAAAAAACGCACTGAGAAAAACCAGGCGCGTCCCGGAACATTGACTCTTGATTGACCGCGCGCCCTCAAACGCTGACAGTCCCGGCATATCGATATCCAGCAACACCACATCCGGACTCGTGGCGACACAGCATCGCACTGCGTCCTGGGCATTGCTCTCGCAACTCAGGACCACCATGTCGGTTTCCTGAGTCAGCCGCTGCCGCAGCATGTCGCGCACCAGCGCATGATCGTCAACCAGGACGATCGAGATGGGTTTGATCATCGACGCGAGCCTCTTGATGAAGCAGACTGTAAACCAGTCGTGCCAGCGTGGCCATCTGGAACGGTTTGCGCAACAACAAGGTTTCCATATCGAGCTGGTCGGACAAATCCCGCGAATCGGTGCCCGTAATCAGAATGGCGGGCAGGCGCGCGCCCCGCGCCCGTAGTTGTCGCAGGCCATCGAGCCCGCTGCATCCCGGCAAATCCAGATCCGCGATCAGCAAGCGAAGGTGGTCGCGATGCGCCTGATAGCGGTCCAACAGCGCCAACCCGTCTTCCGCTTGAACCACTTCATAGCCCACATGACGCAAGGTCGCCGCCATGATTTCCCGAACGTAGCGATGATCTTCCGCCAGCAGAATCATTTCGCCGGCGCCGCTTTTCCAATTCCGCGAGGAGATGGCGTCATCTGGAATGGAATCCAGGGTCGCGGGGGGCAACAAGACCGTGAAGGTCGAACCTTGGCCGACCGTCGACCGGACCTCCACGCGCCCACCATGCTGGCTCACGATACTGTGGACCATGGCCAACCCCAGGCCAGTACCGTACTCGTCCGGCTTGGTGGTGAAAAACGGCTCGAAGATATGGGCCTGAACCTCGGGCGGCATCCCGACCCCGGTATCGCTGACCTCGATGCGGACCCAACCGGCCGTATCCGACCCGTCGCCTCGATCCGCCGGTGCCGGAGAGAGCGAGATGCGCAGGGTGCCGCCATCGGGCATGGCATCCCGGGCGTTGATCATCAGGTTCAGCAACACTTGTTGCAACTGAGTGACGTCGGCACTTACCTGGAAATTTTGAACGGAAGCTACATCGATTTCCAGCGTGATGGTGGCCGGCAATATCCGTCGAAACAAATCAGAAGAATTTTCAACAAGTTGGTGTAGTTCCACGGATTGCTGCTCGGTCTCCTGCCTGCGACTGAACGTCAATAATCCCTTGATCAACCCATTGGCCTGACCAATGACCTGGTCGATCCGCTTGAGGGATTCCAAAGCTGGATGGTGTTCGGGCAAAAGATCTTGACCCAACGCGTTATAGCCGGAAATCGCGGTTAAGGCATTCCTGAAATCATGGGCGATGCCATCGGCCACCTGACCGATAGCCTCGATTTTCTGCGAATGCAGTCTTTCTTCCTGAAAGCGCTTGCGTTCGGTAATATCGCGGGCAAAACATTGGTAGACCTCCTTGTCTCCAGCATCGATCAATCTTCCACTGATTTCGACTGGAAAAGGATGACCGTCCTTACGACGATAGAGACACTCGGAAACAGCACTTTTTGCTAGAGATTTTTTAAAATCTGCTCAATAGGGTTTTGATCATCACTAATTATTAAATCATTTAATGTCAATCCAAGTAATTCATTGCGATCATATCCCAATAAATCAGCAGCTTTTTTTGTTGACATCAAGCAGGTGATAGGTCGTTGGGTTGATAATTAGAATTGGGTCGTTGGCATATTCGAACAAATTATAATATTTTCTTTCCAGCTTGTTGGCTATTTCCTCAGCTTTCTGATGTTCGAGAATCTCCAGAGACAGAATGCTACCCCATTTCTGTAAACGATAAATAAGCATAATCCAGAATGATAAAGAGATCAGAAAAATGAAAAACGCCGCCCATAGTGATTGGAGTTCTTTGCTCTTTCCTTCTTGTAGTTGATCGATTAAACGATGCCTGGATTGGTCGATAAAATTATTCATGGCCTTTATAAATACTTGTTCTTGCATCTTATAATCTTCGTCGAACAGGCGTTTTAGCCCAATTATTGGTTGTCCAGATTGCATCTGTTTCAAAGCTGATTGCTCAATAGTTCTTAATATTTTTTTGAGCCGATTTTGCTTCCATCAATGGATCAATATTATTATCCTCAATACCAAACTTCGCGATTTTATTATCAACTAAAAGCGTATCAAGTTCGGCTGCAATTCGATGGTATTTCTCCAGTTGTTCGTTGTCTAAGTTCGGATCAATCACGGCGGCATGTGCGGCTGCGGTAATTTGTCTGGAAAGATCAATTACTTTATGCCAATGATAGTCTTCATTAATATAAATATGCTGTAAGTTATTAATGGTCAAGAAAGAATAATGAACATGCCATCCTAGCAAGGAAAACATTAAAACCGTTAATAAAACCGCTGATATCAACCAGCTCAATGGTGGTTTAATATTTGTTTTTTAAGTGATTGTGTTTTGAGATTTTCATATTGTTGGAAATTGCCGATTTGGAAATTAATTTATTATGCAGTAAGGAAAATACCCTATAGACATTTCTATTCCGTTTTGGGATATTTTCCTAAAAATAGCTTGATTAGGAGATTCATGATGAATAACAACATTATGAGATTTATCAAGATAATTTCAATCGCCATATTCACTCTTATTCTTGGAGTTGGCGTGATGGAAACCATGGTTGATGAAGCGCAGGCTGGTGGGTTCGGTAGGGGAGCAAGTGCTGGCGGTGCCGGTGCTGGCGGTGCCGGTGCTGGCGGTGCCGGTGCTGGCGGTGCCGCTGGTGGTGGTAGTAGCGGTGCCGCTGGTGGTGGTTCGGGCAGTGGTGTGGGTCCAGGCTCATCGGGTTGGGGTGGTTTCGGCACCGTGAGCCCGGGATCGCAAGGACTAACCGACCAGACGAAAGATCGGACTCGCATTCAGGAACCGGATAGGCTCCAGATCCAGGATCAGGATCGCCTGCATGACCCAGATCGAATCCAGGATCAAACCCGGCTGCACGATCAGGATCGCGACCCCGATCCAATTCATGACCAAGATCAGGATCAAGTCCGACTGCGTGACCGTGATGCGATCGTGGGATGGGGTGATAAATCCTGAATCAATAATGATAGGCGGCAAGGCTCCCGGTAGGTGACCGGGGGCTTTATTTATTGTCGGATCAACGTGGGAGTTCCAGCACCGCTTCCAGTCCGCCTTGCGGGTGATTGCGCAGCGTCAGGTCGCCGCCGTGGGCGCGGGCGATGTTGCGGGCGATGCTCAAGCCCAGACCGGCGCCGCCGGTGTCGCGACTGCGCGAGCTTTCCAGCCGGTAGAACGGCTCGAAAACCCGTTCCAGCTCCGTGTCGGGGATACCCGATCCATGATCGCGGATCGTCAACGTCAAGCGCTGTGGCGTGTCTCGTGCCGTGATGTCGGCGCGCTGACCGTATTTCAGGGCATTGTCCAGCAGGTTGGTCAGGCAGCGCTTTAAGGCCAGCGGCCGGCAACGTAAGGGTTGGCGGACCGTGCCGGCGATGCCTACCTCGTCGCCGACATCCTCCGCATCCTCCTGCA
Source organism: Candidatus Competibacter phosphatis (assembly GCF_012939995.1). GTDB lineage: Bacteria > Pseudomonadota > Gammaproteobacteria > Competibacterales > Competibacteraceae > Competibacter > Competibacter phosphatis. The sequence goes on along the minus strand of NZ_SPMZ01000011.1, from coordinate 40,611 downwards.
ACGATTCCAGCAAGGCGTTGAGATCCACCGAGGCGATGGGTTCGCTGTTCTCGCCACCACGCAGGAAATCCAGCGACGCTTGCGCCATGTGCTGCATGTCGTCCAGATCGGCCTGGAATTTTTCCCGCAGCGGCGAATCGTCCAGCAGTTCGGCGCGCAGCCGCAAGCGGGTGATCGGGGTCTTGAGGTCATGGGACATCGCGGCGAGGATGCGATCGCGGTCCTCGATGTAGCGAATCAGCCGATCCTGCATGGTGTTGAAGGCGGCGGCGGCGCGGCGGACTTCCAACGGCCCGGATTCGGCCAGCGGCGGGCGGCGAATGTCGCGACCCAGTTCGGCGGCGGCGTTAGCCAGCACGGTCAGCGGTCGGGTCAAGGCACGTACCGCCAACGCCGCCAGCACCGCGACCGACACCAGCAATACCAGCAGAATCAGCAGCAGGCGTGTCGGCCAGGCGATGACCTCTTCCGGCAGCACTTGCTGGAAGGTGACCACGGTCTCGTCGTGCAAGCGCACCTGCACCACGAAATTGCGCAAACCCAACATCATCGCGTGCTGCCAGCGGCGCGGCGGGCGGTCTGCTTCTTCGGGTGGGGGCGGAGGACGATCGGCCCAGTCGCGCGGCGGCCGGTGCGGGGCACGCCAAGCTGGCCGGTCGGCGATGGGTGGCGGCCAGTCGTCGGCAATCTCGACCTGAAACGGTCGGTCCGGGCCGAGCTGGCGGCGCAGCAAGGCGCGGAACAGCGTGGTGTGGTAGCGCTCGTCGGTCGTCGCCTGCTCGGACCAGGGCAGATCGAGGCTGAGTCGGGTGGGTGGTAGATCCAGCGCCGTTACCAGGCGGCGGCGTTCGGCCTCGTCCAGCGTGTCCAGCAGGCCGACGATGGCGGCGATGCGCTGGGCGATGTGGCCGCCGATGGCGTGAGAGAGCGCCTGTTCGCGGTCTTGCAGCAGAATCCCGGCGCTCAACAGTTGAGCGAGCACTAGACCACCGGTCAGGAACAGCAGCAGCCGACCGAACAGGGATTGCGGCAACAGGCGCATCAAAACTCCCGGCTGACGTGGGCCGCCAGCAGATAGCCTTCGCTGCGAACGGTCTTGATGATGACTGCCTCGCGCGGGTCGTCGCGCAGCCGCCGGCGCAAGCGGCTGACCTGCACGTCGATGCTGCGGTCGAATGGCATGGCCTCGCGGCCCTGGGTCAGGTCCAGCAACTGATCGCGGTTCAGCACTCGCTGCGGATGCTCCAGAAACACTTGCAGCAGCCGGTATTCGCTGGTACCCAGCGGTACTCGCACCTCATCGGGCGCGATCAGTTGCCGGCTGGCCACGTCCAGGCTCCAGCCGGCGAAATGGAAGCGCTTGGGTTCGCCCGGTTCGCCGGGGGTGTTGCGGCTGCGCCGCAGTACGCCCTTGATGCGGGCCAGCAGTTCGCGGGGGTTGAACGGTTTGGACAGGTAATCGTCGGCGCCCATTTCCAGCCCGACGATGCGGTCGGTGTCGTCGCCGCGAGCGGTCAGCATGATGATCGGGATCTGCGAGCGGGCACGCAGATTGCGGCACAGCACCAGTCCGTCGTCGCCGGGCAGCATCAGATCGAGGACGATTAGATCGACCGGCGCCTGCTCCAGTGCCGCCCACAGCCCCCGGCCATCGGCCGCGCCGCTCACTCGGAAGCCGTTGCGGCTCAGGTAGTCGGCGAGCAGTTCGCGCAAGCCGGGATCGTCGTCCACGATGAGAAGGTGATCGCTCATGATATCGGCCGTGGTGGTCAGAGATGGCGGGATGGGATGCGGTTTGCCAAACTGCAGTTTCAGCGAGTCCGGGATTTGTCGGTTCGACAGCGCAAACACCGCCCGTACCGCGCACAAGGGGTTTACGAGGAAGGAATATGCCGAATACCGCGAAAAAACTCACGCTATACGATGATCTGTTGGCCCTGCCGGACCATGTGGTGGGCGAGATCATCGGCGGACAGCTCCACGTTCAACCCCGGCCGGCCGGGAAGCACACCTTGGCGCATTCGGAACTGATCGTTGAGTTGGGTGGCCCTTTCAACCGTGGTCGTGGCGGTCCGGGCGGGTGGTGGATCTTGACGGAGCCCGAAATCCATTTCATCCGCGACACCGAGGTGGCGGTGCCCGACCTAGCCGGTTGGCGCCGGGAGCGGATGCCAGCCCTGCCCGAGGATCATCGCTTCGAGATCGTGCCCGACTGGGTCTGCGAAATCCTTTCCCCCAGCACTGCCCGCAAGGATCGGGCATTGAAGCTGCCTCTTTATGCCCGCTTCGGCGTGGCGCATGCCTGGCTGGTGGACCCGGCGGCGCGCACCCTGGAAGCGTTCGAGCTGCGCGAGGGACTGTGGAGTCTGGTCGGAGTGTTCAAGGACGAGGATACGGTGGCCGCGCCGCCGTTTGCCGCCGTTCCGTTCGGGTTGGCTGTGCTATGGGGCTGACTCCGTGGGGCTGATATAAACCGAACTACTTGGGCAGTATTGTGTTTTATTATTTATTTATCAAACAGTTGGTTGCCTGTTAACAAATTTTGGATCAATTTGCGGGTAGCTCCTGGGTAGCTTCTGGGCGATTCTCGATCCTAGCTGCCTATTGTGAGATACAACTAACGCCCCACTTCGCCCGCAGCCCTGACGACGCGAAGCGGCGGCAGGGATGTCGGGTGGAAGTGATGGTTGGGCACCATTACCTCAAGTCTGCGGCGAGCTTCCATTTGACGCTCCCAGGAAGCAGGCACTCCCAGAAGCGCCAGCCGTTCACCGGATTGCCGGTAATAGCCACAGCTGCTGCAGAAGGGGACGTAAACCGCTTGCCGTTCATTACCAAGGCTCCGTTTTTAACCAAGGCGCTGTGCTGTTGGCCCTTGTATGTTGCTCGGAACTGAGTGCCGTGGGGAAATGAAACGCCCTTTGACACCCAGGCAACGCCTCCCGGCTCTACCGTCGCTGCTCCGTTTTTCTGCGTGGGCTTTGCGAGACCGAGGAGCTCCCGAAGAACATCGTTCTCTGTCATCTCTTCAGAACGACGGCGAGATGTAAGCTCTTTGAACACCTCAAAGTCAACGACAATGTTAGTCATAGCTATAACTCCTATCTTTACTATAGGAGAAATAGTAGTATTTATAGAAACCCTGTCAACAGGCGCCGATCACGGTGCCCAATAAATAATTATACGGTTCTGTATAGCTGACCTAGTAGTAGTGATATACAGCAGGTCATGAATCAAATGTCACATAAGCAGGTGGTGATTTTACGAGCGGGGCGCTTCTCGTACAGCATCGAAGTAACAGTACGTTGACGCTGGTTTACAACCCCCACCCAAAGTGCCGGCCGCGATAGTGGAACAGGGTTTTGGTGTACTCGGGATGACGGCGGCGGTTCTGTTCGGCTAGGTTGAACAGAAGTGCCGGACCTGGGCAGGCGCCAAAACGGGAGCAAGGCGCGCTCCCCGCTGTTTGGATCAGTGTGCCAGCGCAACGGGAGTTTTGAGGCGTCGCGCAGGCATGAGGTCGGGTTGGTGGCGCCGATCATTCAGGGTGGTGGCGGGCTTTGATCGGATCGATACCGCTGGCCAATGGTCCAAGCAGATTCTTGGCGCGGTGGCGGGCTTCTTCCAGGGTGATGGTCGTGAAATCCCCGACCTTGATGCGGCGACTTTGGTAACCGACGCCCTTCACCACGCGGTAGGTCTTTGTGGCCGTTCGGATAGACGCTTTTGTACTCAATGCCGATTTCAGCAATACCGGGTAATACCGTTCGGCGATACAAACCGTTACAAAAATCCCATTTCGGCAAAATGCCGGTTACATGGCGGTGGTGTAATGGTTCCCGAAGCAACCCAACAAGAGGAATTCGAACATGAAAACGCTACGCAAACGTTTACTGATCGCCGCCACGGTCGCCGGTATCGGTCTGACCACTGCTGCTTTTGCCGGTCCCTGGGGCGGTCATGGTCCGATGATGGGCGGTGGTCCCGATTGCCAGATGGGCGGCGGTCCGCGTGGAGGCGGTTTTGGCCAACGCCATGCCATGATGCAGCAGTACCACGCCGAGCGGATGGAATTGCTGGCCGCGCGGCTCAAGCTGAAGCCGGAGCAGGAGAGTGCTTGGAAAGCCTTCCTCGGCGCCCAGGACGCACGCCACGCCGCCATGTTCAAAACTCGGCAGGAGATGCGGATGCAGGATCGGGAAACCGCGCTAGCTCAATTCGAGGTGCGGGTGCAGATCATGGAACAGCGACTGGCCGGCATGAAGGCCGTGACCAAGGCCGCCGGCGATCTGTATGGGGTCCTCGACCCCGACCAGAAACAGGTCATGGACAAATTCTTCACCGAGCGGCCGATGTGGCGCGGGCGTGGACAAGGGCGCGGACAGGGACCAGCGGCGATGTCGGGTCAGCCAGCGGCGATGCCGGGTCAGCCAGCGGACGCGCCGGCCGGGCAAGCGGACGATAGTGACGACGACGAATAGCAAATTCCTTATCTCATTAACGACTTGTGAGGGGGCGGTGCTCATGCGGGCGCCGCCCTTTTTCGTTGTGGAATTCCGTCGGACATCCTTCGTCTTCGTTCTGCGTTAGACTTGCCGCGATTCGAATTAAAACCGTAAATTTGTTATGTTAATCGGCAAGGCGGGACAGCCAAAAAGGCGAGGGCTATGCTGGAAGAACACATCCAAAAGATCATTGAGTTGCGTCATGAAGCTCCCTATTCGATCTTGGGACCTCATTACGTCGAACGGGAACGAATGCTGACGATCCGCGCCTTTTTGCCGGGGACCGAGCGAGCCTACGTGCTGCCGGCGAACGGCTCCGTCCGGCGGGAAATGCAGCGCATACATCCAGATGGATTGTTCGTGGCCCGGATTCCGGGAGTCACGATGCTGGAGTACCGGCTCCTCGCCGTCGACGCCGCCGGTCAGTCCTCCACCTTCCACGACCCCTACGCCATTCACGAACCCTCTTTCACCCACGCCGACGGCCAAGCGCTGCAAACGGGAACACTGGAAAACCTGTTCGCCAAACTGGGCGCGCACCTGCGGGTGAAGGAAGGCGTGATGGGCGTCAACTTCACGGTCTGGGCGCCCCACGCCAGCCGGGTCAGCGTGGTCGGCACCTTCAATGAATGGGATGGTCGCCGCCATCCGCTGGAGCGGCACCAATCCGGGGTATGGGAACTATTCGTGCCGGATCTGGGCTTGGGCGAGCTGTACAAGTACGAGATTCGCAACGCCGAAGGCGCGGTGTTTCTCAAGACCGACCCGCTGGCTTTCCATACCGAGGTCTATCCCAAGACCGCCGCCTTTGCATACGACTGGCAGCGTTGCCACGACTGGAGCGATGCGCCCTGGATGGCACGAGCCATGGAAACGTCTGGCTGGGAGCTGCCGGTCGCCATTCACCGGGTCACGCTGCGTGAGTCCACCGCCGCTGACCCCGGACAGGTCGCCACCTATGGCCAGCTCGGGGACATCGTCCTGCCCTGGCTGTCGGAACGGAGTTTCAGCCATGTCGAACTGGCATTCTGGGCCGAAGGCGAGACGGTAGCCGGCTATTTCACTCCCAATCCCCGTTATGGTCGGCCCGAGGAGCTGATGGCTTTCATCGATGCCTGCCACCAGCGGGATATCGGGGTGATCCTGGACTGGATTCCGCCACGGATACCACTTGAGGGGCAGGAACTGAGCTGGTTCGACGGCACGCGGATTTACGACCGCGACGATGTCGGCGGCCGGTTGGCGTTCGACCTGAAGCGGCCCGAGGTCCGCAACTTCCTGCTGGCCAACGCGCTGTTCTGGCGTCAGGTTTACCATGTCGATGCGCTGCGGACCGACGCCCGCACCTTCGCCGAACGGCTGCAAGGGCAAGCGGCGGTGGATGGCTTGCGGTTCCTGCTGCGGGAAGACGCGCCGCAACCCACTTTGACGGCGACGGAGTGCGCCGACCTGATCGCGGGTTGCCATACCGATCCTCACGCCTTGCTGGGACCGCATCCGCTACCGGGGGAATCGGGTCTGAGCGTGGTGCGCGCCCTGTTGCCGGATGCCGAAGCGCCCTTCCTGCTGTGCGAGAATCAGCCACGGGTGTTGTACCCGCTGCATTGGGTCCACAACGGCGGTTTGTGCGAAACGCGGGTAATCGGTCAGCCGGAGTCGCTGCGCTATCGGCTGAGCGCGACCGAGCACGGCCGGACCTGGACTTTCGAGGACCCCTATGCCTTTGCGTACTCGATCTTCGGCGACCAGGACTGTCACTTGTTCGCCGAGGGTAATCACTACCGAATTTTCGAAAAATTCGGCGCGCACGTCCGGACGGTGAGAGGCGTCTCCGGGGTTAATTTCGCGGTCTGGGCGCCCAACGCCCGGCGGGTCAGCGTGGTCGGCACCTTCAATGAGTGGGATGGCCGCCGCCATCCGATGCGCCTGCGGCCAGGGTCGGGAATCTGGGAGTTGTTCGTGCCCGGTCTGGGCGAAGGCGATCTGTACAAGTTCGAGATTCTGCCCCGTAATGGTCCCTTGTTCCTGAAAACCGATCCCTATGCCTTCCACACCGAGACGCCACCCGGCACCGCCAGCGTGGTGTACGATCCGGCCGGCAAGCATCAGTGGCGCGATGGCGAGTGGATGCAACGGCGAGCGGGCGCCAAAGCTTGGGAACGACCGGTGGCCATTTACGAGGTCCACGCCGGTTCGTGGCGACACCGGCCGGACGGCGGCTTCCTATCCTACCGGGACTTGGCCGACCAACTGATTCCCTATGTGCTGGAGATGGGGTTCACCCACATCGAATTCCTGCCACTGGCCGAGCATCCCTACGGTCCGTCCTGGGGCTACCAGATATCCAACTTCTACGCGCCGACCGCGCGTTTCGGTAAGCCGGAAGATCTGATGGAGCTGATCGACCGCTGTCACCAGCACGGTATCGGGGTGATTCTCGATTGGGTCCCGGCGCATTTTCCCAAGGACGCCCATGCCATGGCCTGGTTCGACGGCACGCATCTATACGAGCACGCCGACCCGCGCCAGGGCGAACACCCCGATTGGGGTACGCTGATCTTCAATTACGGCCGCCATGAGATCGAGAATTTCCTAATCGCCAATGCGCTGTATTGTCTGGAGAATTTCCATTTCGACGGGCTGCGGGTCGATGCGGTGGCCTCGATGCTGTATCTGGATTACTCCAAGAAAGATTGGATTCCCAACAAGTACGGCGGCAACGAGAATCTGGAAGCCATCGAGTTCATCAAGCACACCAACGCCGTGGTCCACGCCCAGCATCCGGGCGTGATGATGATCGCCGAGGAATCGACCGCTTGGCCGAACGTGTCGCGGCCCACCGATCACGGCGGATTGGGCTTCGGCTTCAAGTGGAACATGGGCTGGATGCACGACGTGCTGTTCTACCTGCAAAAGGCGCCGGTGCATCGTCGCCATCATCACGACAAGCTGACCTTCGGCATCGTCTACGCCTTCAACGAGAACTTCATCCTGTCGCTGTCGCACGACGAAGTGGTGCATCTGAAAAAATCGCTGCTGGGCAAGATGCCCGGCACCGAGCGGGAGCAGTTCGCCAACCTGCGCCTGCTGTATGCCTTCATGTACGGTCATCCCGGCAAGAAGCTGCTGTTCATGGGCGGGGAATTCGGTCAGCCCAGCGAATGGAACCACGATGCCGAACTGGAGTGGGGGTTGCTGCGCAAGTTGCCGCATCAATGCCTGCAACGCTTCGTGGCCGATCTCAATAGGCTGTACCGCCAGGAACCGGCTTGCCATCAAGTCGATTTTCGTGGCGCCGGTTTCGAGTGGCTGGACGCCGGCGGTGCCGAGACCAACGTGCTGGCCTTTCTGCGCAAGGCCCGCGATCCGCGCGAGACCATGGTGTTCGTGCTGAACTTTTCCGACCAAGCGCGCAAGCACTATCGGATTGGGGTGCCGTTCCCGGTCGAATATCGGGAGTTGTTGAACAGTGATGCCCGCGAGTACGGCGGCTCCGGCGAGACGCTGGCCGGCAAGCGCATCATGGCCGAGGAGGTTTCCAGCCACGGTTATGCCTTCTCGCTGGTCCTGAATCTGCCGCCGCTCAGCGCGGTGGTGTTGAAGCCGGCGCCGTTGGTGCTGGAGTAAGATCGGCGCCCGGCAAGTTCGCGGGTCGGCATGCGGTCGGATGCGCCTGCGCTTTCCGTGAAAGACGCCTATCTGATTTTCCATCGGGACCGGCCGAAACCCGGCCCCGTCGTGGAAACTAATGACGGATGGTTGCGGTCATAGCTTTGTATTTCGAGTTTCTCCCTCGATCCTCTTGAGCCGGCACCCAGCCGGCTTTTTTTTTGGTCGATCACGGGAGCATGGGGGATAGTACGCACGATCAGGAGTGAACGATGGATTTCGACGAAAAAGCCCAAGAGTGGGACAACGATCCAGTCAAGTTGGAGCGAGCGGCCGCGGTGGCGGCGGCGATACGGAACCGGGTTCGGTTGTCGCCGGATCTGAGTGCCTTGGAATACGGCTGCGGGACGGGGTTGTTGAGCTTTGCCCTGTACCGCGAGTTAGGTTCCATCACGCTGGCGGATAGTTCGGCGGGGATGTTGGCGGTGTTGCGGGAGAAGATCGCGGCTAGCGGCACGGATCACTTGCGGCCGATGCGCCTGGATCTGACGGTCGATCCGTTGCCGGCCGAACGCTACGACCTGATCTACACCCTGATGACCTTGCACCATGTGTCCGATGTGGATCGGATTCTGCGGGATTTCCATGCGCTATTGCGGCCGGATGGAGCGCTGTGCATCGCCGATCTGGATCGCGAGGATGGTTCCTTCCATGGCGCCGGTTTCGACGGTCACCATGGCTTCGAGCGGGAAGCGTTGCGGGACCGGTTGGCGCGGGCCGGGTTTGGCGAGATCCAGTTCGACACCTGCTACATGATGCGCAAACCACAAGGCGAGGGTGCGCGGGAGTATCCGGTGTTCCTGGCGGTGGCCCGCAAGGCTTAGCCGGCCTGTCCCCCCAGTTCCGGGTGACGAAAGCAGTCGGTGGTGTGATCGTTGACCATGCCGGTGGCCTGCATGAAGGCATAGCAGATCGTCGGTCCCACGAACCCGAATCCCAACCGTTTCAGATCCCGGCTCATCGCCTCCGCTTCCGGCGTGCGCGCCGGTACCTCGGCCAGTGAACGCCAGCCGTTTTGCTTGGGTACGGAGTCGGCGTAGCGCCATAGGAAGGTTCCGAACCCGCCGTGCCGTTCCTGAATCGTCAGGAAGCCTTGGGCATTGCGGATCGCCGCCGCGATCTTGAGGCGGTTGCGCACGATGCCGGGATCGGCCAGCAGCCGGGCGATGTCCCGGTCGTCGTAGCGGGCGATCCGCTCCGGGTCGAAGCCGTCGAAGGCCCGGCGGTAGCCCTCGCGCTTGCGGAGGATGGTCAGCCAGTTGAGGCCGGCCTGCGCGCCTTCGAGCACCAGCATCTCGAACAGCCGGCGATCGTCGTGGAGCGGCACACCCCATTCATGGTCGTGATAGGCCAAGTACAGTGGATCGCTACCGCACCAGGCACAGCGCTCGCGAGCTTGGAACTCGGTCGGATACGGCGGGGAAGCCGGTCGCGAGCCGGACCCATCGGCTTGAGACGGCATCAAAAGCCCGCCCAGCGAAACACGGTGTCCACGATATTGACCAGTTCCTCGCGAACGCGCCGTTCGCCACCCCCACAGTAATCGCCCATCAGCCAATAGGCGTCTCGATAGGCTGCCTTCAAATCGTCCGCCGCCGCTTGCAAGTGGCTCGGGTTCTCTTTCCGTAAGACGCTGTTGATCCGCTTGGCATGGGCGGCCTTGGGCAGCAACACGCAGATTTGTTGCTCGTAGGGCGGGAATCGCTGTTGGACGCTTAGACGCTCCAGGTCTTGCGCCTCGACGATGTGATGTGCGTCCCAGCCGGCATAATCGACGCTGGCTTGCCGAAATCTTCTCAAGTCGGCATAAGTCCCGATCAGTTGGTTGGCGGCGGTGAGGAAGATTCGCTCGCCCCGTGCCTTGGTGTAGGGTTCGTGGCGGACGCCCGCCGCCATGAGCAGTTGCGGAATGGTATAGGCGGGCTGCTTTGCGGTCGGTTTTTGCGTGGCCGACTTCGGCGGGTGTTGTGGCGCATGGGGTTGCGCCCGATCCGTCAGGCCGAGGGCGCCGGGCGGAGAGCCGGTGCGGCTGCCGGATGGGGCGGCATCTGGCGCGGGCGTGGAAATGCCCGTGGGTCCGGGGGCTCGATGAATGGCCATGGGGAACTCCAGCAAAACGTCAGCATGAGAACGGATGGATCAAGCGGAGGCGGAGTGCCTTTTCAGTGTAGCAAAGCGGCTCGATGTTTCCCGCTGTCAACCACGCCCACTGGGTAAGGCTCCGATCCGGCCTCAGTCTTTTTTGGTGACCATCATGGTCGTCCGGTATTCGATCACTTGCTGATTGCGCTGGTTATAGGTTTTGTTTTGGTAGATGAACAAGAATCGCTCCGGGTTTTTGGTGGGCCGAAGATCGACTACTTCGGCATCGGCCTTGAGCGTGTCCCCAAACAGCACCGGAGCAGTGATCTTGACGTTGTCCACCCCGATATAGGCATAGATTTCATAGCCGTCTTGGGCCAATAGTTCGGTGATGTTGTCCGCCTGGTGAACCAGGCCGTCGGCGACGGCAAAAATGATTGGGCCAGCCAGAGATCGCTCCTTGAACCAGGTTCCCTTGGCATATTCGGAATTACTGTGAATCGCCATATTGAACCATGTGAGTTGATGTAGGATGGAGAAATCCCCGACATCCAGCGTCCTGCTGACCCGACAAGGAATTTTGGTGCCTGCTGTTACTTTTCCCATAAACGATGGTTCCTCTTCACTTAACAAACCACAAAAACCTTTAGGCATGTTGTCATAATCGGTAATAGCGCTGACCTTGCTGTTTTGACTCGCTCCAAGACGTCGTCTGTTTTTGGCGCCTCATGGAAAACTTGTTTTCGAACTCCATAAGCGCATCTAACAACAAGCTTAATTATTTCCTTTTCATTTATCTCATCTTTCTTAAGCGCTGCCTCAAGATTTTGACTAAAATTTATCTTCCCTGATTCTGAGGTTATGTTAAAGGTCTTTAGGTTGTTTGTGTATTCTATGGATATTTCTAATAATTTTTTTTAGCATCTGGCGTGCTTACCAGCTCCTGTATTAAAAACTCAAATTTGTCGGCATCACTCCTGGTTTTGCCATCAATATCAGAGAAAAGACTGTAAAATCCATTAAATGCAATCCAGGTCAGTATGAAGCTTTTGATTTCATCTTGCTCAAGATAGCTTCGCTCTATCCAATCAGCAATTCTCAACAATTCTGCTTGTTGGTCTTTTGATGTTTTCTTAAAGCCATCTTCCCAATAGGATTGGATATTGGCCAAGCTGTCTTCTCCGTCCAAGACAGTCCAGGAAGCGTCATGCGCCCAGCAAAGCGGTCTCTGCAAAATAACACCCGCCTTGATCAATGCTTGTCTGTTCGTTAATTCAGGATGTGTTTTTAATCTAATGGATAATGCGAAAAAATTCTTTTGGTAGATCATGCGCTTGAGCATTATTTCCCGAATTGCCTGAGCATCCAAGCGGGCGAGTGTTTCTTCGGCATACTCACTCCCTCTACCCTGAGGGTGTGCTTCATCAAATGATGAAGTCTCGTATGTTCGTTCAACGGTCATTGTCCCGTCTTTTTGGAGTTCAAATTGATAACCATTCAATATTTCAGACTCCCGCAAACTTGGCGCTATTATAAATGTTGCATGCCATATGAATTTGTGCATATCTTAATTCATTTGGAAAGACTGACAAGTAATTATCCGGTTTCGCCTATCCTGTGCCACGGCAATATGGATTAACTAGAGATGTGGCCTCTTAAATCGTACCCATCAGCGCTAACCCTACCATCGCTCATTGAGTTGACCATTGTCTAAGTTTAGATCACCGTCGTCGCGTTTCCAACCACTTTTTCCCATCCACTTTCCGCAACCGACACAATCCACGCGCTTTCTCCATTTATTCCGTTGAGTCCATTGTTTCGGAGTCTGAATCACGAGCTACTTTATCGACGGTCTCAGCGATCCAATTTTGTTCTATCCATATTCCCTTTCTGTATATTAAAAAATCATAATATTTATATTGAATTAGGATCAAATTCAGTTTCTCGGGGAGATAAGCACGTTTGATAAAAGTAGGGGTGCCATTGGCGTATTTATTGCTCCAACTTGGGCAAACCTTCATTTCTCCCTGAAACCACCCCTAGCGATGCACTATGAATGCACTTTCCTCTCAAGCACACGCCACTTCCATTGCCATCATGGGCAGCGGCGGGGCTGGCTCCATCACCACCGGCAGCTTGCTGCTAGAAGCAGCAGGTCAGGTGGGCTGGTACGGTTTGTTGACCCGTTCGGTGGGTCCGCAGATCCGTGGCGGCGAAGCACTGGCCATGGTGCGCCTGGCGCCCACTCCCGTAACCGGTCACGGCGACCGTTATGACGTGCTGGTGGCTTTGGATTGGCACAATGCCAGCCGCTTCATCGCCGAGGTGCCTCTGGACGACAAAAGCCTGATTCTCGCTGACGCCAATGGGGGTGACCCGCCGCCCGCGATCCTGGCGACGGGTGCTCACTTAGTCACCTTGCCGTTTACCGATTTGGCCGATGAGCTACCGGGCGCGCGACCCAACCTGCTGGCCTTGGGGATGCTGTCCGAACTGCTCGGCATATCGATGGACAGCACGACGCAAGCGGTAATCCGTACCCTGAGTGACAAGGGGTTATCCGCCGCCCATGCCACCGATGCGCTCGCCGCCGGCGGCCAATTGACCACCACTTTCCCTCACACCCAGCGCCTGGCTCCCCCCAAGCCACGCGACACAGGCAGGTATTGGCTCATTACCGGCAACCAAGCCGCCGCCTTGGGCGCTCTGCGCGGCGGGGTGCGCTTTGCCGCCGTGTATCCCATCACGCCGGCGACGGATTTGTCGGAGTGGATGGCGCCTCGCCTGCAAAAGCTGGGGGGACAACTGATTCAAGCCGAGGATGAAATCGCCTCCATGAACATGGTGTTGGGCGCCTCGTTCGGCGGCATTCCGTCCATGACCATCACCTCCGGCCCAGGCTTGGCGCTGATGACCGAAACACTGGGATTGGCGGTCGCGGCGGAAGTCCCCGCCGTGGTGGTCAACGTCATGCGCGGTGGTCCCTCCACGGGCATTCCGACCAAATCCGAGCAGTCCGATCTGAATATTGCCTTGTACGGTCTGCATGGCGATGCTCCCCATCTGGTGCTGGCCTCCCAATCGGTCGCCGATTGCCTGACCACGACCCAGTGGGCGGTGCAATTATCGGAAGCCTTGCAATGCCCCGCCATCGTATTGTCCGATCAGTTCATGGGGCAGGCGCTGACGATCTGCGAACGGCCCGCTCCGCTGCCCGACGCACCGCCACGGCGCATCGCCTCGGCGGGCAGCGATCGTTATGACCGTTATGCCTTGACCGAGGATGGCATCTCGCCGATGGCCATTCCCGGTACCCTGGGCCGCCAGCATACGGCCGATGGCTTGGAACACAATGCGCACGGCACGCCATCCAGCGGTGCCGCCGACCATTTGGCGCAACTCAACAAACGTTGCACCAAACTAGAGCAATACGACTATGGCGACGCCTGGGCGGAAATCGATGGCGAAGGCGAAACCGTGGTGCTGACCTGGGGGTCCACCGCCGCCGCGGTTCTGGAAGCAGCGACCCAAGCACGCGCCTCGGGTCTGGCCGTCAAGGTCATTGCCCTGCGCCTGTTGTCGCCGACGCAACCGGACAAAATGGCCCTGGCCATGCGGGGTGCCCGGCGAGCGCTAGTGGTGGAACAAAGCCATTCCGCGCAGTTCCATCATTTTCTCCGCGCTTATTACCCCTTGCCCGACCAAGTCGAAGTCATCAGTCGGCCAGGACCCTTGCCCATCCGTCCGGGCGAAGTGCTTAACCTCCTGCTGCACGGTAATCAATCATGAATAAAGCGGAACCTCTCATCGCCCGGTATTCCCACAAGGATTACAAATCCGCCGTCAAGCCGATCTGGTGTCCCGGTTGCGGCCATTTTGGGGTCGAATCCTCGCTGTTTCGGGCACTCGCCTACCTGGAATTGCCGCCGGAACAGGTGGCCGTCGTCTCCGGCATCGGTTGTTCATCGCGCATTCCCGCGTATACGCAGTGCTATGGGTTTCACGGCGTGCACGGCCGTGCCCCGGCGGTGGCGACCGGATTGAAGCTGGCTCGGCCCGAGTTGACGGTCATCGTCACCAGCGGCGACGGCGACGCGTTTTCCATCGGTGGCAACCACTTCATTCACGCCTGCCGGCGCAACGTGGACATGACCCTGCTGGTGATGGACAACGAGGTTTACGGCATGACCAAGGGCCAACCTTCGCCCACCACCCCGGCGGACTGGGACAGCAAGATCGCGCCGGGTGGCACCGGGGTCAATCCCTTCGCGCCGCTGGCGGTGGCGTTGGCGTCGGGTGCCAATTTTATCGCTCGTGGTTTTTCCGGCGATCCCAACGGTGTCGCCCGCCTGTTGGTGGAGGCGATCCAACATCCCGGTTTTTCCTTCGTGCAAGTGCTGAGTCCCTGCGTGACCTACCGCCCGGAAGAAAAATTCTGGAAGAAAATGGTGCATTCCAGTTCGGTGGAACCCACCCACGATCCCGCCGTGGCCGGCCATCGCCTGCTCAGCGACGATGGCTTCACCACTGGGGTCTTCTACATCGGCAACCGTCCCACTTACACCGCCACGGTCGGGACGTCCGACAACGATCTCAGTGCCATCGAAGAGGAGTTGGCGATATGAACCTGGTCATCAACACGCTCGATGAACTGCTTGCCCACGCCCATGAGTTGGAACGCGAAGCCGTGGAACGCTATGAGGATCTGGCGGGCCAAATGGAGGTGCACAACCAGCCCGAACTCGCCGAGCTGTTCCATAAGATGGCCGCCATCGAACAACAGCATGTGGTCAAGGTGGAAAGCTTGGCGGGCAGTCAACCGCGCCCGCTCGCGCCCTGGGATTACCAGTGGCAAACGCCCGAATCGCCGGAAAGCGTACCCGTGGGTCAAGGTCATTACCGGATGAATCCACACCAGGCCCTGACCCTGGTTTTGGCCTGCGAGGAGCGTGCCGAAGCCTTTTTCGCCGAGCTGGCCGAAAGCACCAGCGATCCGGCGGTACGGGAAATGGCTGTCCAGTTCGCGGCGGAGGAAAAACAACACGCGGAGCTGTTGAAGGAATGGCTGGCCCGTTACCCCGAACCGAAAGCGGACTGGTGGCAGGATCTGGACGATCCGATCGCGCAAGAGTGAACACGCCCGGCGTGCCCACGAAATCTGTTCCACATTAAACTGACCCCCATGGCTGCAAAAGGCGTCCATTTCCGGTGCCATCATTCAGACCGGTGATCCTTGTTGCCTTGGGGGTGAGTCCACCATACTCAACTTATCTCCCGAGGCGGTGGCCAGTCGTTCCATTGCCGACCCATCCCAACCGCCCATCCGTCGATTCCACGCCGATCGGATGGTTCGGTGGGATGGCGTCAGAGGGTGAAACGCCCGCCCCGGTCCAGGCATCCTGAGTCGGTTCGACGCCGTGGCCCGGAGTCGGTTGCGTTTTCGACGAGCATGTGACCGGCGTCCCTCGCGGGCGATCACTGGGCCGACGATTTGGCTCTTTTAAGGGTGACGTGGGTGTCGGTGTGGCTATTGCCATACCAATCCGTGGAAGTGGTGCTGTCGATCGTGGTGCTGTGGGGCTTCCCATCCGCGCCGATCCAGCTCGTGCGCCGGCGCGTGGTCTGCCGTTCGGGGCTTTCGCGCCAGGTCTCGACGGTGGTCACTGGGCGGGTGATTGCCTGATTGCGCCCCGGCGCGTAATAACTGGCATGCCGATCTTCTTCCACATACCTGCTGTGGTAGGTACCGTCCGGGGCATAGCCGCCCGCGCTGCGATAATCCCGCCGCACGGTGGGGTTGTATTCCGGGTAATAGCCGTACTCAGCGGGGCCGTCATCGTCCGGGTCATATTCGGGGCCGTGCGCCTGCGCGGTCACGGGTGTAAATCCCAGCATACCGGTCGATAGCACCAATGCGATGGTCCATGTCATAAGATTCGGTTTCATCGGTTCGCTCCAGGGTCGATCTGCTTGAACGGGGAACGATGTCGGCGCTCTACGCGTGCGAGCGACGCATCATCGCCATGAGGAAACATCTGATCGCACCATTAATGTAGGGAGAGCGGCCTTAATAAATACTGAATGTATCCTGGCCATGGACCAGAATCAGGATACCAGGAAAGCAGTTAACTATTTGGTCGGGGTGACAGGATTTGAACCTGCGACTTCTGCCTCCCGAAGGCAGCGCTCTACCAGGCTGAGCTACACCCCGATGGGGAAGGACTTTCAAGAGTGGCGGTTTACCGCAAAGTGGGCCAATCCAACCAGCGCATCCTTGGCGCTTGAATCGGCCAGCAGTGCCAAGCTGGCAATCGCCTGTTCGGCCTCCCGCTCGGCAAGACGCGAAGTATAATCCAGCGCCCCGGTGGACTCAATAGTGCGGGTAACGATCTCGATGTACTCCAACCCGCCATGCTCGATGGCCTCACGGATGATCCGGGCCTGCTCGGGCGTGCCGTGGCGCATGGCGTGAATCAGCGGCAGGGTCGGTTTGCCCTCGGCCAGGTCGTCGCCGATGTTCTTGCCCAGTTCGGCGCTGGAAGCGCTGTAATCCAGCACATCGTCGATCAGTTGAAACGCGGTTCCCAGATGCAGCCCGAAGCGAGCCAGCGCCCGTTCCTCCGCCTCCGGTCGACCGGCCAGCACCGCGCCCAGTTGTGCCGCCGCCTCGAACAGCTTGGCGGTCTTGCAGTGAATCACCGCCATATAGCGTTCTTCGCTGGTGTCGGGGTCATGGCAGTTGAGCAATTGCATGACCTCGCCCTCGGCGATGGTATTGGTGGTATCGGCCAGAATTTCCATGACCCGCATGTTGCCGATGTCGACCATCATTTGGAACGAACGGGAATACAAAAAGTCGCCCACCAACACGCTGGCCTGATTGCCCCAGATGGCGTTGGCCGTTTCCCGTCCGCGGCGCAGGCTGGATTCGTCCACCACATCGTCGTGCAGTAGGGTAGAGGTATGGATGAACTCGATGATGGCGGCGGCGCCGATATGCCGGTCGCCGGTGTAGCCACAGGCGCGCGCCGCCAGCAGCACGGTTGCCGGCCGCAGCCGTTTGCCGCCGCTGTCGATGATATAGCTGGCCAACTGGTTGATCAGCACCACGTCGGAATGGAGCTGCCGACGGATCAGGGCGTTGACGGCGCGCATGTCGTCCGCGACTGGCGCGCGGATCTGTTCGATATCCATGGAGAGAGGTAGGGTTGACCAGGACGCCCGCCATGCTACGGATTGGTTGCGGCAGGGTCAAGGCGAGGACCTAAGCGCCGCTGTCAACAGGAATTTGTTTGACCTTGCCAGGGGGTATCGCTAGAATTACGCCCCTTTAGTCGGGACGGATGAGCCGTCTGGAGATTTCGCTATGTACGCAGTCATTAAAACCGGAGGCAAACAATACCGGGTGGCCGAGGGCCAGACTCTCAAGGTCGAAAAACTCGAAATCGAGGAAGGCGCCTCCGTGGAATTCGATACGGTATTGATGATTGCCGACGGCGACCAGATCGCGGTCGGCGCACCCTATGTCGAGGGTGCCCGGGTGACGGCCACCGTCAAATCCCAGGGGCGCGGTCCCAAGGTCCGAATCGTCAAGTTCCGCCGCCGCAAGCACTACCGCAAGACCCAGGGCCACCGCCAGTCCTTCACGGAGCTGAGCATCAGCGGCATCAGTGGTCTCCAAGCGACCGCCTCGGCGGCATCGATCGAGAGCTGAAATCATGGCACACAAGAAAGCAGGCGGCAGCAGCCGTAACGGTCGCGACTCGCAAGCGCAGCGTTTGGGCGTCAAGCTGTTTGGCGGGCAACTGGCGCGCGCCGGCAATATCATCGTCCGGCAGCGAGGAACCCGGTTCTATCCGGGCCTGAACGTTGGTTGCGGCAAGGATCATACCCTGTTCGCCAAGGCCGACGGCCATGTGGTGTTCACGGTCAAGGGTCCCCACAATCGCAAGTACGTGAGTATCCAGCCGGCGCAATAGTGCCGCCAAGCTTCACCGAGCGTGTCGAAAGCCCCGTCCGGGGCTTTTGTTTTGTCCACGGTTCGCAAAGGACGCCATGAAATTCGTCGATGAGGTCATCATCCGGGTCGAGGCCGGCGACGGCGGCGACGGCTGCGTCAGCTTCCGGCGGGAGAAATACATTCCCTTCGGCGGTCCAGACGGCGGCGACGGCGGCGATGGCGGCAGCATCTACCTGCGGGCCGACGCCGAACTGAATACCCTGGCCGATTACCGTTTTACCCGGCGGTTTCGCGCCGAGCGCGGCCAGAACGGCCGGGGCGCCAATTGTACCGGGCGAAGCGGCGCCGATCTGATCGTGGTCGTGCCGGTCGGGACGATGGCTTATGACGCCGATACCGGTGAACTGATTGGCGATCTGGTCGAGCCGGATCAGCGCCTGTTGGTGGCGCGTGGCGGTTTTCACGGTCTCGGCAACACCCGCTACAAAAGCAGCACCAACCGCGCCCCGCGCCAATTCAAGCCCGGTACGCCGGGCGAGGCGCGCGAGTTACGGTTGGAGTTGAAGGTCATCGCCGACGTTGGGCTGCTGGGGATGCCGAACGCCGGCAAATCCACCCTGATTCGCGCGGTGTCCGCTGCTCGGCCCAAGGTGGCCGACTACCCCTTCACCACCTTGCACCCCAATCTGGGCGTGGTGCGGGTCGGACCGCTGCGCGGTTTCGTGATGGCCGACATTCCGGGATTGATCGAGGGCGCCGCCGAAGGCGCGGGTCTGGGCATTCAGTTCCTGCGCCATTTGTCCCGTACCCGGCTGTTGCTGCATCTGGTGGATGTCGCGCCCCATAGCGACAGCGGCGATCCGTTGCGGGATGTCGAGATTATTCTGAGCGAACTGACCAAGTACAGCGCCGAACTGACCGAACGCGAGCGTTGGCTGGTGTTGAACAAGCTGGATCTACTTCCACCCGAGGAGTGGGTGGCACGAGTGGCCGAGATCGTGGCGGCGCTGAGCTGGACCGGGCCGGTGTTCGGGATTTCCGCCGCCAACGGCGAGGGAACGGATGTCCTGATCGAAGCGGTCATGACGCGGCTGGAGGAGCGGCGACGGGCGGAAGCGGCGGCGCGGCTGGAAGGCGAGGCGGGCGATGAAGGCGAGGCGGGCGATGTTCGATAAATCGCGCGAACAGTTGGGCGGTGCCCGGCGCTGGGTGGTCAAGATCGGCAGCGCCATGATCACCAACGACGGTCAGGGATTGGACAATTTTTCCATCGACGCCTGGGTGGCGCAGATGGCGGAGTTGCATCGGGCTGGCCGGGAGCTGTTACTGGTGACCTCCGGCGCGGTGGCCGAGGGCATGCGGCGACTGGGCTGGAGCCAGCGGCCGACCGTGCTGTCCGACTTGCAGGCGGCGGCGGCGGTGGGACAGATGGGTTTGGTGCAGGCTTGGGAGGCGGCCTTCGAGCGTCACGGCATCCGCACCGCGCAGGTCCTGCTTACCCACGAGGATGCTTCCGACCGTCAGCGCTATCTCAACATCCGCAATACCTTGCGTACCCTGCTGCGGTTGCGGGTGGTACCGGTCATCAACGAAAACGACACGGTGGCCTTCGAGGAAATCCGCTTCGGCGACAACGACACCCTGGGTGCGCTGGTGGCCAACCTGGTGGAAGCGGAGCTGTATGTCATTCTCACCGACCAGCAAGGGCTGTACGACCGCAACCCGCGCCAGTTCGCGGAGGCTTGCCTGATCAGCGAGGGCCGGGCCGGCGACGCGGCGCTGGAAGCCATGGCCGGTGGCGGGGCGGGCAGTCTGGGGCGCGGCGGCATGCTGACCAAGCTGCACGCGGCGGCCCGGGCGGCGCGCTCCGGCGCTTTTACCTTGCTGGCCTGGGGGCGCGAACCGGAGGTGCTGCGGCGGGTGGCGGGCGGCGAGGCGCTCGGCACCCTGCTGCGGCCGAGTCAGAGCCCGGTGGCGGCGCGCAAGCAATGGCTGGCGGTGCAGTTGCAGGTGCGCGGGCGGCTGCATCTGGACGCCGGGGCGGTGCGAGCCTTGCGTACGGCCGGCAAGAGTCTGCTGCCGGTCGGCGTGACGGCGATCGAAGGGCGGTTCGAGCGCGGCGATCTGGTGTCCTGCCTGGACCCCGCCGGTGGCGAAGTGGCGCGCGGGTTGATGAACTACGATGTGACGCAGGCGTTGCTGCTGATCGGCAAGACTACTCGCCGCATCGAGGAGCTGCTCGGGCATGTGGATGACCCGGAACTGATCCACCGGGATAATTTGGTGCTGGTGTAGCGGGCGGGACGATTTCGACGCGGCGGCCTCATCCCGGCAGGAAGCGGGAAATCCACAGGCCGAACTGCCGGGGCTGCCGGGTCTGAACCAGCAGCCGGCCGGGACCGAAGAATCGGCAGACGATCTTCTCGCCGGAGGTGAAGGCGGCGATGAAGCCGGGATTGCCCATCTCCAGTTCGTAGCGCATGGACTGAGACCAGGCGACGAGGTGGCCGTTATCGACGATCTTTTGCTGGCCCGGCTGGAGGTCGAATTCATGGATCGCGCCGTAGGATTCCAGAAACACCAGCCCGCGACCTTCGGCCTTGAGAATGAAAAAGCCTTCCTGACTGAACAGCCCCCGCGCGATGTTCTGCACCTGGGTGCTGACCTGAACCTCTTCGCTGCACGCCAGAAAGCCGTCCTTTTGAATCACGTACCCATCGCCGGGTTGCAGGTCCAGCGCCACCACCTCGCTGGGCGAAGCCGGGGCGAAGAATACCGAGCCCGGCCCGCGCGCCGCCGTCAAGGTTTGCAGGAAGAAGCTTTCGCCGCTCATCAGCCGGCCGAGACCGGCTAGCAATCCGCCCTCCATCTTGCCCTCGACGTCGATGGTCGGCGCCATGGCCACCATGGCGTCGGACTGGGCTTTCAAGTGGCGACCGCGTGGCAGATCGACGCGGGCCAGCGTGTAGGCGCCGGGGTACAGAATCTCGTAATCGAGATCGGCGGCGGCGGAGTGGCGGATGATGCTGGCGGTGGGTAACACCCCGGTCGCGGGTGCCTTGCCGATGGATACCGGTGGGACTTTCGCGGTGGCGCGCGGTACCGGCGGTGGTGGAGCGGTGGGCGTTTCCTCGCGGATATCCACCCCGAAGTGGGTGGCCAAAGGCCCCAGGCCGCCAGTGAAGCCTTGGCCCACGGCGCGAAATTTCCATTGGTCGTTACGCCGATAGATTTCGCCGAGGATCAACGCCGCCTCGGTCATGCTGGTGGTGGGTGGGCTGAAACTCATCAGCTCGGTCCGCGCCGCATCGAAGATTCGGAGATCGATCCGACGGGCCTGGGCAAAAGAGCCCCGACCGTGCAGCGTCAGACAGATGGCTATTTTGGCGACATCGACGGGCAGGTCACCGAGTCGGATGTGAAATGCCTGGCGCTCCGGTCCGACACCCTGGTTCAGCGTCAGGGAACCGCAGGCCGAACATGGATTGTTGTAGAACACGAAGTCTGCGTCCCCACCGACTTGATCCCCCTTGCGCAGGAGAAAAGCGCTGGCGTCGGCCTCGTGGCCACCGGGGCGTTCGGGTTCCCAAGCGATGCCGATCCGAAGTTCCGCGCCGCTGGGCAGGGGTAGATTGGCGCCCGGTTGGAGTGATTTCGCCATTCGTTCAACCCCGGCGGTTGGACGGGAGCAGCGGGCGCACCCACGCGCCAAAAGCGGCCGGATTGCGGCTTTGGATGTAAATTTTACCGGGTCCCCTGAAGCGGCACACGATACCTTCGCCGGAAGTGAAGCTGGAAATCCAGCCCGAGCTGGCCTTTTCGATCGTGTAGCCGATCGATTCAGGCCAGGCGACCAGATGGCCGTTGTCGACGATCATTTCCTGGCCGGCGGGCACGTCGAGCTCGTGGATGGCGCCGTAGCTTTCGGCGAACAGCATGCCCCGGCCGCTGGCCTTGAGCACGAAGAAACCCTCGCCGCCAAAAAGCCCTCGGGTGAGGTTCTGAGCGGTGGTGGAGATGCTGACACCGTCGCTGGCCGCCAGGAAGCCGTCCTTTTGCAGGATGTAGGTTTGCTGGCCATTGAGGTGAATCGGCAACAGGTCGCCCGGTTGGGCCGGCGCGAGATGAGCCACGCCGGCGCCCCGGGATGCTCTCAGCGTTTGAAAGAACAGGCTTTCTCCGCTGAACATGCGTCCGACCCCGCCGAGCAGGCCGCCTTCCATTTTGCCTTCCACGTCGATGGTGGGGTCCATGGCCACCATGGCGTCGGACTGAGCCTTGAGGGTCTGGCCCAGTCGGAGATGGACCTCCAGCAGGGCGAAGGCGCCCCGATAGAGCACCCGGAAGGTGAGATCTTCGATCGTTTGCAGGTCTGACGACGGTGCGGTCATGGCGTTGTGCGGCGAATTTCGGTAAGGACTTAGCGATTAAAAATAGCTGAACCGGTTTCCCCAGACAACGAACCCACCAAAGAAAGTGGGCGTTCGCCTTTCGGCGCGGTCAATATGTGGAACGATCCAACGAGGAATCACTCATGCGAATGAAACAATGGCGAGGCGGATTGGCGGCCATCGCGATCCTGATTGCCGGCGGCTGTTCGGAAGGGCCATCACCCATGAGTTTAGGTGTGAACCAAGGCCAGTTGGCGCCATGTCCCGATTCACCCAACTGCGTGTCGTCGCAGGCGGCGGACGAGAATCGATGGGTTCACCCCTTGCGTTACCAAGGTGAGCGAGCGCGGGCGCGCGCCCAACTGTTGGCGGTGCTCGACGGCATGGATCGAGCCGAAATCGTCCAGGCCGATGAAAGCTACATCCATGCCCAGTTTCGTTCGGCGGTCTTCGGTTTCGTGGACGACGTGGAATTCCTGTTCGACTCGCCGGGCTTCATTCAGGTGCGCTCGGCCGCGCGGATCGGCTATTACGACTTCGGTGTGAATCGCGAGCGAGTGGAGCGCATTCGTGTCCGCTTCGCCGAGGCGATGGAGGAGTCCTAGCCCGGGTCGTGGTCTCAACCAACGGTGGGATGGGCGAGCGAGTGGCCGTGAGGTGCCGGGCGGAAACCGGCGAAATGAGGTTCGGCGGGGGAAAACCGGCGCCGGATCACCCCGACAAGCGCTTGTAATATTGGGCGAACGCTTCGGCGGGTAACGGTTTGCTGAAATAGTAACCCTGCGCGGCGTCGCAGCCGCGCTCGCGCAGAAAGTTCAATTGCTCGGCGCCCTCGACGCCTTCGGCCACCACGTTCAAGCGCAGGCTTTTGCCCATCTGAATGATGGCGGTGGCGATGGCGGTGTCGTCGGGATCGACGGGAATGTCCCGGACGAAGGACTGATCGATCTTGAGCCGGTTGACCGGAAAGCGCTTGAGATAGCTCAGACTGGAATAACCGATGCCGAAATCGTCCACGGCGAACTGCACTCCGCTTACCTGGAGCCGGTGCATGGTTTCGATCATCTTTTCGGTGTCGCGCATCAGCAGGCTTTCGGTAATCTCCAGTTCCAGCCACCGGGGTGCCAGACCAGCGGCTTGGAGGGCATCGATCACCTGATTTTCCAAATGCGGTTGCAGCCATTGTTTGGCGGACAGGTTGACGGCGACCGGCATGGTCGGCAATCCGGCGGTTTGCCAGCGGCGGTTTTGCACGCAAGCGGTCCGCAGGGTCCATTCGCCGATCGCATTGATCAATCCGGTTTCCTCGGCGATCGGAATGAAGGTGATCGGCGGTATCAGACCGCGTTTGGGGTGTTGCCAGCGGATCAGCGCCTCCGCGCCAATCAGTTGCCGGGTGTTGAGATCGATCTGCGGCTGGTAGTGCAGCACGAACTCCTCTCGTTCCAGGGCACGCCTCAGATCGTTGCCCAGCGTGAACAGTTCCGACACCTGGACGTTGAGTTCGGAGGTGAAAAAGACATAGCCGGCCCGGCCGGCTTCCTTGGCCTGATACATGGCGTTGTCGGCGAAACGGATCAGGGTCGGCGGGTCGGCGGCATCCACCGGATAGATGCTGATGCCGATGCTGGCGTTGACGTGCAGCAGATGCTCTTGCACGGCGAACGGCGCGCGCAATGCTTGCAGCAGGTGTTCGGCGACTCGACCGGCGATGGCCGGTTCAGAGATCTCCGGCAGCACCAGGATGAATTCATCGCCGCCCTGCCGGGCCAGGGTATCCCCTTGCCGGATGCAGGCGCGCAATCGCTCGGTGACCGCTTGCAGCAACTGGTCGCCGGTACCGTGGCCCAGCGAGTCGTTGATGGTCTTGAAACGGTCGAGGTCCAGGAACAGGATGCCGACGTAACCCTGCCGGCGGTGAGCGCCGTGAATGGCCTGACTGAGGCGGTCGATCAGCAGGGTACGATTGGGCAGTCCGGTCAGCGGATCGTGAGTGGCCAGGTGCTGGATGCGCTCGGTGGCGACCTTGCGCTGCGATTCGTGGTCGAACAGATCCAGCGCGAAGGACAGCTCTCCGGCCAGGCTGGCCAGCAGGCCGGTGATGTCGGCGTCGAAGAAATCGCGCTCGGCCGCGTAAGCGCACAGGCAGCCGACCGTCTGGCCGCCGCGCCGCAGCGGAAAAGCAGCCCCCGAGCGAATGCCCAAGGCCTGGATTGTCCGCCGCCATGCGGAGGGGTTGGAGTCGTCTTGGAAATCGTTGTGGAAATCGTTGTCGACCTCGGGAGTCCCCTGTCGCAGCGCTCGCCCGGCCGGACTCCAACTGGCCGGTTGGCTGGGCTCGCTGGAGATGGGGAAGTCAGTCAGATAATGCGGATAGTCGGGTGCCATTCCGGCGTGCGCCACCAATTGGAACCCATCGTTTTCCGGGTTGACGAAACCGATCCATACCACCTGCATCTGTTCCAGCTCAATGACGATTTGGCAGATCTGCTGAAACAGCTCTTGCGGTTCGGCATGGCGGACGATGGCGGCGCTGGTTCGACTCAGGGCGGCGTAGAAATGGCTCAGGCGAAGGATCCTGTGTTCCGCTAGCTTCTGCGGCGTCATGTCCCGGATGGCCGCAACGGTGATCTTGCGTCCTTTATAGAGGAAATGGCGGACGAACAAATCGGCGGGGAAAACCGAACCGTCCTTGCGCCGGTGGGGTTGATCGGTAAGGCGCTTGGAGGTTAGGCGCGACAATTCCCTGACATCGCCTTTGGTGGCGACGGATAGATCGGTATCGCGCATGCTCAGAAATTCTTTTTGGGTATAACCGTACAGTTTGCAGGCTGCCGGATTGACCGACAGGATGCGTCCGTCCTGAGTGTCCACCAGGAACAGGGCGTCGCCGACGGTCGCGAACACGCTGCGGTATTTCAGCTCGCTGGCATGTAGCGCTGCCTCGGTTTTCTTGCGCTGGGTGATGTCTTCCTTGATGGCGACGAAGTGGGTGATGATGCCTTGCTCGTCGCGGATCGGGGCGATGGTGGCGGATTCCCAATACAGCGCGCCATCCTTGCGCCGATTGTGAAATTCTCCGTGCCATTCGTCGCCGTTGGTGATGATTTGCCACAAATGCTTGTACTGCTCACGCGAGGTTTGGCCAGATTTGAGAATGCGCGGGTTGGCGCCGATGGCCTCGGCCTGGGAATAGCCGGTGGTTTCGCTGAACTTCGGATTGACGTATTCGATGGCGCCGTTGCGGTCGGTGATGATCACGGCGTTGGCGCTTTGTTCGAGCGCGCGCGAATACTGCCGCAACTTCTGTTCCGCCCGCCGTCGTTCCTGGATTTCCGCGTTGAGTTGTCGTTGTTGATCGAAAGAATCCCGGATCAGCAGGGCGATCCGACCGAATTCGGTGTCTTGCTCGCATAAGGGTGCCAGCGCGGCCGGATCACGCTGGCACAGGCTGCGAACGATCGTCCGTAGCGGCCGGTTCACCCATTGGAACAGAGCGGCGGCCAGCACGGCCAGCAGCAACAGGTTCAGGCCGAGAATCAGGGGGGATTGTCGGATGGCCAGGCCCGCTGCGGAGAGCGCCATCGCCAGGAACAGCAGCCAGAACACGCGGAACTGGATTTTGCCGTGAAATGGCTTCATGGACGAGGATCCCGACGTGGGGCGACGGCACGACGGACGAGCCAGAGGCTGCTCGGGCGATGGCTGGAATAGGCGTCGATGCTGTAGATCGCCAAGGCCAGCCAGATGCAGCCGAACACCATGAAGTGAATGCGGGTGAAAGGCTCGTGGTAAACCGCGACCGCCAGCAGGAATTGCAGGGTGGGCGTCAGATATTGAATCAGGCCGACGGTGGACAGGCGCAGGCGTTGGGTCGCCTGAAGAAACAGCAGCAAGGGAGCGACGGTGATCGGGCCGGCGGCCAGCAGCAGCCAATCGGTGTGCTCGCCCGGCATGCCCAGCGCGCCGATGCCGCGCGCCGCGAAGACCGTCAGAAACAATAGGGCGACGGGAGCCATCAACATGGTTTCCATGCACAGTCCCAACATGGCGGCATGCCCCGCTTTCTTGCGTAATAACCCATAACTTCCAAAGCTTAGCGCCAGAGTCATGGAAATCCAGGGAAACGCGCCATGGCCGAACGCCATCGCCAGTACGCCGATGCCGGCGATGGCGACCGCGCTCCATTGGCGCGAGTTCAGCCGCTCGCGCAGGAACAGCACGCCCAGTACGACGTTGACCAGTGGATTGATGTAATAGCCGAGGCTGGCTTCCAGGATTCGGCCGGTTTGCACCGCCCAGATATACAGCAGCCAGTTGGTGGAAATCAGCAGGGTGGTGAGCAAGTAGAAGCGCAGGTGACGCCCGTTGCGGAATGAGGCCAGCAAGGCCGATCCCTGTCTTCGAGCCAGAAGTAGCGCCAGCAGTAACACCGCCGAGCCGAGGATCCGGTGCGCCAGCACCTCCAGGGCCGGAACATGCCGCAATAGATTGAAATAAATGGGGAACAATCCCCAGAGCGTAAAGCAGCCCAGCGCGCTCGATACGCCCGCAAGGGTGCCATCGGAACAGTGGGCCGACACGGGTTGCGGGGGCGAAGGTGGCGGCATCCGTGTCTTTCTCAAGGAGGGGCCAGCCCGCCGGACATGCCGCCGCCACCTGCGGGTCCAGTCGGACCCATGATGATGGAAAGAGTCACAAAATCCATGCGTTTTCGCCAGTAACGAGGAGTTGAAAATAGGATATAGGATAAATAAGACCAAGATATTAAAGGCTATTTTGTAACTATTATAATTCTAATAGCACTGAAACGATGAATTTGGCCGACCTCGGGGCGATGAAACAACCCTGCGGGTTCTTGGCCAAAAGAGAATCGTCCGTCGAAATAGAGGCGTTGTGTCAAACTTATAGAATAAACGGCAAGCTTCAGTGACTGAAGCCGGGTGAGGGCGACAGCCGGGCGATGGCGTGAATCATTTCAGCTTGGTATCGGTTTTCTTCTGGAGAAAATTCATGCGTGGATTGAATCGTGTGGTCATGATATTCCCATTGATCTTGGTCGCCGCCACGGCGGTCGCCGACAGCATGCGCTGCGGTAGTTATATCGTCAGCGACGGCGATTCCCAGTCGCGTGTGCTGGATCTTTGCGGCGAGCCGCGACGAGCCTGGCAGGATGGTTTCATCGAACAGGTGGTCCGCCGCAACGATGGGTATTACGATCCATCCACGACGCCACAATCTTATCCACGCCTGCCCGGCTACGAAACTGAAACACGGCGGCTCATTCCGGTCTACAAGTGGGAGTACAATCTGGGACGGGGGACCTTTCTCAAAACCCTGGTGTTCCAGGGCGATACTCTGGCGCAGATTATCGACGGCCCCCGGCAGTGACGCGCCGCCGCCGCGCAAGATCCAAGGCCCATGATCGTGCACAACGTCGTCAAGCTGCTCCTCAGTGCCACCGTCACCGGCTTGTTCGTGTTGCACGCCGGTGGTTGGTGGTCGTTCTCCTTCCTGCAACAACTTGAAGACATTGCGTACGACGCGCGCCTGAACCTGACGCTGCCAGGCACGGTGGACCCGCGCATCGTGATCGTGGACATCGACGAGCGCAGCTTGCGGGCGGAAGGCCAGTGGCCCTGGCCGCGAGGTCGATTGGCGACGCTGGTCGAGCAACTGTTCGAACGCTACCAGGTGGCCGTGCTCGGTTTCGATGCAGTGTTCGCCGAGCCGGACTCGACCGATCTGGTTTTCAGGGCGCTCATTCGAGGTCCACTGGGCCAGGACGCTCAGCGGCGTACCGAATTGGAGCGGCTGCGCCGCGAACTGGACCCGGATCGCCGCTTTGCCGCCGCTCTATCCGGTCGTCCGGTGGTGCTCGGTTATTTTTTCAATACCCGAACGTCGCCCGATGCCGAAATTCAGTTTGGGCGTCTACCGAACCCGATCGCCTCGATTCGGGATTTGGAGACGAACGACACCGTTTTGGTCGAAGCGGTTGGTTACGGCGCCAATCTGCCATTGCTGCAGGACAATGCCCGCTCCGGTGGTTTTTTCAACAGCCCGCTGGTGGACCAGGACGGGGTTTTTCGCCGGGTACCGCTACTGATTCGCTATCGCGATTATCTCTATCCGCAGATCGCGTTGGCCGTGGTCCGCGCACTGATGGACGATCCACCCGTGGAACTGGTCATGGCGGCCGGCTATGGCGCGGACGCTCACGGCCGGCGTCTGGAAGCGCTGCGGTTCGGCGGTTTTACCGTGCCGGTCGACGATCTGGGCGCGGTGCTGGTGCCCTATCGCGGCCGCCAGGGCAGCTTTCCGTATGTATCGGCGGCCGAAGTCCTGGCGGGAACCGCCGACCCGCGCTTGTTGGAAGGGGCGATCGTGCTGGTGGGGACCACGGCCGCCGGTCTGCTGGACCTTCGTGCCACGCCGGTGCAGAACGTCTATCCCGGTGTCGAGGTCAACGCCAACCTGATCGCCGGCATCCTGGACCACAATTTCAGGAGCCGACCGGCTTACTCGGCCGGTCTGGAAATCGTGCAGTTGGGAATCGTCGGCCTGCTGGGCGCGCTAATCGGCTGGTTGACGCCGGTGTGGGCGTTGTTGTTGACCATGGCGGTCGCGGGGGCGTTGCTCGGCGTCAACGGCTATCTTTGGTTGGCGCACGCGCTGGTGGCACCGCTGGCCACCCCGCTGGCACTACTGCTGGTCCTGTACATGCTGCACACCAGTTACAGTTTTTTCATCGAGTCGCGGCGGGAACGGTGGATCACCCGCCTGTTCGGCCAGTACGTGCCGCACGAGATCGTCGCGGAAATGAGCCGGCGCGGCGAGCGCTATTCCCTGGAAGGAGAAAGCCGACGGATGACGGTGCTGTTCAGCGACATCGCCGGTTTCACCACCCTCTCCGAACGCTTCGAACCACGCCAGTTGACCCAGTTGATGCAGTGCTATCTGACGCCGCTGACCCGCATCATCCACGAGCATCGCGGCACCATCGACAAGTACATCGGCGATGCCATTATGGCATTCTGGGGCGCGCCGCTGGCCGATCCCGAACATGCCCGGCACGCGGTGGCGGCGGCGCTGGCGATGGCGCGCGGCTTGCGGGCGCTGGACGATGATTTTTCACGCACGGGGGCTGGCCGCCGCTGCGGGCCCGCACCGGCGTCAACAGCGGGATGATGAGCGTCGGCAACATGGGGGTCGGAATTCCGGGTGTCCTACACGGTGCTGGGCGATGCGGTCAACCTGGCGTCCCGCCTGGAGGGCGCCGCCAAACAGTACGGCGTGGAAATCGTCATCAGTGAATACACTCGCGAGCTGGTTCCCGAATACGCCTGTCGCGAGTTGGATCGGGTTCGGGTCAAGGGCCGGACCCAGCCGGTGGTGATGTTCGAGCCGCTGGGGTTGGCGAGCGATTTAGACGCGGAGCAAAACGCGGAACTGATCGAATACGAGGAGGCGTTGCGCGCCTACCGGCGGCAGGACTGGAACCCGGCGGAGGCCGGGTTCCAGCGGCTGCGCGAACGACAGCCGGACCACCGTTTGTATGCGCTGTATCTGGAGCGGTTGGCCACGCTACGCGCCGAGCCACCCCCCGTGGACTGGGACGGGGTGTTCAACCTGGAAACCAAATGAGCCGCTTGCGGGGCCGGAACCGCGTTTAGGGCGAGGCGTCCTGATCGTCCTGGTTCGCGTGGTGGATCAAGGCAGCCGCGCCACCCGCCACCGCCGCCGCCACCGCTGCCGTTGTAGTGCTGGAGATACCGCCAGCGGCGGCACCAGCACCGGCACCAGCACCGGCACCAGCACCAGCACCGGTACCCGCACCGGTACCCGCACCGACACCGGTGCCGGCCGTGGTGGAAGAAGTTGCCCCCGCGCCCGTCGTGGCCGTCGTCAACAGGGAACGGCAAGCACAGCCGGCGATAACGGCGGCCGGCGGTGCGGCGCCGCCGGCTTCCCGCGGCGGGGCGCATGGGGCGCGCAGTTCGGGTGCCGGTACCAACCGGGGCGGCGTATTGGCGTCGGCCACGAACACAATCTGGCTGGCGTTGGCGACCAGCGTCTTACCGGCGGCGGTTACCGCGACCGCGCCGCTGTGCACCATCAGGCACAGACTGCCCAGGGCGACCGTGAATTCGGTACCGCGAATGCCGAGAGTGGCCACGGGTGTATCGATTCGAATCGCTTCCGGGCTTTCCTTGGACATGGCTCCCGAGATGAAACGCATCCCACCCTTAAGTAGTTCCAAGCTGGAGCGGTTGTCCTGGGGCTTGTCCTTGGCGTAGCGGTAGTTCTTGATCCAGAACACTGAGCTGGGGTTGAGATTGACGGTTTGACCGTCCAGAAATTTCAACACCGCTCGGCCGTCGGCCCCGGTGACCACTCGCATGCCCAGCCGCAGTTCGGCGCCGGCCGACATGGGTGTGCCGTTGATTTCCACTCGCCCTTGCGCTTCGGCCAGGGTGCCGATCGCTTCGGGAGCGGCCCAGGCGACAGTGCTCAGAAGAAGAAGTCCGAGCAATGCGACCAGGTTCGTCAAGGGTGTGCGATAGCGCGGGGGGTAAGGTTTCGTCATGTTGTCCGCTCCAGGCCAGCTATACGGTACGCCGATCAAGTGTACCTCGCAGCATACCATCGATCTCGAAATATCCAGAAAGTCCTTCACGCCGACCCGCGGCCGTTTCGGAGCCCGCCATGCCGGGATCGGGCATGCGAGTCATGATGGCTTGGGCGCCGCCAGTCGCGGGTCGCCCGCGACTCGGTGGCCTGGGGCGAGACGCAATCAGCGGATTTCAGGGCAAGCGCTCCAGGCATTCCAGCACCGCGCGCGGCTCCAGTTTGCCCTTGAAGAACAGTACCGGACCGGGAACATCCCGAAAATCGTCGGCGCCGACGTTCAGCCGTTCCGAAACCGCCACGATGAGATCGGGCATGGCGGCTCGCCGCAGTTTATCGAGTTTACGGCGCAGATAATCGGGGTGCCAGAACCCCATGATCTCGACATGCGCGACCCGGCCATCGGGATGGCGCAGGGCAAAATCCGGTACGAATACCGTGCCCTTCAGATCGACGATTTCCACTTCCCGTTCCAGTATCCAGGGGGTGTCCAGCTTTTCCCAGCGGCGGGCGAAGTGTTCCTCCAGCAGACTATCGTAGGCCGGCGGCGCGGCGGTCAGTGGTTTGAGCGGCGATTGCGAGTCGACCCGGTAACTGATGTCCCGGTCGTCCCGCCGCAGCACCGCTTCCATTTCCCAGCGACTGACCCGCAGCAGCGCCGGCAGAAAGATGGCCATTTGCAGGCCGTACTTGCGGGTTTGTTTGAACAGGCTGGCGGGGCCGTCCACGTAGATTTGATAGCCGTCGTCGAGGTTGCCCTCGACCGCGTACATCAGCCCATGGAACTTGAGGTGCTGGAACAGGCGACGGTATTCGCCCGGCACGTTGCGGTGGGCGGTGAGGCGCAGGCACAGAGCCGAGTACAACAAGCCTTGCGCCTGGGCCAGGTTGTAGCGATCCACCAGTTGATCCGGGGCGAAATCCGGCAATGCGGTCAGCAGGTGATTTTCCGGCAGGTCGGCGTACAGCGCCTCGCGCAGGGTTTCCGCCTCCAACTGGTAGCGCGGGGCGATTGCTTCCAGCACTTCGCGGGCCTGGGTTTCGCCGTAACCGCCGCGTTCGGCCGCCAGGGTGAATACTTCCCGGCGCAGCGTTTCCGGTTCCAGTTCACCGGTGGCCAGAGTGAATTCGGCGGCGTTCAGCGCCAGATGGGCGAAGCCGCGCACGATACGGTAATCGGGCGAATCGCCCTCCAGCGCTCGTAATGCCGCCTGTAACTCGCCACGGGTGCGATGCTGGTGTTCACGGATCGTGGCCAGCACCCGTTCGGCCCAGACGCATTGTTCGGGCCGCAGAAAACGCGGGTAGATCTGTGCACCGCGCTTATGGGAGAAGAGCAGATCGGAGGGGAGCATCGCTTGTGGTTACGTCCCGTTGCCGCTTTTACCCTCGTCTCTTTCCATTTTGGGAGAGGGGGGGTGTGAATCGAACAGTGCCAGCGTGGCTTCGATTCGTTCCGCCTTGCGGGCGGCATCTGGCGGCGCGCGGCGGCGGTCGGCGACCCGTTCCTCACGGGTTTCGCGGGCGATGACTTCGTACAGCACCGCCCGTTTGCCATCGCCGCGCCGCAGGATGCGTCCCAGCCGCTGCACGAACTCCCGCGCCGAGGCGCTGCCGGACAGGATCACGCCGATGGAGGCGTCCGGCACGTCCACACCCTCGTTCAGCACGTTGCTGGTGACGATGGCGGTGAAGATGCCGCTCTTGAAATGGTCGAGGATCGCCTGCCGTTCCTTGACGGCGGTTTGATGGGTCAGACAGGGAATCAGGAAGCGCTGCGAGACTTCGTAGGCGGTGGCATTGTCTTCGGTGAAAATCACTGTCTTGGCGCCGGGATGATTGGCTAGGATCAGGCCCAATGCCCGCAGTTTGGCCGGGGTGGCGTGGGCGATGCGGCGGGTGTCGCGGTGGGCGCGCATGGCGCGACGGCCCTCGACGCTGCGGGCCGACAGCATGACGAAGCGATTCCAGCCTTCCAGCGAGCCCAGCGACAGCCGGTTGGCCTGCAAAAAGGCGTTGCGGTCGTCCAGTGCCTGTTGGTAGGCGGCGCGCTCGGTGGGGGACAGGTCCACATGGATCTGTCGTACCTGGTAGTCCGCCAGCACGTCGCCGGCCAGTTGCTCTGGGCGTTTGCGGTAGACGATGGGGCCGATCAGTTCGGGCAGGTCGGCGTCCTTGCCGTCGCCGCGCTCCGGGGTGGCGGTCAGTCCCAGTCGGTAGGGTGCCAGCGAGAATTCGGCGATGGCGCGGTAGAACTCCGAAGGTAGATGGTGTGCTTCGTCGAAGATCAGCAGGCCGAAGCGGTCGCCCAGTCGTTCGATGTGACGGGCGGCGGAATCGTAGGTGGCGATGGTGAGGGGTTGTGGCTCGTGATAGCCGCCGCCGATCAGGCCGATGTCCTGATCCGGGAACGCTGCCCGCAACAATGCGTACCATTGCTGCATCAAGTCCAGGGTCGGGACCATGATCAATCCGTCGCGCCGCGCCCAGCACAGCGCCAGCAGCCCGACCAGCGTTTTACCCGCTCCGGTCGGCAGCACCACCACCCCGCGCCCTTTCGCCGCCTGCCAGGTCGCGAGGGCTTCCCGTTGATGGGGATAGGGCGTCATCTCCAGCGCGCAGCTCAGTTCCCGGCGCTGATAGCGCGGCGCCTTGTTGCGAGCCAGTTCCCCCTTGAGGGGGCCGATGATGTCGCTGTAGCGATTGGCTGGCGCCCGGTAGGCATCCACGCGCGGGTCGTAGCAGAACCAGGTTTCCAACCCGGCCGGCAGTTCAGCCACGCCCTCCAGCAACAACGTGCCCCGGTCGAAGCGAAGCTGGCGTTTGGTGTCATCGCGGCCGGTACGGTAAAAACCGGCGGTATCCTTGGTGTGGTGGGTCATGACTTCTTCAATGATGGGGCAGGCACCAGGGCAATGGTTTCCAGTCGCCGCAATCGATTCCGAACGGTCGCGCCAAGTACTTGGGTCTCCAAGCGCTCGTCCTCGGCTCCGGCCAGGGCTAAAGCGGATCGATAGTGGGATCCGGCCTGCTCCAACTTGGATCGGGTTTCGGGGTCAGGTCGATCTAGCGAAGGGGAAGCCACATCGGTGTCTTCGCCATAATCGTCATCCAGCATCGGCAATCCCAGCGTCGCTCGCGCCTGGTTCAACGCGAGATCGCCCAGCAGCAGCGCGCTTTCCAAGCAGTCGGATTCGAGCGCGTGCCGGGCCAGCGATTCATCCACTACATCCCAGCAACCCATCAACGCTAGCGCCCGCAGCGCCTCCCGCCGCATGCCAAAGTCACGACCTCCGCCCGCCGCGCTCGCCAACAGCGCCAAGGCTGTTTCGACCGGCATGGTCGGGTCGGGAGCGGGCAGGGAATCGCTGGTGGCGCGCCGCGCCCGCCACGATAGCAATCGCGCCCGTTCGACCAGTTGTCGTTCCAGCATGGCGTTTGGGCGGAGTTCGACGAGCGCGTTGCTCGGTCGTTCCAATTCCGCCAGGTGGCGACGACGGAACGCGGTGCGGCACAACGCCCACAGATGGGTGGCGGGGGTCAGGCGGGGATACTCATCGCGCCAGCCGGCCCAGGCGCGGGAATGCCAGTCCCAGGCGGCGGTGAATTCGCCCCGGCGCGAGGCCAGTTCGCCTTCCAGATAATCCAGTGGCGCGGTCCATGGTCGGCGGATCTCGCTCAGATAGTGCCGCGCCTGATCCAGCAGCGCGCGGCAGAACCGTAACGGCTTGCGTTCCAGACCGATGTGGACGATGGTGGTCAGCGCACCGAACGCATCAGCCGGATCGGCGGTCGCGACTCGCTCGCCGACGACTTGCAACAGCGCGGCCAGCGCCAGATCGTTCTCGCCGGCCTGCCGCAGGCTGTAGCCTTCCCACAGCAGCGCCCGCGTCCGTTCACCGGGTAGTCCCAGCGCGCCGGCCAGCTCCGCCGCCTGACGCTCCAGTCGCGCGGCCTGGGTATAATCACCGGTTTCGCGGGCTTGCCGGGCATGATCGCGCAATCGCTCGAATGAGCGTCGGTCGGCGCTCATGGCCGGTGGGTCGTCACGGCCAGGGTTCGGGCCGATCTCAATGCAGCAACGAAAACATCCGCCGCCGGTAGGTGATGACCAGCGGATGTTCGTTGCCGAGCATCTCGAAGATCGCGATCAGTCCCTGGCGACCGGCTTCGTCCTCGAACTGAGGGTCGCGGCGCATGAGGTCCATGAACTGCTCCAGTGCCGATTCGTAAGCGCCGGCCAGCACGTAGCGGGCCGCCAGTTGTCGGCGGGCGGCGCTGTCGGCGGGATCGGCGCGCACCTTCGTTTCCAGCGCGGCCAGATCCGGCGCGCCCTGGGCCAGGTCGGCAAAGCGCAGCCGCGCCAGCAGGCCGCTGGCCGGTTGGCGATCGCGCTCCTCGGCCGGCAGGCTTTCCAGCAACGCGCGCGCGTCCTCGCCGCGATCCAGTTGCAGCAGCTTGTCCGCCAGCGCCACCTTCAGTTCGACGCTGTCCGGCTCTTGCCTGAGCGCCTCATGCAGTAGTTCGATCGCTTGTTTCTGACGGCCGCGCTGCCAAAGCAGGTCCACTTGTTCCATGATCAGTTCGCCCGGATGGGTCCGGTAGCGGTCGATGGCTTCCCGATAGGCCGATTCCGGCTGCACGCCCACCAGCTGATCCACGATCTGTCCCTGCCAAACCACCATCACCGTCGGCAGGCTGCGGACCTGGAAATGCCCGGCCAGTGCCTGTTCGGCGTCGGCGTTGATCTTGGCCAGAATGAAACCGCCTCGGTATTCCTGAGCCAGCTTGGTCAGAATCGGCGTGAGCGTCTTGCAGGGTTGGCACCAGTCGGCCCAAAAGTCCACCAATACCGGTGCCCGCTGGGAATTCTCCACCACGACTGCGGCAAAGTTATGTTGGGTGACTTCGAAAATGTAGGGCGATTCACTCATCGTTGGATTTCCGTAAGAACCATGTCGGGCTTCGGCGCGCAATCGGCCGAACGGCGGCGGCGAAGGGATTCAAGGCATGAACCGGAAGAACGGGCGCGTACCCGTCGTGCGACGGAAAGCCAGGATATGCATCCAGCTTAGCGTTCGAGATATTGCAGCTTGTCGGGCTTACCGTCCCAGTCCGCCGCATCGGGTGGCGCGTCCTTCTTTTCGGTGATCACCGGCCATTGTTTGGTCAGTTCGGCGTTGAGCGCCAGAAAATGTTCCTGGCCGGCCGGCAGGTCGTCCTCGGCGAAGATCGCCTGCGCCGGGCATTCGGGTTCGCACAGGGTGCAATCGATGCACTCGTCGGGATCGATGACCAGAAAATTTGGTCCCTCATGGAAGCAGTCCACCGGACAGACTTCCACGCAGTCGGTGTACTTGCACTTGATGCAGTTTTCGGTAACGACGAACGTCATGGGCAGTCCCCTGAAAAGGCCGGAAACACAGGGACGTTATCTTAACCGCGATTAACCGAGTTGGGCACTGGAAAATAGATCAATGGCGGGACCGGCTATTCCGTCTTTGCGTTCTGGCCGCCGCTCAGCATGGCCTTCAGATTCGCGAACGGGTGTGGGTCGCGCCGCCGCCCGCCGGGCGACCGGCGCCGTCGCTCCCGCCCCGAGCCAGCGCTTCTTCGCGGCGCTGGTGTTCGTTGTCGTGGCAATAGAGGCACAACAGTTCCCAGTTGCTGCCGTCCGGCGGGTTGTGGTCGTGGTCGTGGTCACGGTGGTGCACCGTCAATTCGTGCAGGTTCTGGCGGTTGAACTCGCGCGCGCAGCGCCCGCAGATCCATGGATAAAGTTTCAATGCCTGCTCGCGGTAATCGCGTTCGCGCTGTTCCCGGCCGCGCCGGGCGGCGGCCACGATCTGGTCCAGCTTGCCATCGTTGGATGAAGGGTTTCTGGGTTTCATGGGTCCGCCTCCGGGATTGAGAGTGAACGTGTAAAGGTGGGAAATTATGCCTCTTCAAGCCGTTTTCAGCAGCACTTTACCGGGTTGTCGCGCAACCGGAATAGTGGAAAGCGAAATGGGCGGCGCGCGTGCCGGAGCGGGGGCATGGAGACGATCATGACAAATGGCACAAGAATACTCGGGTCGAATCGTTCTAGAATCAGATCAAGCAATCCACCATAAGCAAGGGGGCTTGATGAACAAGCGTTTTACATTGTTCGCCATTTTCCTGCTGGGGATGGTGTCGTCCGCCCAAGCGTTGGACGCCTACGGCCCGGTGCGGCGCGGCGAGGATCTTTGGGACATCGCCAAGCACGTTTACCATGATCAGGACGTCAGTCGCGACCAGGTCATGCTGGCGCTGCTCAAGGCCAACCCGCAAGCGTTTGAGTATGCTTGCAATGCCAACTCACCCTTGAAAGTGGGCGAAAAGTTGCAAATTCCCGCGCTGGCGACGGTTAGCGCCTTGAGCCGCGCGGATGCCTTGCAAGAATTCGAACGGCAGTTACGGGAATGGGAAGACCATCGCCTGTCCAACGGCAAGTTCGTGTGCCCGCCCGCGAGCGATGTTGCCAAGCTTGCTCCCGCGCAAGCGGCACCGCCCGTGCCGGAAGTCACCGCACCCGAGGGAACGCCAACGCCCGTGCCGGAAGTCGCCGCGCCAGCGGTCAAGCCCGTGGCCAAGTCGACGGCCAAGCCGACACTGGAGCAGCGGATCGTCTGGGATCTGGACTGGGCCGCCATCCCGATTCTGCTGTTGCTGCTCGCCGGCATCGTCTGGTGGAAGTACCGGCTCAAACCCGCCGCGCCGGCGCCGGTCGCCGCGCCGTCGGCGCGCGAGATGGACTTCGCCGCGGAGACGGTGGACGCCGTGCTCGCTTACTTACAGGCGGATCGCGCCCAGGGCCTGAGCACCGCCGAGGCGGCCAATCGGGTGCGCGGTGTCGGCCCGAACGCCCTGGACGAGAAGCGCGTCACGCTGTTGCAGCGGATTCTGCCCTATTTCTGGGGGCCGATCCCCTGGATGATCGAAGCGGCGGCGCTGCTCTCGCTGCTCACCCGCGACTGGAACGATTTTCTGGTCATCACCACGCTGCTGCTGTTCAACGCCGTGATCGGTTTTCGTGAGGAAGCCAGCGCCGCCAACGCCCTGGCCGCGCTCAAGGGACAACTGGCGCTCAAGGCCCGCGCGTTGCGCGACGGCGAATGGCGGGAAATCGCAGCCCGCGACCTGGCGCCGGGCGACATCGTCCGTATCCGTTTGGGGGACATCATCCCGGCGGACGTGAAACTGATCGAAGGCGACTATCTGAGCGTGGATCAGGCCGCGCTGACCGGCGAATCGCTGCCGGTCGATAAAAAGACGGGCGAGGTGGCTTTTTCCGGCTCGATTGCCAAACAGGGCGAGATGGTCGCCGTGGTGACCGGCACCGGCGCCAACACCTTTTTCGGCCGCACCGCCAAGCTGGTGGAAACGGCCGGCGCCAAGTCGCATTTGCAGGAATCGGTCCTACAAATCGGCAACTTCCTGATTTTCTTCGCGCTGACGCTGATCGTGGTGTTGTCGGCGGTGGAGTTGTACTGGGGCACCTCGTTCATCCACCTGCTCAAGCTGGCGCTGATCCTGCTGGTGGCGTCGATTCCGGTGGCGATGCCGGCGGTACTGTCGGTCACCATGGCGCTGGGCGCCTTGAAACTCTCCAAACTCAAGGCCATCGTCTCGCGCATGGAAGCCATCGAGGAAATGGCGGGCGTCGATATCCTCTGCTCGGACAAGACCGGNACCATGAATCTGACCGAGCCGCAGGCCGGCTCCGACCTGTCGGCGGTACGCGCCAAGGCGGTACCCGAGGCCGATCATTACCGGCTGTATGGCCAGAAAATATTCATTACCTGGGGCGACCACGACCTGACCGATAACGTGGTGCATCTGGTGCTGGCGCGCACCCCGGATGCACCCGAGGGCGTCAAAGGCATCTCGTTGTTCCTGGTCCCCAAGTTTCTGGTCAATGCCGATAGTTCGCTCGGTCAACGCAACGATGTTCAGTGTGTGTCCATCGAGCACAAGCTGGGCATCCACGCCAGCCCCACCTGCGTGATGAGCTTCGGCGACCAGGACGGCGCCATTGGGTACCTGGTCGGCAAGGAGAACAAGGGACTCGCTCATATGTTCACCATGATGAACGAGGCCCGCCAGAAGGTCGGCATCCAGGGTCTGGGAGTCGCCGATCGTGCCTACCAGCAGGCGCGCGACTACGCCAAGGAGCGGGTCCAGGGCCGTCCCTTGGACCAGAAATCCGGCGATCGCGTCGCCATCATTCAACACCCGGACGTGCGGCGCATGCTGATGACCATGAAGTCCCAGGTCGAGGCCATGCGCGCTTTCGCCTATGTGATGGCCACCGATATGGATCTCGCCCACAAACACCCGGATGCCGCCGAGCGTCAGCGCCGCCAGGCGCGGGTGGATTTGTTGATCCCGGTGGTCAAGGGCTGGTGCACCGAACTGAGCGTGGAGATTGCTTCCACCGGAATCCAAGTCCACGGCGGCATGGGTTACGTCGAGGAGACCGGTGCCTGCCAATACCTGCGCGACGCGCGCGTCACCCCCATCTACGAGGGGACCACCGGCATCCAGGCCGCCGATCTGGTCGGTCGGAAACTCGCCATGGACCAGGGTGCAGCGATGGCGGACTTGATTCAGGAGATGCGCGGTATCGAAGCCGAACTCGCTCAGGCCGATAGCGCCGAACTGACCGTGATCGGTGCGTCCCTGACGGCGGGCGTCCAGGCTCTGGAGCAGGCGACTCAATGGGTGTTGCAAACCTTCAGCCATGACCCCAATGCCGCCGCCGTCGCTTCGGGCAATTATCTGATGCTGACCGGCTATGTCTGCGGCGGCTGGCAGATGGCGCGAGCCGCGCTGGTGGCCAAGTCGAAACTCGACGCCGGCGAAGATCCTGGATTCCATGGCGCCAAACTGGCCACCGCGCGCTTCTACGCCGAGCAGATCATGCCCCAGGCGGATGCTTTGCTCAAGATAGTGCGCAGCGGTGGCTCCAGTATCCTGGCGCTGTCGGCGGAGCAGTTCTGAGCGGCGGTATGAAAAGTCGCCATGCCGTTAATTGATTCAGCGTTCCGACGAACTTGGGGATTCCGCGTGAGGCGGGGCACCTCATTTTGAACGGTTGCGCGAAACCTCGGAAACGTGGGTCCGAATGGCCATGATTCAGATCATGGTCAGGCGGCTGGCCAAGGCGACCTGACTTTTCAGATCGCCTCCAACGATTCGTGATGACAGTGATAATGGCGCGGCCCGCATCCCGGCGATGCCTTGGAGCGCCCCAGTGGATGGGAGGAGGGTTGTGGCCCGCCGGGCGGTCGCGTGAACGTGGGGGTCGGTGATGATCGCGCGGACTTGTCCACAAAAGCTGTGGATAAAC
>NZ_SPMZ01000103.1 GCF_012939995.1 Candidatus Competibacter phosphatis | reverse complement strand
GTCGATCAGCGCCTCGCTGAGCGCATTGCGCTTTTGTGGGTGGTTCATCACGATGGTGCCAATCGTGTCCCTGATTTCGGTCAGTATCAAAGGCATGGTTTTCTCCGGTGGCGACTCAGGCATGGATAGCGCTTCAGATGCGAATGGGGAGTTCAAACGTGCTTATCAATGGATCACCAATCTGTTTCAGGGCTGACCGATCAGCACATAGATGGCGCTCTCACCCGACCCCGACACCCCGAATCCCAGGAAGGCCGGGCCGATCCAGGTGTCCGAGCCGAAGAAGACGCTTCCGCCGTAACCGTTCTGCTCGGGACTCAAGGTCACGTTCTGACCCGTGTCGGGGTTGCGGATCACGCCCTCCGACAGCCAACCAGCCTCCAGGGAGGCACCCAGGTAGAGGCCACGGCCAATGGGCGGGGGCAGCGCGGCGATCTGGCGATAATAGGCCAGGCCGGCAAAAGCCATATCATTGCCGCGGAACTGCTCGTTGGCGTAACCGGAGAGATTGAGGAAGCCGCCCAAGGGGAATTGGTCGTAATAGGGCATCTGCTCGCCGAAACTGCTGCCCCCCTTGAGTTTAAAGGCCAGGGTGTTGGGTCCGAAGCTGTAGGNGGTGGTGGCACT
>NZ_SPMZ01000102.1 GCF_012939995.1 Candidatus Competibacter phosphatis | reverse complement strand
GTTGTGGCTGCCGTTTTTTGGCTGGGCGCTGAAGTTGTTGCGACCGATCGCCATCGACCGTCGGGCCGGCTCTTCAGCGGTCAAGCAGGTGATCCGGCAGGGCATCGAACACTTGCGACGGGGTCAATGGATCCTGATCTTTCCGGAGGTACGCGCACTGCCCCCGGCGTCCGCAAACGCTACGGCATGGGTGGCGCGGTGTTGGCCGCGCGCAGCCGTTGCCCGATTCTGCCGGTGGCCCACAATGCCGGGGAGTTCTGGCCGAGGCGGGGTTTTCTCAAACGTCCGGGCACCGTACAGGTGGTTTTCGGTCCCCTGATCGCCAGTGAGGGCCGTTCGCCGCAGGAGCTCAACTGGATGACCGAAACCTGGATCGAAACCACCATGACGCGTATCGGACGGGCGGCGCGGGCGGCGGCTCGACCCGCCGATGAGTGATTCAACCAAAGAGGCGATCTGGCATGGCCTTCACCAATACTCGACATACCGTCAAGCGTTTTGATTCGGAAATCGATAGCCTGATCGAACAGGTGCTGGAGATGGGGCGGGCCGCCGGGCAACAGGTCGAGCAGGCGGTCACCGCATTCAG
>NZ_SPMZ01000101.1 GCF_012939995.1 Candidatus Competibacter phosphatis | reverse complement strand
GCCAACATCGAGCCTTGGCCGCTGGCGGCGATGCGGGCAAGGATTTCCCGCAGGGCGTCGCGGGCCGATTCCGGCGGAATGACGCATTGGTATTGGAAGAAACCGCGCGCGCCATACAAGCGGTTCCATTCCAGCAGGTTGTCCAGCGGGTAAAAGAAGGGCTGATAGGGTGTCAGACCGCGCGCCGGACGCGGCAGATGGTAGTAAAGCCCGTTGAAGCCATGCACGCTCAGCTTGTTCACCCAGGAAACCGGCGGCGTGAATGGCACGGTCAGCGACCGACGCAATGGTGGTGCCGGAGCCACAACGCCCGATGGCGCATGCATACCCGCCAAGTAGAGGCCCCGACCCAGCGTCCGCCCGGCGGCGGCGCAATCGATCCAGGACACGATGTATGGGTAACGCGCCTCGTAATCGTCGTTGAGCGCGAAGAATTCATGCAGGTTGGCAAAGCGTCGATGCTCGACCACGATCCAGGGATTGGCGATACGCTGCAACTGGATTTCGACCCAAGCGATCAGCCCGGTCAGACCCAGCCCGCCGACCGTGGCCCGGAACCATTCGATATTTTGCTCCGGCCCGCAAAGCAGCCGTGTACCATCCGAACGCAGCAGTTCGAATAGGCGGACTTGTTCGCCGAAACTGCCAGCGACATGGTGATTCTTGCCA
>NZ_SPMZ01000100.1 GCF_012939995.1 Candidatus Competibacter phosphatis | reverse complement strand
TGTGAGCGTCGAAACGAAACGCATTCAGCAAGTCGAACTTGGTCAGCATGCCGAGCAGGCAGCGTTGGTTGTCCACCACCGGCACGCCGTTGAAGTCGTGGGTTTCGAACAATTCCTCGGCCTCGCGCAATTTGGCTTTTGGACTGATGGCGATGGGATCGACGGTCATCACGTCGCGAATTTGATATTGCAGAAATTCGTACATCGGTGGCGGTCCTTTACAAAGTCGTGGCGGTTCGCGCCCGAAAATTTTGTCACGGCGGACAGAGCGTGGGGAAACCGCGATTAATGCGGGCGGATGCCACTTTACGCCCTTGTCGTCGATCCTGCATCGTGGCCAGGGGTCGCGCCCGCGATTTGGGGCGCTCGGTCGGTTTCCGCCACCCGTTCCAGCGCCGCCTCCACCACTTCCACCCCCGCTCCGTGCCGCCAGGCCCGTTCGCTCAGGACGCGCCGCCAGGCCCGTGCCCCCGGTATGCCCTGAAACAGTCCGAGGATAGGTCGGGTCATGCATTGCAGCGGCGTTCCCGCCCGTAGTCGCTCCTCCAGATAGGGCAGCAACGCCCGAACCACCTGATGGCGGTTCGGCGGTGGCGCGCTCGAACCGAAGAACCGTCGATCCACCTCGGCCAGCAGGTAAGGGTTCTCGTAAGCCGCGCGGCCGATCATCACCCCGTCCACCTGTCGCAATTGTTCCGTGACCTGCTCCAGTGTGGTCAAGCCACCGTTCAGCACGATGGTCAATTCGGGGAAATCCCGCTTGANCGGTCGTAGTGCACGACCTCATGACGCAACGGCGGAATTTC
>NZ_SPMZ01000010.1 GCF_012939995.1 Candidatus Competibacter phosphatis | reverse complement strand
ACTAAGTTAAGGTATAGTGGGGAAAAATCTTTAGGCAAATACCGCCATTGACAACCCGTCTTGTTCAGGTAAAAAAATGGCATTTATCACTTCGCGGAGATCGACTTTACGGGGCCGACCTGTCGTATAAGGATCGGCTTTTTTTAAAATCGGCTCCAAGATTTCCCATTCTTCATCTGTCAAATCACTGGGATACCTCTTACCAGGAATTTCTTTTGGCCAAGCCATGCAGCACCTCGAATAGAATCTCTGAAATTAAAATAATCGCCGGATTTTGGCTTATTTTATCAAAAATACTATAATAATATCAATGTGTTAGTTTTTGTACAGCTTCTGAGATTGCCACGACTGCGGGCGACCGCGGCATCCAGCAGACGATTTTCCAGCTCCTCCAACGAGGTGTTGCGGTCGATCAGCAAGTTGACCATCTTTTCCAAGCTCAGCGACGAGTCGACGCAAATCGGAGCCATCGATTCAGAAGGCGGGGCAATCGTAATCGAGGGGAATAAATCGGCCAGTTCGATCATGCCATGATGCTGCGCGAGGATGACGCCGCGCTCGATCATGTTTTCCAATTCACGGATATTGCCT
This sequence comes from Candidatus Competibacter phosphatis, assembly GCF_012939995.1. Lineage (GTDB taxonomy): Bacteria > Pseudomonadota > Gammaproteobacteria > Competibacterales > Competibacteraceae > Competibacter > Competibacter phosphatis. The sequence goes on along the minus strand of NZ_SPMZ01000010.1, from coordinate 18,831 downwards.
GGCCAGTTGTATTCTTGCAGGGCTTGCATGGCCTCCGGAGTCACGCCGCGCACTTCCTTATCGTGCCGGACCGAATGCTTGACAATGAAGCGCTTGATCAAATAGGGAATATCCTCGACGCGTTCGCGCAGCGGCGGCACTCGTACCGGGTAAATATTGAGCCGATAGTACAGATCGGCACGGAAGTGGCCGGTACGCACCGCTTCCTATAAATCCACGTTGGTTGCCGCGACCAGCCGTACATCCACGGTCCGGACCCGGGTATCGCCCACCCGTTCGAACTCACCCTCTTGCAAGACACGCAACAACTTGGCCTGAGCGCTGAACGATAGTTCGCCGACTTCATCCAGAAATAGTGTGCCACCGTCCGCCCGCTCGAACCGGCCAGGTCGCGAGACATGCGCGCCCGTGAACGCGCCTTTCTCGACCCCAAACAACTCGGATTCCAGTAACTGCTCCGGCAGGGCGGCGCAATTGATGGCCAGGAACGGTTTGTCGGCGCGGTTGCTGACGCTATGCAGGCCACGGGCGAACATCTCCTTGCCCACGCCGGTTTCACCGAGCAATAACACCGTGACGGTGCTCTTCGCGCCGCGTCGAATCAGATCGCAGGACTGGCGGAAGGCTTCCGAATCACCGACCATGTCGCCCAGGGTAGTGCGTTCATCGAAGGCATGACGCAACTCTTCGACTTGAGTTTGCAACTGCAGAATCTGCTCGGCGATCGCATCCGGCTTGAAATAGCGCAGGTCGGCCTTGACATCCTCGTTGTCGCCCCAGTCATCCAGCACCTTGCCGATGATCCGGCAACCTGTACTCCCTGCTGCGGCGCATTCCATTTCCCGGAACAGGATGAACTTACCCATCAAGGCGCTGGTGTAACCGCAGGCATAGCCTACTTGATGCCAGCAAACCGGCTCGTCGCTGACACCAAATTGCTGCGCGTAGACCTCGGCCTCAAAAGAGCCACTCCATTCGAATTCACCAAAAAATCGTCCTTCCTCCATATCGATCTCAATGTGAACAGGCCGCGCATTGACGATGCCCTCCAGCATATGCAGCCGAGGACCGACTTCCATCAACTCCAGCGGTTCGGCGTCAGGCATCTTTTCGTGCGCCATGTAGAAGTCTTGCAAGCCGGCGGCATAACCCATGCGGGTTAGCAAGCCACGCGTCCGATCGGCGCCCAAGCTATCCATCATTTCCTTGCGTAGGGCACTGAAGGCCCCTGCATGAATCAGCAGCATGCGCTGGTCATCCAGAGAAATATGACCATCACGAAAGACGAGTTTGAAAGGCTGCGGCGGGGCGGTGGAAATCGCGGGTTGGTCAATCATGGTTTCGCCATCGCTTTGTAGGTTTAGTGTCTCTTTGGCGGTTTGGGTGAGCATCCCACCCTATCAAGGATAGACCTTCATAAGGGTAGACATTCATCCTTACCATTCCATGCTGCATTGCTGGATTATTATTCAATATAATCAATTAGTTAATGATTTCATCAAATCGTCAAATAATTACCAAATTTTTTGACCAAGTCATCAATTACTTCCTGTCACTTTTTTGAATTGATGTTTGTTATCTATTTGATATAAATAAATAATAATAGATTGGCATAACTGATGCTTCAATACATTTGCGTGACACAAAAACGCGGTGCGGTGATTACGACCGCGCGAATCGTCATCCCAGCGCATCGCGCTGACTTATAAAGAATCTAATGAGATGACCACCAAATTCGATACCCAACAGCGCTTTGTCCGAGTACGACGGATCCGCGGCGACGGATTTGTCGAGTTCGATTTCGCCATTGGCGATCCCGCCTTGTACGTGGAATTGATCCTGCCAGAACCCGCATTCCAGGAATTTTGCGAAAACAACACGGTAAAGCTTCTGGATGATGAACAGGCTGCCCAGATCGACGCCGATCGCCGTGTCTGGCGCGAAGGCGACCCCAGTCATCCCACTGCCACCAAAGCGACCCGATGAGGATAAGGTCTTATGCAAATTGATATTCGCACCACTAATCTCCAACCGCTGCGCCACACGTTTGCCCATGTTGCGCGCCGGCTAGGTAGCGATAAACCAGCTTCGCGTTATCAGGAGGCCACCTTCGACCTCCAACCGACCACCAGCTTCCATTACCGTCCGCTGTGGGATCCGGAACGCGATCTGTATGACGAGCGACGCACCGCGATTCAGATGGCCGATTGGTACATCTTTAAGGATCCGCGTCAGTTCTATTACGGTTCCTGGACCATCGCCCGCGCTAAACAACAGGATTCGGTGGAACGCAATTTCGCGTTCGTCGAGAAACGCAACCTGCTCGACCTGATGACGCCGGAATGGAAACAGAAGGTGCAGGAAGCGTTGGTGCCGCTGCGCCACCTGGAATACAGCGCCAATCTGAACAACTGCTTCATCACCGCTTACGGTTACGGCGCGGCGGTTACCCAGGCCACCATGTTGGCCTCCATGGATCGACTGGGTATCGCCCAGTATCTGACCCGAATCGGTCTCGTTCTCGATGGCAACACCGGTGCCGTGCTGGATGTCGGCAAGCAAGCCTGGCTGAACGATCCAATGTGGCAACCACTGCGCGAGCTGGCCGAGGAGTTGCTCACCCTCCAAGACTGGTTCGAATTATTGGTCGCCCAGAATTTCGTGCTTGATGGGCTGTTGTACCCACTGGTCTACGAACGCTTCGACACCCGCATTTCCGAAAATGGCGGTTCGGCCCTGGCGATGCTCACCGAATTCATGGTGGATTGGTTCGCTGAAACCAATCGCTTCACCGACATGATGCTCAAGACCGCCGCCGCCGAATCCGCCGCCAACAAGACCGTATTGGAACAATGGGTACGACGCTGGACCGCTCGGGTCGCGGGCGCGCTGGCCCCCTTGACCGAGCACGTCTTTGCCGCCGAAGCCGAAGCGGTGATGCGGGAACTCCAGGATGACTTACGTACCCGCGCTAAGAAGAAATGTGGTCTGGATCTCTGACCGCGAAACCGCCAAAGCCGAGGAGTCAAGATGGCGAACAACATGGTTTACCTGGCCTTGCAGAACAACGAGGACGCACGGCCGATCATTGAAGCGATTGCCGAAGATAATCCCCACGCCACCATCAACCACTATCCCGCGATGGTCAAGATCGACGCTCCGGGTCGCTTGACGGTCAAGCGCGCCAGTGTCGAGGAAAAGTTGGGGCGGGACTGGGATCCCCAGGAAATCCAGATCAACCTGATTTCCATTTCCGGCAACGTGGTGGAAAGCGAAGAAGAATTCGCCGTGGAACGGCTGTCCTGAAATTTTTTCGAGGAGGATAAATAATGGCTAAGCCAATGAATATGCGGGATAAGTATAATCGGATGACCCGCGACCTGGGTTGGGAACCAAGCTATCAGCCCAAGTCGAAAATTTATCCGCAGATCGAATTCGAAGGCATCAAGATTGAAAACTGGGAGCAGTGGGAAGACCCCTTCCGCCTGACCATGGACGCCTACTGGAAATACCAGGCCGAGAAGGAACGCAAGTTATACGCGGTCATCGACAGCTTCGCCCAGAACAATGGCCAGTTGAACATCACCGACGCCCGCTACGTCAACGCCCTCAAGTTGTTTCTGACCGGGATCAGTCCGGCGGAGTATTCGGCGCATCGCGGGTTTTCGATGGTGGGGCGCGCTTTTCCCGGCGTCGGCGCGCAGGTGGCCTGCCAGATGCAGGCCGTCGACGAACTGCGCCATGTGCAGACCCAAGTTCATACCATCAGCCACTACAACAAATATTTCAACGGCTTCCAGGATTTCCGGCACATGCACGACCGGGTCTGGTATTTGTCGGTGCCTAAGTCGTTCTTCGAAGACGCCCAGACTGCTGGGCCGTTCGAGTTCATCACCGCGATCTCGTTTTCCTTCGAGTATGTGCTGACCAATCTGTTGTTCATGCCGTTCATGTCGGGCGCGGCTTTCAACGGCGACATGGCCACGGTGACCTTCGGCTTCTCGGCCCAGTCCGACGAAGCCCGGCACATGACCTTGGGACTGGAAGTCATCAAGTTCATGCTGCAACAACATCCCGACAACGTGCCCATCGTGCAGCGCTGGATCGATAAATGGTTCTGGCGTGGCTACCGGTTGTTGTCGCTGGTGGCGATGATGATGGACTACATGCTGCCCAAACGGGTGATGTCCTGGAAGGAAGCATGGGAGATGTACTTCGAGCAAAATGGTGGTGCCTTGTTCGAAGATTTGGCCCGCTACGGCATCCGTATGCCCAAATATTGGGAAGTCTCGGTGCAGGAGAAAGATCACCTGTCGCATCAGACTTGGGCCACCTTTTACAACTACGGCCATGCCGCCGCTTTCCATACTTGGATGCCCGACGCGGAGGAAATGGCCTGGCTGGCGGCCAAGTATCCCGACAGCTTCGACCGCTGGTACCGGCCACGCTACGAGCATTGGATCGCCCAAGAAAAAGCGGGCCATCGCTTCTACAACCCCTCGTTGCCGATGCTGTGCCAAACCTGCCAGATTCCGATGCTGTACACAGACATGGACGATCCGACCCAGGTCGTCTATCGCAGTACCGAGTACCAGGGCGAGAAGTATCACTTCTGTTCGGACGGTTGCAAGGACATCTTCGAGCACGAACCCGAGAAGTATGTCCAGGCCTGGCTGCCGGTCAATCAGATCTATCAGGGCCATTGCGGTGGAGCCACCGTACCCGAAGTGCTGAACTGGTATCACCTGAGGGACGGACAGGACAACCGCGACTACCTCTACTCCGAGGATCGCCAGAACTGGCTGCGCTGGAAAGAGGCGAGCAGCCAGTTGGAAACGACCTGATCTAGATCATTCGTCGTAGCCCCCCGCTCAGGGGGGCGAATCCCCGAACTTGATTAGTTAATGCGGCCTTTCGAGCCGTAGGGAGCTGTCATGTCTGTAAAAGCCCTGTACGACTACCCCGTCGTTCCCAAGGACACCGTGGAGCAATTCCACGGTAATCAATTGGTTTTCATCGGTTGGGATCAACACTTGATGTTTTGTTCGCCAATCGCCCTTCCCTTGCCGCCCGCACTGCCGTTCGCCGCGCTGGTGGAACAAGTGCTGACCGACGCCTATGGCCAGCACCCGGAGTTCACTCGCATCGACTGGAGCCGGGTGGAATGGCTGCTGGATGGCCAACCGTTCACCCCCAATCCGGTCGCCGGTCTGCGCGATAACGGCATCGGCCACAAATCGGTCATCCGGTTCCGCACGCCCGGCTTGAACGGCATCGCCGGTTCCGGGAGCTGAGTCGGGGGATACGCATGAGTTACCAACTCACCATTGAGCCACTGGGCCAGACCATCGAGGTCGAGGAGGGTCAGAACCTGCTGGACGCCGCGCTGCGCGCCGGCATCTGGCTGCCGCATGCCTGCTGTCATGGGCTGTGCGCCACCTGTAAGGTGCAGATCACGGATGGCGAAGTCGATTTGGGCGAAGCATCGCCGTTCGCGCTGATGGATTTCGAGCGCGACGAAAACAAATGTCTGGCTTGCTGCGCCACGCCGCTGTCGGACGTCACCATCGAAGCCGACATCGACGACGATCCCGACGCCGAGATTCATCCGGTGCAGGATTTCACCGGCACCGTGGTCAAGCTGGTGGACCTGACGCCAACCGCCAAGGGCGTGTTCATCGAACTGGACGGCGATGGCCTGTGCTTCCAGGCCGGGCACTACATCAACCTGCATTTGCCCGACATCGCCCAGCCACGCGCCTTTTCGCTGGCCAATTCACCGTCGCAACCACGTTTGATCGAGTTGAATATCCGGCGGGTGCCCGGTGGCGAAGCCACGGGCTATATCCACGACCGCCTCCAGGTCGGCGATCGGTTGGAGTTGGCCGGCCCCTATGGACGCTTCTTCGTGCGCCATTCGGCCCCGGAATCCTTGCTGTTTCTAGCGGGCGGCACCGGTCTGTCAAGCCCCAAGTCGATGATTCTCGACCGGTTGGAACAGGGCGACACTCGTCCGATCGTCCTGGTCTATGGCGCGCGCCACCGCGCGGAGCTGTATTACCACGAGCTGTTCCAGGATCTGGCGGCTCGTTATCCCAACTTCAGCTACGTTCCGGCGCTGTCCGAGCCGGAAGCGGGAGATGCTTGGGAAGGCGCGACCGGTTTTGTGCACGAGGTCGCCAAGGCGCATTTCGACAACGACTTCCGGGGCCATAAGGCTTATCTATGCGGCCCGCCGGTGATGATCGACGCTTGCATCACCACGCTGATGCAAGGGCGCTTGTTCGAGCGGGACATCTACATGGAGAAGTTCATTTCCGCCGCTGACGCCGCCCAGACAGCGCGCAAGAGCCCGCTGTTCCGGTCGATCTAGCGGAGTCGCCCATCATGACTCCACGCACTCGACCTCCCACGGGGTTCTCAACCGACGCCGCTGGTCTTGCCGGCGCCGTCGATACCGAAAATGCAGCCGCGCGCTACGACATCACCATCGCCGATACCGGCGAGCGCTACTCCTGCGCCGGTCACCAGAGCCTGTTGGCGGGCATGGAGCAACTGGGACGCAAGGGTATCCCGATCGGTTGCCGATGTGGCGGCTGCGGGATCTGCAAGATCGCCATCTTGGAAGGCGAAGTGCGGATTCAGAAGATGAGCCGTGCTCAAGTCAGCGCCGAGGAAGAGGCGCAAGGCGTAGTGCTGGCTTGCCGTGTCCGTCCGCTCAGCGCGATCCGTTTGCGGGTGCTTGGCAAGATGCACCGCGCTGTCTGTGGCCCGACAACGCCACTTATTTCAAATCCATTCCAATCCAATTTAGCCCCCTAATCACCAGAGGATACTTAAAACATGGCAATAAAAGGCGTATTGCGACCGGGGTTCATTCAAATCCGGGTTCTGGACATGGGCGAAGCGCTGGTTCACTACCTCGACCGCATCGGCCTGCATCAGGTCAGTCGCGAGGCCGATGGTCGCGTCTATCTCAAGGGCTGGGATGAATTCGATCATCACAGCATCATCCTGCGCGAAGCCGATAGCCCCGGCGTGGATCTCATGGCGTTTCGGGTCATGGACGATGCGGCGCTAACCGAATTCGAGATGCGAGTGAAGGACTGGGGCCTGAGTGTGGAGCAGGTGCCCGCCGGCGAACAGCCGGGTGTGGGTCGCCGCATCGGTTTTGAAATCCCCTCCGGGCACCGCATCGAGCTGTATGCCGAGATAGCGCGCGCCGAACATCATCCACCGATCGTCAATCCCGACGTGTGGCATGACTTGCCGCATGGCATGGGCGCCACCCGTTTCGATCATGCCTTGCTTTATGGTCCGCATGTGGATCAGGTGATGCATTTCTTCGTGGAAGCGCTGGATTTCAGCCTGGCGGAACAGGTGATGATGCCGGACGGCTTACTGGCGATCTGGTTGTCCTGCGGCAACAAGGCACACGACATCGCCTTCGTCAAGCACCCCGAGCCGGGCAAGCTGCATCACATCTCCTTCTTCCTGGAGTCCTGGCACGACGTCGGCCGCGCGGCGGACATCATCGCCCGCTACAACATCTCGCTGGACATCGGGCCGACTCGCCACGGGATCACCCGGGGCCAGACCATCTACTTCTTCGATCCTTCCGGCAACCGCAACGAGGTGTTCGCCGGCGGTTACACCTACTACCCCGACAACCCGACCCGGACTTGGAACGAGCAGGAATTGGGCAAGGCGATTTTCTACTACGAAAAAGCCCTCAACGAGCGCTTTCTGGGCGTTGTGACCTGAGCGGGCACCATGGGATGGGACGCTGCTGGGGACTGGTCCAGGCACATGCCGACCGGTTCCGGCGGCAGCCATTTCTTCCCAGTGCGGCTCACCCACTCTGTCAGTGCAGGATAACGAGGAATGCGGCATGAAAAAGATTAAGTGCGTCTTGATCGGTCCCGGCAACATCGGCACCGATCTGCTTTACAAACTGAAGCGCAGCCCGGTGTTGGAGCCGGTGTGGATGGTCGGCATCGACCCGGAATCGGAAGGGCTGGCGCGCGCACGCGAGATGGGGCTGAAGATCACGCATGAAGGCGTGGATGGCGTGCTCCCGCATGTGCTGGACGATCAGGTTCAGATTGCGTTCGACGCCACCTCGGCTTACGTCCATGCCGAAAACTCCCGCAAGTTGCAGGCGCTAGGCGTGTTGATGGTGGATCTCACCCCAGCGGCGATCGGCCCCTACTGCGTGCCGCCGGTGAATCTCAAGGAGCATGTGGGCAAGCAGGAGATGAACGTCAACATGGTCACCTGCGGTGGCCAGGCCACCATCCCGATGGTGGCGGCGGTGAGCCGGGTGCAGGACGTGCCTTATGGCGAAATCGTCGCCACGGTGTCCTCGCGCTCGGCGGGTCCCGGCACTCGCAAGAACATCGACGAATTCACCCGCACCACCGCCGGCGCGGTGGAACGGGTGGGCGGCGCCAAGAAGGGCAAGGCGATCATCATTCTCAATCCGGCCGATCCGCCGTTGATCATGCGCGACACCGTGCACTGCCTGACCGCCGAGGAGCCGAACCGCGACGCGATTATCGAATCGGTGCAGGCGATGGTGAAGGAAGTACAGAAATACGTGCCCGGCTATCGGCTGAAGAACGGCCCCGTCTTCGATGGCAATCGGATTTCCATGTATATGGAAGTGGAAGGGCTGGGCGATTATCTACCCAAGTACGCCGGCAATCTCGACATCATGACCGCCGCCGCCGCGCGCACCGCCGAGATGTTCGCCGAAGAGATTCTCAAAGGCACCTTGGTGCTGAAGAAACAGGCTGCCTGAAGGAGGGCGAACCATGAATTTGAAAGGTAAGAAAGTCGTTCTCCATGACATGTGCCTGCGCGACGGCATGCACGCCAAGCGCCATCAACTCAGTTTGGAGCAGATGGTGGCGATCGCCAAGGCGCTGGACGAGGCCGGGGTGCCGCTGATCGAAGTGACGCACGGCGACGGGCTGGGCGGTTCCTCGATCAACTATGGATTCCCGGCCCATACCGACGAGGAGTATCTGCAAGCGGTCATCCCGACCATGAAGCAGGCCAAGATTTCGGCCCTGCTGCTGCCGGGGATCGGCACGGTGGACGATCTGAAGATGGCCAAGGAGTGCGGCGTCCACACCATCCGGGTCGCCACCCACTGCACCGAGGCGGACGTTTCCGAACAGCACATCGGCCTGGCTCGCAAGATGGACATGGACACCGTCGGCTTCTTGATGATGTCGCACATGGTCGGCCCGGAGAAGATCGTGGAGCAGGCCCGGTTGATGGAGTCCTACGGCGCCAACTGCATCTACTGCACCGACTCCGCCGGATACATGCTGCCGGAGGATGTGACCGTGCGCCTTGGCCTGTTGCGGGAGAAGCTGAAGCCGGAAACCGAGTTGGGCTTTCACGGCCATCACAACTTGGCGATGGGCATCGCTAATTCTCTCGCCGCGATCGAAGCCGGCGCGGTGCGGGTCGATGGTTCCGTCGCCGGCTTGGGCGCGGGCGCGGGCAACACCCCGCTGGAAGTGTTCGCCGCCGTGCTCGACCGCATGGAGGTGGAAACCGGCGTCGATCTCTACAAGCTGATGGACGTGGCCGAGGACTTGGTGACGCCGCTGATGGATCACCCGATCCGCATCGATCGCGACGCCCTGACGCTCGGTTATGCCGGGGTTTACAGCTCCTTCCTGCTGTTCGCCAAGCGCGCCCAGGCCAAGTATGGCGTCTCGGCTCGCGACGTGTTGGTGGAGCTGGGGCGGCGCGGCACCGTCGGCGGCCAGGAAGACATGATCGAAGATCTGGCGCTGGATATGGCCAAGCTGCGCGGCGATCTGGGGACCGCGGACATCGGCGACATGGCGTGAGGGTACGCCCTCTCCCAAAGGGAGAGGGCTTGAAGATCCCAAGGAGGAGACTGAATTACATGAATAGAACCAAAAAAATCCTGTCGCTGGCTCTTCCGGTACTGTTGGTCGGCTCCAGCGCCATGGCCAAGGAAGGCCCCGATCAGTACCCGAACGGCGCCGAGAATTTTCTGGCCGGCGCCTTGCCGCCACCGGGTAACTACTTCATCAATTACCTCGGCTACTACCAGGGCGATTACCGCGACAACAGCGGCGATAAGGTGCCTGGTTTGAAGGTTAACGCCACCTTCGACGCCCTGCGCTACATCTTCGTCAGCAACCACAAGCTGTTCGGCGGCGACTGGGGAATGCACGCTATCGTGCCGTTCGTCTACCAGAACATGGACACCCCGTTTCCCGCGATCGGTAATGGCAGCGTGTTTGGTCTGGGCGATATCACCATCGATCCGATCATCATCGGTTGGCACTTCCCGCCCGATTGGCACATCACCGTTGGTTTGGACATCAACTTGCCCACCGGCAAGTACAGCAGTACCGATCCCACCGACAGCATCGGCGCCAACTACTACAGTTTCGAGCCGATCTTCGCCTTCACCTACCTGAACCAAGGCGGTTTCGAGGTCTCGGCCAAGCTGATGTACAACATCAAGACCGAGAACAACGACACCAACTACCAATCTGGCGACGAATTTCACATGGATTACCTGATCGGCCAGCATTTTGGGCCGTGGGCGGTGGGACTGGGCGGTTACTACCTCAAGCAGACCGAGGATGACAAGCAGAACGGCCAGACCGTCGACCCGGACGGCAATCGCGGTCAGGTGTTCGCCTTCGGTCCGGCGGTGAAATACGACTACAAGGGCATGAGTTTCATCGGCACCTGGGATCACGAAACCGATGTCAAGAATCGGTTTCAGGGCAACAAGTTCTATTTCAAGTTCATTACCGCCTTCTAAGCGATGACCGCGAAGTACACGAGGAGTCAAGCGATGCAGATCGCGATCGCGCAAGCCACCATCCACTGGGAAGCCGCCAACGCGGCGGTGACGGCGGCGGTGCGGCAAGCCGAAGCTCTCGGCATCCGCGTCAACGTCGCCGTGGTCGACACGGGCGGCAATCTGATGGCGTTTCTGCGCATGCCAGGCGCGTTCCTGCACTCGATCGACATCGCCATCGACAAAGCGTACACGGCGGCCGGTTTCGGTTTCCCGACTAGCGCCTGGAGCGAGGCGCTGCAATCCCACTCGCCGGCGGTACGAACCGGTTTGCCGTTGCGACCGCGTTTGGTGGCCTTCGGCGGCGGCCTGGCGTTGCGCAGCGAAGAACAGGTGATTGGCGGCATTGGCGTTTCCGGCGGGTCCGAGGACGAGGACGAGCGCTGCGCGCGCGCCGGTGTGGAAGCCATCGGCTTGAGCGTTTAACCGGGCGAAACCGATCCACCCTATTGAGACTGAGAGAAAGACATGAAAGAGATCAAGAATTTTATCAATGGCGAATTCATCACCAACCTGAGCGGCAAGACCTTCGAGAAGCGCACGCCGATCGATAATTCATTGATTGGCAAGGTCTATGAGGCCGGTCAAGCGGAAGTCAACGATGCCGTCACGGCCGCTCGGGCCGCGCTGAAAGGGCCATGGGGCCAGTTGTCGGTGGTCGAACGTGTCAATCTGTTGGACGCGGTCGCCAACGAGATCAACCGTCGCTTCGACGATTTTCTCGAAGCTGAAATCGCCGACACCGGCAAACCGCACAGCCTGGCTTCGCATGTCGACATTCCGCGTGGCGCGGCCAATTTCAAGATTTTCGCCGACACCATCAAGAACGCCTCAACCGAATCCTTCGAGATGCGCACGCCCGATGGCCGGACCGCGCGCAGTTACGGCGTGCGGGTGCCGCGCGGCGTGATCGCGGTGGTCTGCCCGTGGAACTTACCGCTGCTGCTGATGACCTGGAAAGTGGGGCCGGCGCTGGCCTGCGGCAATACGGTAGTGGTCAAGCCGTCCGAGGAAACCCCCAGCACCGCCACCTTGCTGGGCGAGGTCATGAATCAGGTCGGCGTGCCCAACGGCGTTTACAACGTCGTGCATGGCTTTGGCCCGGATTCCGCTGGCGCGTTTCTGACGTCGCATCCCGGCGTGAATGGCGTCACCTTCACCGGTGAGACCCGCACCGGCACGGCGATCATGAAAGCCGCCGCCGATGGCATCCGGCCCGTTTCGCTCGAACTGGGCGGAAAGAACGCCGCCGTGGTGTTCGCCGACTGCGATTTCGAGGTCGCGGTGCAGACCGTCACCCGCTCGGTGTTCGAAAACTGCGGTCAGGTATGCTTGGGCACCGAACGGGTTTATGTCGAACGGCCGATTTTCGACAAGTTTGTGGCCGCGCTGAAGCAGCAAGCCGAAGCGATGAAACCCGGTCTGCCCAACGATCCCGCCACCAAGATCGGGCCGCTGGTCAGTCAGGAACATCTGCGCAAGGTGCTTCATTACTACCAGAAAGCCAAGGAGGAAGGCGCGACCGTCGTTACCGGCGGCGGCGTGCCCGACATGCCGGACGCCTTGAAGGACGGTGCTTGGGTGCAGCCGACCATCTGGACCGGCTTACCGGAAACGGCGGCGGTGGTGCAGGAAGAAATCTTTGGGCCGTGCTGCCACATCCAGCCGTTCGACACCGAGGAAGAAGCGGTGCGCATGGCCAACGATACGCCCTATGGTTTGGCGACCTCGATCTACACACAGGATCTCAGCCGCGCCAGCCGCCTCGCCACCCGGATCGAAGTCGGCTTGTGTTGGATCAACAGTTGGTTCCTGCGCGATCTGCGCACCTCCTTCGGCGGTTCCAAGCAGTCCGGCATCGGCCGCGAAGGCGGCTTGCACTCACTGGAGTTCTACACCGACCTGCGCAACGTGATGATCAAATTCTGAGCATCCCGATATGAATCCCAATCCCGAACTGGGCATCCGGGTGCGCACCGGCGCGTTCGAGACCAATGTGCATGATGTCGGCAGCGGCGCGCCGGTGGTGCTGATCCACGGTTCCGGCCCGGGCGTCAGCGCCTGGGCCAATTGGCGTTTGGTGTTGCCGGCGCTGGCGCAGCGCCGCCGGGCGATCGCGCCCGATATGGTCGGCTTCGGCTATAGCGATCGTCCCGCCGGCTTCCGCTACGACATGGAGACCTGGGTTCAGCAGACCTTGGATTTGCTGGATGCCTTGGATCTGGAGCGCGCCGATCTGATCGGCAATTCGTTCGGTGGCGCGCTAGCCTTGGCGCTGGCGATTCGTGCGCCGCAACGCGTGCGCCGCTTGGTGCTGATGGGGTCGGTCGGCGTACCGTTCCCGATCACGCCGGGACTCGACGCGGTGTGGGGCTATCAGCCGTCGTTCGAGAGTATGCGCGCCCTGCTGGATCTCTTTGCCTACAGCCGCGAACTGGTCAATGACGAACTCGCGCAATTGCGCTACGAAGCGAGTATACGGCCCGGCTTCCAGGAGTCGTTCGCGGCGATGTTTCCAGCGCCACGGCAGCGTTGGGTGGACGCGATGGCGAGCGCCGAAGCCGACATCCGTGCCCTGCCGCATGAAACCTTGATCGTGCATGGCCGTGAAGACCAGGTGATCCCGCTGGAAAATTCGCTGACCTTGACGCAGTGGATTCCGAACGCGCAATTGCACGTCTTCGGCTGTTGTGGCCACTGGACCCAGATCGAACACAGCGCCCGCTTCAATCGCTTGGTCGAGGATTTCTTCGCCGAGGCCGACCGCTAGACTTCTTCCACTTTCGAGACTTCTCATGGATAAAACCCACATTGAATGCTATGGCGACGAGTTGTATCAGGCGCTCGTCGCGCGCGAGGCGGTCGCGCCGCTGACCGACCGCGAACCGGATATGACCATCGAAGACGCCTATCAGATTCAGTTGCGTATGATTCAGCGCCGGCTGGATCTGGGCGAAACGGTGATCGGCAAGAAAATCGGCGTCACCAGCAAAGTGGTGATGGACATGCTCAAGGTGAGCCAGCCGGATTTCGGGCATCTGCTGTCGGGGATGGTGTTCAGCGAAGGCGAACCGATTCCGGCCAACAGCCTGATCGCGCCGCGCGCCGAAGCTGAAGTCGCTTTCATGCTCAAGCGCGATTTGCAGGGACCGGGGGTGATGGCGGCGGACGTGCTGCGCGCCACCGAATGCGTGATGCCCTGCTTCGAGATCGTCGATTCCCGCATCCAAGATTGGAAGATCAAGATTCAGGACACGGTCGCCGACAATGCTTCCTGCGGCGTGTTCATACTGGGCGGGGTTCGCGCCGATCCGCGCCGGCTGGACTTGGCGCTGGCCGGCATGGTGCTGGAAAAGAACGGCGAGGTGATCAGCACCGCGACCGGGGCCGCCGTGCAGGGATCGCCGGTCAATGCGGTGGCGTGGTTGGCCAATACGCTGGGACGGTTGGGCATCACCCTCAAAGCCGGCGAGGTCATCCTGTCCGGCTCACAGTCGCCCTTGGTGCCGGTCGTGGCTGGCGACAGTCTGTATTGCAGCGTCGGCGGCTTGGGCAATGCGGCGGTTCGCTTCATCTAACCTCGGGGAAAAGAGCATGAAACTCGATCAGACCACCATCGCCCAGTTAGCCGAATATCTTGAAAATGCCGAGCTGAATGCGCGCGATGTCACCAAGATCACCGATGAATATCCCGATATGGATTGGGATGACTGCTACGCGATCCAGTACGAGATCCGGCGGCGCAAGGAAGCGCGCGGGCATCGGATCGCGGGCATGAAAGCCGGCCTGACCTCCCGCGCCAAGATGAAGCAGATGGGCGTGGAAACGCCGGTATTCGGCTTCGTGTTCGATTACATGTCCTGCCCGGACGGCGGCGAGATCAAGACCTCGGAGTTGATCCATCCCAAGGTGGAGGCGGAAATCTGCTTTGTCACCAAAGCGCCGTTGCGCGGGCCGGGTTGTCACGTCGGCGCGGTGTTGGCCGCGACCGATTTCGTGATTCCCGCAGTGGAAATCATCGATTCACGTTACCGCGACTTCAAGTTCGACCTGAAGAGCGTCATCGCTGACAATACCTCGTCCTCGCGCTTCGTGGTGGGTGGGCGGATGCGCGATCCGGCCGAACTCGACCTGCGCACTTTGGGCGTGGTGTTGGAGAAGAATGGCGAGGTCGTGTCGATGGCGGCAGGCGCGGCGGTGCTTGGCCATCCGGCGATCCCGGTGGCGATGCTGGCTAACCAGTTGGCGCAGCGCGGCGAGGAAATTCCTGCTGGAACCTTCATCATGACCGGTGGCGTCACCGAAGCGATCGCGGTGCAGGCCGGGGACCACGTCATGGCTCGGTTCCAGGATTTGGGCAGTGTGTCGATGCGCTTCGTTTAAGGCGCTGTCTCTCCGGTTGGAGCGCGCGTTCGTAGCAAAACTTTAAGGTGGAGATTCATCATGCCATTTGCGCAAATTCACATTCTTGAAGGCCGTACCGAGGAGCAGAAACGGGCTGTCATCGAAAAAGTCACCGATGCCTTGTGCGAAGCCGTGGGCGCGCCGCGCGAGGCCGTCCGCGTCCTGATTCAGGAGNNGNCCNAGCTGGGGCATTGCCGGAAAATCGGCCAAGGACCTTGGGCGCTGAACCACGGGTTGGCACCCTGGTTCGGCGCCGAGGTTCTTGGTCGGGGAATTATTGCAGAAACGCCTTGCCAAGCGGCAAGGCGTGAAGAGCGGGGTAGCATCTCAGCGGCATGAGAAGTCATGCTCCCTCATGCCGCTGAATTTATCGCGGATTGCACGGATGCTGCCTATTACTGAGCGTTGACGATCACGAAGTTCTGATGCGGTTCGGCCCAGCGCAGCGTGACGTTCTTGCCGGCCTGCGGGAAGTTGGCGATCGGATATTCGCCGCTGGCTCCTTGCAGGAACTCCACACCCAGGGTGGTCACGGTGAAGTTCACATTGGCGAACTCCGTACCGTCGGCGATGACCCGCAAATTGTGGCTACCGTTGCCCAACCGGTTCCAGTTGAAGGTGTAGCCAAACCCGTTGTTGTCGTCGCCGCAGGTCGCCGCCGTATCGGGCCGGGTGGTACCGTAAGCCACTTGCTGCCGGGTACCGCCGTCGATCTGGATTTCCACCGTGCTCGCTTGGCAGATCCAACCCCGGATCAGACCGATGCCACTCTCGAAGGAACCCTGTTGCGGGCTCTCCAGGTTGGCGAGGAGTTGCGACAGCGGGGCTGCGGCGGTCGGTTGAACGCTGGCCGCATTCCGGCTGGCGCCGACGATGACGAAATTCTGGTGTGGTTCGGCCCAGCGCACGGTGACGTTGTCGCCGGTTTGCGGGAAGTTGGGTAGGGTCGCTTCGCCGCTGGCGCCTTCCAGGTACTCCACGCCCAGGGTAGTTACATTGAAATCGACATTGGCGAACTCCACGCTGTCGGCGTAAGCCCGCAGATTGTGCGCACCATTACCTAAGCGATTCCAGTTGAAGGTGTAACCAAAGCCATTGTTGGTATCGCCGCAAGCCGCCAGAGTATCTTCGCGGGTAGTGCCATAAGCCACCTGTTGCCGATCACCACCGTCGATCTGGATTTCCACCTTGTTGGCTTGACAGGCCCAGCCCCGAATCAGACCGACTCCGCTTTCCGCCGAGCCTTGGGTTGGACTTTCCAGATTGCGGTTGTACTGTCCGTTACAGGCCTGACCAGCATACGGGAGGGTATCCGGGATGATCTGCACCCCGGTGCTGTAGATCTGATCGGGTTCGAGCGTACCGGCGGTGTCGAAGGTCACCTCGATCATGAACGCCGTCCAGCCGGTGGCCGGCCGTTGCACCACTCCGAGATAGGTGCCGTCGGCCTGCGGGGCCAAGGTCTGGCTGGTCCAGACCGCTCCGATTTCCTCCAGCCGGAAATCCCGGGCATTGGGGTTGGTCGCCTGCCACAGTTTTACTTCCTTGGGTTGAGCGGTGGGCGACACCCGCAGCACCCCCTCCCCTTCCATCGCCCAGGTGATCTGGTGGCTGGTCTTGCCGTCCAGAATGTCGTCCATCCACGAGAGCGCCTTGACGATGGTGTCGTCGCTCTGCTTGTGGTCGGTGTTCGGCGTGTAGCGCAGCCACTTGGGGCCGATGAGATCGGAGTAATAGAACCGTGAGGAATCGGAGACGAAGAACTGATCGCCGGTGGCATTGAGGATCAGCTTAGGCATGGTGTAGCGGTCGCGGTAAGCATAGGGGTCCACGACCTGCAACAAGGCTTGGCCTTCGGGCGTTTGCACCCGACAGGGCAGATCGAATTCCACGTAATCCTTCAATGCGGGTGCGAAGAAACCGTAGGCTTCCCAGTGGTGAATGAACTGCCGACCCAGATTGAGCATATCGATCGAGGCCGGCACGATGGCCTTGACTCGCGGGTCCACGGCGGCGGTCAGCCAGGTGGTCCAACCGCGTTTGGAACCGCCCAGGACCAGAAAGTTATCGATCCGCGTGCCCTTGCTGGCGGCGAATTCCTGCACCGTGTCCATGGCGCGAACGGCGGCCTTGGTCATCGCCAGATGTACCGCCCACTCCATGTCGCCGGTATCCAGCGCCTTATCCAGGCTGTAGGCGAGAATTTCGTCTTCCTTCCGCCCGCGGTTGGTTTCGTCGGTGAAATACAGCGGCTGATTGGGGACCTGCCGGACCTCGGCGAGCACCGCGCCGGTCGCAACGACCGCCGCCCCGACTGCGTCGGGTACTTCGGTGATCGGTGTGCCGCCGTTGCTGCCGCCGTCGATCAACAGAATGGCGGTTTTGGTGGTGTCCAATCCGAGCTGGGGGATGACCAGTACCACCTCGTGCTTCCAGATAGTGCGATCCACCTCGCTGGGCGATCGCCACTGCTGGGAAGTCATTTCGATAAAATAGGCGGTGAATCCGACGCCTTTTTGGGTGTGATAGAGGCTGTAACTATAGTTTGGGTCCGTTTTGGCCACGTACTGGTCCAGAGCGGTTTCCGCCGCCCAGCCGCCACGAGCCAGAGCGAACGTCAGCAATATCAATAACGAGACATATCGCGAGAATTTATTGAATTTATCGAACATGGCGTCTGTTTTTCCTCTCTTTTGGGCTTGCATGAAGATGGTTGCCCTATTGATCTATGTTAATTGAAAGGTGATTAATTATACAATCGTCGCTAAGGTTGGTTCATGGTCCTTATGACTTTTATTCCCTGGGAAAAAGTCCGCCAGCATGACGGCGCCACCGCGCTCGAATCCAAATTCGAACCTCCATAGCTTTCCCCGTGGACACTCGCTAGGCTATTTGAGTATCTTGCGGCACCCCACTTCCAACCCTTGTTTTACTCCGGAGACCCTCATGAAGCCTTCCTTGTTTGCAGTCGCCCTGTGTCTGACCGCCAGTCTGCTGACGCCGCCGGCCTTGGCCAAGAAAACCCAGATGAAAAACATCGATTTCGGCGAGATCACCTGTGGGGAATTCTTGCAGGAGCTGTCCACCAGTTCCTCCGAGGACGCGGGTGTCGTGCTGATGTGGATCGACGGTTATCTGAGCGGCGTATCCGGTGACACCAGCCTGAATTGGAAGGATCTGGAAAAATTCAGTACCAACCTGGTCGCCTATTGCGGCAAAAAACCTGACGAGAAGGTCTTGGATGCCGCCGAGGCGGTTGGCATTGCCGAGTGAGCGGCGATGATCGTTCTCAACGGTACTGTCGCAGATACCACCACTCGTAGAAGCGCTTGGCCTGGTGACCGAACCAGGACGGCGGCAGAGTGAACAGCCGCTCCGGCGTGCGCCAGACCAGCATCCCGCGATCCAGCATGTCCACGATGCAGATCAATTCGGTCTTGAAGGTCGCGGTCGCCGACTTGCCGTCCAATTCGGCCAGCAAGTTGGCGGCGGCGGCTCGCGCTTGCAGGTCGGCGATGTGGGCCTGCTTGGGCATCCAATCCGGCCCCGGAAAACTGCCG
>NZ_SPMZ01000001.1 GCF_012939995.1 Candidatus Competibacter phosphatis | reverse complement strand
ATCTACGATGGTCATGCGGCTCGCCAAGTCTTGACCACCTTGTTTTCAATCGTGGATAGCGTCAAAAAAAATCTGGGCGGATGGTGGTTATAGAGGTGAAAAGTTTGTTCAATGGGTCAAGGAACAGTTCGACTGCATTTTTGAAGTTGTTGAAAAAAAGAAAACGGATAAGGGATTTCAGGTTTTACCTCGGCGATGGGTTGTAGAGCGAACCTTTGCTTGGCTCGGGCGATCTCGCCGCTTAAGCAAAGATTACGAACGGAAACCCACATCGAGTACGGGCCATGTTTATATGGCCTCAATTCGACTCATGCTGCGAAGAATTTGTAAAGAACGAGTATTATTACAAGGGACTGCTTTAGAGGTAGCTTAGGTAATTGAGTTTTTTCACAGCTTCTGAGAATCCAACAATATCGGCAACGAGAGCCTGCTATTCCTGACTATTCCTGAAACTCAAGAATTGGGAAGTACCCCGGCTATTCCGGCTATTCCTGCTATTCCCACCGTCCCTACCCCGGAAAATAGCAGGAATAGCCAAAATAGCAGCGCCCCTACACCAGAATTCACCCTTTCCCTTCAGACCGCACCGGTCGGACCGCCGCCGGCACGGGTACTGCTGGAACGATGGGGTTACCGGGTGCACTACCTCCGTGAGTCGGAAGCAGCCCGGCGGGCCATTGCCGAACTGACCAACGCCGGCCATACGCTGATCGGTCTGGACGTGGAGACCGCACCGTTGCCGGCCTACCGGCTGGACGCCAAAGCCGGTCTGGACCCGTATAAGGCCCGTATCCGTACCGTTCAGTTGGCGGTCGGGCAAACCGTGTGGGTGATCGATCTCCAACAGGTTCCCGCCGATCTCCTCCAGCCGGTCATGGCCCTCCCGCTGATCGCGCATAACGCCGTCTTCGAGTGGCGGTTCCTGCACCGGTTGGGACTGACCCCGGCCAAACTACACGACTCCCTGCTGCTGTCCAGACTAGCGACCGGGCAAGGGCTGTCTCTGGCCGATTGCGCGCGGGAGCAATTGGGCATCGAGATCGACAAGACCTTGCAGCGGTCGGACTGGTCCCGTGATCTATCCGCCGATCAGATAGCCTATGCCGCCCTGGATGCGGTCCTGGCCTTGAAGTTGTGGGATGCCTACGGCCCGGCGATCAAGGCCAGTGGTCAGGCCGCCGCCTATCGGCGCATGGCGCAAGCGGTCCCGGCTGTCGCCGGGCACATGCTGGCCGGAATCCCCTTCGACGCGACCACGCACCAAGCCTGGCTGGCGCGGTGGACGGCGGACAGGCTGCCACTGCGGGAACAGTTGGAACACGATCTGCAAATCAATCCCGATTCCGGTCAACAGTTGGGCGCATGGCTGGCCAAGCATCTCACCGCCGAGGAATTGAAGGCATGGCCGCGCACCGCCTCCGGCCAATTGAAAACCGATGAGGCCGCGTTCGACGGGTGCACCCTGCCGGCCCTGGCTCCCCTGAGCCAGTACAAGCGGCTGGCCAAAAAGATCAGCACCTACGGCACCGGCTATGCCGCGCATATCCACCCGGTCACCGGGCGGATTCATGCCGACTTCGCCTTGGCCGGCACTCGTGGCGGTCGGTTTCGTTGCCGGAATCCCAACCTACAGAATCCCCCCGCCGGCGACTTCCGCCGCCTGTTCAAGGCGCCCGACGGGTATCGACTGGTGGTCGCCGATTACAGCCAAGTCGAGTTGCGGATAGCGGCGGTGCTGGCGGAAGATCCCGCCATGTTGGACGCCTACACCATGGGCGCCGACCTGCACAAGCGCACCGCCGCCGCCGTCGCGGGTATCCCAGAATCCGAGGTCACCAAGTCCCAACGGCAATTGGCCAAAGCCTGTAATTTCGGCCTGATCTACGGCATGGGCGCGGCGGGACTGGCGGCGTATGCGTCCAGTTCCTACGGCGTGGCGATGCCCCTGGAGGCCGCCGTCAAAGCCCGTCGCGCGTTCTTCAGCGCCTACCCCGGCATTGCCCGATGGCACGCCCGAACGAAGGTGAAGGGCGCGACCGATCCCGCCGTGCGGATCCGTGGCGGGTTGATCCGGGATTTGGGGAAAGAAGCCTACGGCTGGAAATTGACGGAAGCCCTCAATACCCCCGTTCAGGCACCGGCGCGGAAATCCTGCTGGCGGCCTTGGCGCGGATACCCGCCGCGTTATCGGGACTGGAGGCCCGGCTGGTCCATCACGTCCACGATGAGATTCTGCTCGAAGTCGCCGACCGGGATACCGAAGCCGCCAAGATCGCCTTGACCGAAAGCATGGTGGCCGGGTGGCGGGATTTATTTCCCGATCATCCCATGCCGGGGTTGGTGGACGCGCACGACGGTCAGGACTGGCTGGCGGCGAAGGGATAGCCTGGCCATATATTAGTGTTTGCTTATGAATGACGGGATTAAGAATGCCACGCAAGAAACCACCTAAACCGCATGCCAATACGGAGTTAGACCTGTGCGCCGTCACCAAGCTGACAACCAGCGGGGAGTTTGCCGCCCTGCGGGTGCTGCGGGCGGGCAATATGACCGCTATCGGGGATCGGTTGGATTTACCGTTGTTGGCCGATACCCTGCGGGAGCAGGCAAAGGCGGTCAACCATGGCGATCTTGCCCAAGCCGAGGCGATGCTGATCAACCAAGCGGTGGCGCTGCAAAACCTGTTTGCCCGGCTGGTCGAACGCGGCATGGATGCCGACCTGTTCCCCCACTATGAGACTCACCTGCGCCTGGCGCTGCGGGCACAGGCGCAATGCACCCGGACCTTGGAAGTGCTGGCGGGCATCAAGAACCCGCCCGTGGTGATCGCCAAGCAGGCGAACATTGCCCAGGGCCATCAACAGGTCAACAACGGTCTTCCGGCGGGTGATCCCGCGCGGGCGCGGGAAGTCGAAACTCTGCCGAACAAACTTTTGGAGGAATTACCCAGTGAACGGTTGGACCCCCGAACGGCGGCAACGGCAAGCGGCGGCGATTCAGCAATGGCGACCGTGGGAGCGGTCCACTGGTCCGAAGACCCCGGAAGGTAAGGCGCGGGTGGCGCGCAATCCCTACAAGGGTGCGGTCCGTGAGCAATTGCGGGAACTGGCACGGGCATTGAGGGAACAGCGGGAACTTTTGCCCCGTATCCGGTGACCCGGTGGCGCTGGTTTCCAAGCCTAGCGCTCTCAATTTTGCTAGCCATACTGCTAGCCACAACACAAAAAGGCTTACCTGGTTTCGGGTAAGCCTTTGTTTTGTTTGGTGCCGGAAGGGAGAATCGAACTCCCGACCTACTGATTACGAATCAGTTGCTCTACCGGCTGAGCTATCCCGGCGAATTTTTTCGAACAATGACTATAGCCCACTCAAATCCGACATACAAGGCGCGATCCGCCCAGACCTCAGAGAAGTTTCAGGCACTTCCGGACGGCCGGTAAGTGACGACGGCTGACCTCCAGCCGATCGGGGATTTCTTGAAAAATCAGTCGCGTGCTCTCATCGGTGGTTTTCTCCAATCCAGCGATTTGCGCCACCATTGCCAGTGCGTTGCGGTGCGTCCGTATCACCCGGTTTCCCAGTTCTCGTTCCAAGGTTTTCAGTGTCTCCTCGATCAGTGCTTCGCCATGACGATGGCGGACCACGACGTATTTCTGGTCAGCCTGAAAATAATACACGTCGGCCAACGGGATCAGTTCCAGTCGCTGGCCGAGTCGGGCGCGAAGGTGGGTACGCCCGGTTTCCTCGCGTTCGGCCGTCAAGCTGGTCAGTTGCGCTCGGTTGAGCCGGCTGGCGCTGATCAGCGCCTGTTCGAGTCGCTCCAGCCGGACCGGTTTGAGCAGATAGGCGACCGCGTGGGTATCGAAGGCGTCCAGCGCGTGTTCGCTGTAGGCCGTGACGAAGATGAGCGCGGGGGGGTGGGGCAGCGTCGCTAGCCGCCGCGCGATTTCCAGACCGTCCAGGCCGGGCATTTGGATATCCAGTAGGACGATGTCGGGTTGCAGGTTGGCGGCGAGCCGCAAGGCGTCCGCGCCATTGCCGGCTTCGCCACAGGGTTCGTGGTCGGGCAGGCGGCCGAGCAGCTCCCGCAGTCGGTCGCGGGCCGGCGGTTCGTCATCGACGATCAGCACTTTCATGGCGACAAGATCCGCGCGTGGAACGATTCCCCCAATGGAGCGGCCGCGTTCGGCAAGTCGCCTGGAAGCGGTTGCCGGGCCAGTGCTTCAGCGCAGTTCCCTGGGCAGCGCGAAAATCACGTTTTCGGCACGGCCGGCGCTTTCGGTGATCGCCGTCGCGCCCAAATCCCGCAGGCGGGCGATCACCTGCCGCGCCAGCACCTCGGGCGCCGAGGCGCCGGCCGTCACGCCGATGGCCGTCTTGCCCGCCAGCCATGCCGGGTCGATGTCCTCGGGGCCGTCGATCAGATAGGCTGGCGTGCCCTGTTTTTCCGCTAACTCCCGCAATCGGTTGGAGTTGGAACTGCTGCGGGAGCCGACCACCAGCATCAGTTCGCAGTGGCCCGACAGATCTTTCACCGCGTCCTGGCGGTTCTGGGTGGCGTAGCAGATGTCGTCCTTGCGTGGCCCCTGAATGGCCGGAAACCGTTCGCGCAGGGTGGCGACGATTCGCGCCGTGTCGTCCACCGACAACGTGGTTTGGGTGACGTAGGCCAGTTCGGCGGGGTTGCGCACGCTCAGGGTCCGCGCGTCCTCGACCGTTTCCACCAGATACATCCGTCCGCCCTGAGCTTCATCGTACTGGCCCATGGTACCCTCGACTTCCGGATGGCCGGCGTGACCGATCAGCACCACTTCCCGGCCGGCATTGCCGTGGCGGGCGACTTCCATGTGAACCTTGGTGACCAGCGGACAGGTGGCGTCGAATACCTTCAGTCCGCGCCGCGCCGCTTCTTCCCGCACGGTTTGCGAGACGCCGTGGGCGCTGAAAATCACGGTGGCGTCTTCGGGCACCTCGTCGAGTTCATCGACGAACACCGCGCCGCGGCGGCGCAGATCGTCGACCACGAAGCGGTTGTGCACCACCTCGTGGCGGACGTAGATCGGTGCACCGAACAGTTCCAGCGCTCGATCGACGATGCCGATGGCACGGTCCACGCCGGCGCAGAATCCGCGCGGGTTGGCAAGGTGGATGTGTACGCTCATGCAGGTCTCCCGCAAGTCGGCCGCGCGCTCAGGCGCCATCCAGTGTGTTCGGTTTACTCGTCCGGCCGGACCACAGGCTATCCAGCACCAGCAGCGCCGCGCCGACAGTGATGGCCGAGTCGGCGAGATTGAAAGCCGGCCAGTACCAGTGTTGATAATAGAGTTGGATGAAATCGATCACTTGGCCCAGCCAGGCACGGTCGATCAGATTGCCGATCGCCCCGCCCAGAATCAGCGCCAGCGCCGTGGCCAGTCGTGTTTCCGTTGGTTTGAGCCGCCGCAGCCAGACGATCAGCCCGATGCTGACTAGCGACCCCAGCCCCAGGAAGAACCAGCGCTGCCAGCCGCCGGCGCCGGCCAGGAAGCTGAAGGCGGCACCGGTATTGTAGGTCAGCAGCAAGTTGAACGACGGCAATACCGGTACCGGCTGATGAAAGGTCAGCAGTGTCTCGGCGAGAAATTTGGTGACCTGATCCAGCACGATCACCGATCCGCTCAACCACCAGTACCAGCGGGCGGCCATCAGGCATAACGCCGGGTTTCGCCGTCGCCGGCGACATTGTCCACGCAGCGCCCACAGAGCTGTGGGTGTTCGGGATAGTGACCGACATCGGCGCGGTGGTGCCAGCAGCGCCCGCATTTATCCTCGATGCTGGGCACGACCTGGATCACCAGCGACTGACCGTCGAGCGAGGTCGGTTCCGCGTCGCCCGGCGCTTCGCTCAGCGGTCGCAGCCGGGCGTAGGAAACGATCAGGAAGAATCGTAGTTCGTCTTCGATCCGCCGTAAATCCATCGCCAGCGCGCCGTCGCAGTACAGATCCACCTCGGCGTCCAGCCCCGAACCGATACCGCCTTCGATTCGCAAGCGCTCCAACTTCTTACTCACCAACTCGCGCACCGCGATCAGTCGGTCCCAATAGGCCGCGTTGAGCGGTTCGGCGTCATCGACCGCGAACAATCCGTCGTACCAGGTGGTCAGGAACACCGACGGACCGCGTTCGCCCGGTAGGTTTCGCCAGATTTCCTCGGCGGTGAAGCTGAGGATCGGCGCCAGCCAGCGCGTCATGGCTTCGACGATGTGGTACAGGGCGGTTTGCGCCGAACGGCGGGCGATGCTGTCGCGCTGAGTGGTGTACTGGCGATCCTTGATGATGTCCAGATACAGACTGCCCATGTCCACCGAGCAGAAGTTGTGGATTTTCTGGTAGATCAGATGGAACAGGTACTGGTCGTACGCCTCCAGGATTTCCTCCTGCAAACGGTGGGTACGGTCCACCGCCCAGCGGTCCAGCGCCAGCATCCGTTCCGGTGGCAAACGATGTTGCGCGGGATCGAAGCCGTTGAGATTGGCCAACAGGAATCGAGCGGTATTGCGCATGCGCCGGTAGGAATCGGCCATGCGCTTGAGGATTTCGTCGGAGACATTCATCTCGCCGCGATAGTCGGTTGCCGCCGCCCACAGCCGCAGCACGTCGGCACCCAGCGAATTGACCACTTTTTGCGGCGCGACCACGTTGCCCAGCGACTTCGACATCTTGCGGCCCTGGGCGTCCACGGTGAAGCCGTGGGTCAACAACCCCCTGTAGGGCGCGACGCCGCGCATCGCCACCGAGGCCAGCAGCGAGGACTGAAACCAGCCGCGATGCTGGTCGGAGCCTTCCAGATACAGTTCGGCGGGGAAATGCAGTTCCGAGCGGCGTTCCAGCACCGAGAGGTGGGTGGTGCCGGAATCGAACCAGACATCCAGGGTATCGGGGACCTTGTCGTACTCGGCGGCGTCCGCGCCCAGCAACTCCGCCGGGTTGAGTTCGAACCAAGCGTCGATGCCACCCTGTTCGATACGTTGCGCCACCTGTTCCATCAGTACCTGCGTGTTCGGATGCAATTCGCCGGTTTTCTGATGCGTGAACAGGGTGATCGGAACTCCCCAATAACGCTGGCGGGATACGCACCAGTCGGGGCGGTTGGCCACCATGCCCTGAATCCGGGCCTGGCCCCAGTCCGGGGTAAAGCGCACTTTCTCGATCTCGCTCAGCGCGCGCGCGCGCAGCCCGTGTTGATCCATGCCGATGAACCACTGCGGGGTGGCGCGGAAGATGATCGGGGTCTTGTGTCGCCAGCAGTGCGGGTAGCTGTGCGTCAGTCGAGCGACGCGCAGCAGCATGCCGTGCGCCTTGAGCACGTCGATCACCCGTTCGTTGGCGGCGAACACATGCAGGCCGGCGAACAGCGGGGTATCGGGCAGGAACTTGCCGTCCGGCCCGACCGGATTGTCCACCGGCAGACCGTAACGGGAGCCGACCACGTAGTCTTCCTGGCCGTGGGCGGGGGCGGTGTGCACCGCGCCGGTGCCGGCCTCGGTGGTGACGTGATCGCCGAGGATGATCGGCACTTCACGGTCGTGAAACGGATGGCGCAGCGCCAGTCCTTCCAAATCCGCGCCCAGGCCATAAGCGATCACCTGATAAGTGTCGACTTGCCAGCGCGCCAGCGAGTCTTTCAATAACGGCTCGGTGACGAGCAGGCGCTCATGACCCCGGTCGGTTTCGACTTGTACCAGCACGTATTCGAAGCCCGGATTGAGCGCCACCGCCTGATTGGCGGGCAGGGTCCACGGCGTGGTGGTCCAGATGACCACGGACAGCGGCCCCTTGCCTTCGTGACCCTCGACATGGCGCAGGCGGGCCAACAGGGCCTCGAGATTCGCCACCGGGAAGCGCACGTCGATGGCCAGCGACTCGCGATCCTCGTATTCGACCTCGGCCTCGGCCAGCGCCGAACCGCAGTCGATGCACCAATACACCGGTTTGGAACCGCGGTACAGGTGGCCGTTGGCGACGATCTTCGCCAGCGCGCGCACGATATCGGCCTCGGCTCGGAAGTCCATGGTCAGATAGGGGTTCTCCCAATCGCCCAGCACGCCCAGGCGCTGGAAGTCCGTGCTTTGGTGAGCGACCTGCTCGGTGGCGAAGGCACGGCAGGCGGCGCGGAATTCGCGGGCACCGACCTTGACCCCCACCTTGCCCAACTTCTTTTCCACCATCTGCTCGATCGGCAAGCCATGGCAGTCCCAGCCCGGCACGTAGGGCGCGTCGAAGCCGCTCAGGGTCCGGGATTTGACGATGATGTCCTTCAGCACTTTATTGACGGCATGGCCGATATGAATCACCCCGTTGGCGTAGGGCGGGCCGTCGTGCAGCACGAATTTCGGTCGGCCGGCGAATTCGGCGCGCTGGCGGCGGTACAGATCCAATTCCCGCCAATGACGCAGCAGATCCGGCTCGCGCTTGGCGAGATCCGCCCTCATCGGAAAAGCGGTTTGGGGAAGATTGAGAGTGTCTTTGTAATCAGCCACGGTAAGCCTCTAAGAACCGATGCGAGAACGCTCCTCTCCTTTTGGGAGAGCGTGTGGGGAGCTCCCCGCTCCCGGTGGTGGGAGCGGAGCTGAGGGTGGAGGGAGGGGTATGCCCCGTTCGGCGAAATAAACGCGAGCGGCTTGCTCGTCCCGCCGGATCTGCGCTTGCAGGGCGGTCAGCGATTCGAAGCGTTGTTCCGGGCGGAGATAGTGCAGAAAATCGACCTTGACGTGCCGGCCGTACAGATCGCCCTGAAAATCGAGAAGATGCACTTCCAGTCGCTCGCGCTCGCCCGCCACCGTGGGGCGGCGGCCGACGTTGGCGATGCCGGGCCAGGGTGGCAGCGCGGGATCGCCGACCAGCACGGCATGAACGCCGGAAACCGGCGTGACCCGGCGATGCAGGTGAATGTTGGCGGTCGGAAAGCCGATGGTGCGCCCGCGACGGTCACCGTGCGCCACCCGCCCGCACAGGTCGTAAGGCCGGCCTAGCAGTCGCGCCGCCAGTTCCAGATCGCCCCGCGCCAGCGCCTGACGGATGCGGGTGCTGCTGACCCGCTCGCCGTCCAGGCTGTGGCTGTGGCTGTCGGCGACGGTGAAACCGTGCCGCTGACCGGCTTCGACCAGCAGGTCGAAATTGCCGGCGCGGCGGTGGCCGAAACGGAAATCGTCGCCGATCACCAGATGGCGGACGCCCAGGCGCTCCACCAGTAGATCGTCGATGAAAGCCTCCGCCGGCATGGCCGCCAGTCGGTGATCGAATTCCAGGCACAGCACCCGCTCGATGCCCAGATCCTCCAACGCCAGCAGCTTTTCCCGCAGCCGCATCAGGCGGGCCGGTGGCGCGTTGGGGCCGGCGAAGAATTCCTGCGGTTGCGGTTCGAAGGTGATGACCAGTCGCGGCAAGCGCAGTTGCGCGGCCTGGTCGGCCAATTGGTCCAGAATCAGCCGGTGGCCGAGATGGACGCCGTCGAAATTGCCGATGGTGGCGACGCAGCCCCGGTGGCGGGGCCGAAGATTGTGCTGGCCGCGAATCAATTCCATGCTGGTCGTCGGTGGTGGGGTCGGTCGAGTTGCGGGCGAAAACGCCATTATAGGGACAATCGCCGGTTTCTTGACACACCGGCGCCCGCTCCTTGTTGGGGGACCGGCGTCGGATCGTCGTCCACTTCGTTGCCCTTGCGGCGTCAGGCGGTCATTCTGGCGTCTCCCGGCCAGTCCCACAGTTCGCGCGGGTAGTCGCGATACAACTCCTGGAACGCCTGCTGGTAACGCCAATCGGCATTGACGATCCGGGCCAGTTCCCAGGGACGGGTCAAGTGGCGCTCGACCCGCAGCGGATGACGCCGGCCCGCCTCGTGGATCTGGCGGGCCAGCAGCGCGGCGAACTCACGCAGCGGCAGGGTGGTGGGCGTGAGCGGATGCATGCAGTCGTGCAAGTCGTAGGCGTCGCCGCACCAGAATGCCGGCCGCGCCGCTTCGTAGTCCGGCGTGCCGGGCGAGGGCGTGCAGACGGTGAAGCTGTATTGCGCCGGGGGCATGGCGTTCACATAGTCGCGCAGACGCCGAAACTCGGCGTGGCCGTACTCCGGTCGCACCATGAATGCCGCATGGCAGGCGATGCCCAGTCGGCGCAAGGTGTCGTGGGCGCGCTCGTTGTGGGCCACCGTGCCGCCCTTGTGGGTCGCTTTCAGTTCCTGGTTGGTGACGAACTCGAAGCCGACGAACACCCCATCCAGGCCAATCTCCTTCCAGCGGCGCAGCAGTTCCGGGTAGCGCAGGATGGTGGTGGCGCGCGCCCAGGCGAAGTAGCGTTTCTTGACGCCGCGTCTTTCCAGCGCCTCGGCCAGTTCGAAGCCGAATTGTTCGTCGATGAAATTCTCGTCGTCGGCGAAGTAGACGTGATCGACCTTGATCCGCGCGATATCCTCGGCCACCACATCGACCAGTCGCGGCATGTGGGTGGTGCCGCTCAGGAACGGCACGATGCAGAACGAGCAGGTCATCTTGCAGCCGTAGGAAGTGCGCGCCATCGCGACCGGGGGAAACAGCACTTGCCAGTCGCGCGGATTCTCGTGGACCCAGATGCAGGAGTAGGGTCGGCTGTCCCACAGATCGCGGCGCGGGATCGGGATGGTTCTCGGATCGGGATAGCGGGGCCAAACCGAAGCGGCGCTTGCGTCGAAACGGTCGCCGGTGCATAGCAGATTGGCGATGTCCTCGGGCTCGTCCCCCTTGTCCAGCGCCGCCACCAGGGCGCCAAACGGCGCGCAGCCTTCGCCGCGCACGATGTAGTCGATGTCCGGGATGTTGCAATCGGCCGGCGCCACGGTGGCATGATGCCCGCCGACCACGATTCGGGTGTTGGGCAGCAGCCGACGCACCGTGCCGGCCAGCCGTTGCATGGTCCCCGATTCGTGGCTGTAGGCGGTGAAGCCCACCAGCTCGGGCCGAAAACGGGCCAGCGCGCGTTCGAAGGCGGCGTCGGCGAAGCGGTACAAGCGCAGGTCGAGCACCCGCACTTCGTGTTGCTCGGGAATCGCGGCGGCCAGATAGCCGAACTCCAGGGGTTCCAGACACTGAAAGCGCTGGAGGCCGAGCACGGTTCTCAGGTGAGCCTGGGGCTTGACGAGCAGGATGCGCATCGGTCGTCCTCGAAGTGCGGGAGTACGATCCAGAATATAACCGAATCCCGAGCGATTTTGTCGGGATAGGCGTCCGGCTAACGCACGCTTACCCGCGTCCCATCAGCAGATGCCGTGGCTTGATGCCCACCGCCAGCACCGCCAGCAGATAAGTGCCGGCGCCGGCCGTGACCAGCCAGGTCAGATGCCACAACCGAGCTCCGGCGCTGGCGTGCAACCACTGCTCCAGATGTCCCGCTCCGAACGCCAGCACCAGCCCCATGGCCAGGTTGGCCGCGCCCAGTTGCGTCAGGAACGTCGCCCAGCCGGCGCGTGGTTGGTAGACGTTGCGCCGCCGCAAGTTGACGAACAGCAGACCGGCGTTGAGAAAGGCGGCCAGCGACGTGGCCAGCGCCAACCCGGCATGGGCCAGCGGCCAGACCAGGATCAGCACCATCGTGGTGTTGGCGACCATGGCGATGATGCCGTATTTGACCGGGCTGCGGGTATCCTGGCGGGCATAGAAGCCGGGCGCCAGCACCTTGATCAGCATGAACGCCACCAAACCCAGCGCGAACGCCATCAGGCTGCGGGTCGACATGGTCACGTCGCGAGCATCGAATTCGCCGTACTGAAACAGCGTCGACAGGATGGGACCCGCCAGGATCGTCAGCGCCACCGTGGCTGGAACGCCGATCAGCAAGGCCCAGCGTAGCGCCCAGTCCAGCGTTTGGGAAAAGCCGTCGGTTTCGGCGCCGGCATGCTGGCGGGACAGCTTGGGCAGGATCACCGTGCCCAGCGCCACGCCGAAAATGCCGAGTGGAAACTCGACCAGCCGGTCGGAGTAATACAACCAACTGACGCTGCCGGAGACCAGGAACGAGGCGATCAGGGTATCGATCAGCAGATTGACCTGCGCCACCGAGGAGCCGAACAAGGCCGGCAGCATCAGCTTCAGCACCTGCTGCACGCCTTGGGAGGCCCAACCCCAGCGCGGTCGCGGCAACAGTTTCAGCCGCAGCAGGAAAGGCACTTGAAATCCCAATTGCACGATGCCGGCGATGAATACGCCCCAGGCCAGCCCCATCACCGGTTGCGCCATGCGGGGAGCCAGCCCCAGCGCGGCGGCGATCATGGTCAGGTTGAGCAGCACTGGCGTGATCGCCGGAATGGCGAACTTGCCGCAACTGTTCAGCACCCCGCCGGCCAGGGCGGTCAGCGAGATGAACAGCAGGTAGGGAAAGGTGATGCGCAGCATCTCCACCGTTAGTTGATATTTGTTGGCATCGACGGTGAAGCCCGGCGCAAACAGCAGGATCAGCAGCGGCGCGGCCAGCACGCCGACGGCGGTGATGGCGAACAGGATCGCGCCCAGGGTGCCGGTCACCTGATCCACCAGTTCCTTCATTTCCGCTGGGGAGCGCTGGGTCTGGTATTCCGAGAACACCGGCACGAAGGCTTGCGAGAACGCCCCTTCGGCGAACAGCCGGCGCAAGAAGTTGGGGATACGAAACGCCACGAAAAAAAGCGTCGGTACCGGCGCCGGCGCCGAACAGTTGGGCGTAGATCATGTCGCGGACGAAGCCGGTGATGCGGGACAGCGAGGTCATGGCGCTGACCACGCCGGTCGATTTGAGAAGGGCCTTGCTCATGGAAGGTGGGGACCTGCGCTGGACGGTTCGGAAGGCGCGGATGATAGCGGGATTGCTTCGGCCTGTCAGCGATGCGCCACGCTTGGGGATTGACAGCACGGCGAAAACTGTCAATATTCTCAATCCTTTTTAGCGTTGCATCCGTGGCTAAGTTTATCTTTTTGAGTTTTAAGGAGTATTTAAGTTGGCTAATACCGCTCAAGCGAAAAAGCGTGTCCGTCAGGCTGAAAATCACCGCCAGCATAACGCCAGCATGCGTTCCATGCTGCGCACCTATGTCAAGCGTGTCATCAAAGCCATTCAGGTTGGCGACAAGGCAAAAGCTGAATCGGAATATCGGACGGCCGTGCCGGTGCTCGACCGCATGGCGCGCAAGGGCTTGATTCACGCCAACAAGGCCGCCCGTCACAAGAGCCGTCTGAATCAGCACATCCGCGACATGCCGTCGGCCTGATTGGCCTTTTTGTCATCCTCGTCGTACCCGCGTAGCTCCTTGCAACGGTTTTGTATCCGAATTCGGCGGGACCGATGGAGTTTGGTCCAAAGTAAAAAGGCTTGCCCCCGAAAGCAGGTAAGCCTTTTATCGTGATCGCGTTCGGCCAGCGTGCCGGGGAAGCGAAGGGCGGGCCGCCATGGTGGGCTCAGCCCGGAGGCGGTTACTTGGCCTGCCAGCCGTCGTCGCGTACCTCGTAACCGTTCCAGTAGTAGTTGGGTCGGGGGTTGTAGCCGTAGCCGTAGTCATCGCCGTAGTCATCGCAGTTGTAGTACGAGACGCCACCCACGACCACTGCGGCGCAGCCACCGGCTGGCGGAGGTCCCGGCGGACCGACCGCTACCGGCGGAGCCGTGGCATCGGCGATGGCGGAACCGACCAGCGCACCGATGGCTAAGCCGATAACGGCCGCGCCCGCCGCTCCGCAGTTCCAACAGTCTCCCCGATAGCCTCCCCGGTAACCATGGTGGCCGTAGTAGCCGCCGTGGCGTCCCGCCGGATAGCCTCCCCGGTATCCACCGTGATAACCGTCGCCATACGGTCCATCCGCGTTCGCGTTGTGCAGTGGTACCAGCAGTATCCCGCTGGCGACCACGCCGGCGAGTATCCAGTGTTTGATGGTGTTCATGGTTGTGTTCCTTCGGCTCAATCCGTCACGTCGTGGTACTTGGTGGCGCCTTACGGCCCGCTGCAGGTCCGGCTCAATGTTATAGACCTCGCGCCAAGGCCGCCGTTGTCCACCAGGAGGTTCTTTTCATCCGACGGACGATAAGGCACCGGCCGGTAGCTGCATGGTCGCGCAGTGCAGGCTGCCGGATTGGCGGATCAGCACCTCGCAGGGCAGTCCCTCCACCTTCCGGTTGGGAAAGCAGCCTTGCAACGTTGCCAGCGCCACCGTATCCAGCGGGTCGCCATACAGCGGTACCAGCACCGCCCCGTTCAGAATCAGAAAATTGGCGTAGCCGGCGGGCAGCCGGCAGCCCGTCTCGTCGTGGCGGGCGGCGGGCAGCGGCAGTTCGATCAGGCGATAGGGTTCGCCGTCCGCGGCGCGGAAGGCGCGCAATTCCTCGGCCATGGCTTGCAGCGGTTCGAAATGCGGGTCGGCGGGATCGGCGCAGCCCTGATAGGCGATGGTGCGCGGATCGCAAAAACGGGCCAGTGTATCGATGTGACTGTCAGTATCGTCGCCGTCCAGGTAGCCGTGCCGTAACCACAGAAAGCGGTCGATGCCCAGCACATCCCGCAAGTGTTGTTCCAGCACCGCCTGTTTTAGCCCGTTGCGGTTGGGGTTGAACAGGCATTCGGTGGTGGCCAACAAGGTACCCTGCCCATCGGATTCGATGCCGCCGCCTTCCAGGATCAGTTCTACCGATTCGCGCGGGGTGGCGCCGAATGCCCCCAGTTCATGCAGTCGGGCGGTCACCCGGTCATCGAGATCGCAGGCGAACTTGCCGCCCCAGCCGTTGAAGCGGAAATCCAGCAATACTGGCCGACCGGCGCGATACACCGTGATCGGGCCGTGATCGCGCGCCCAGATGTCGTTGGAGGGCGTCACGTACCGCCGACAGCGGTCCTCCTCGGCGCCGGCGGCGACCAGTAGGTCGAGCACATGCTGGCTATGGTTGCGGTCCTGGCAAGCGATAATGACTGTTTGATAACGGCTGATGGTGGCGGCCAGCGCGGCAAAGGTGGAGTCGGCCTGATCCAGCCACGGGCGCCAGTCGCTGTCGGCATGTGGCCAGGTGAGCAGGATGGCATCCTGCGGTGCCCATTCGGCGGGTAATACGGTTTGGGATCGCGACATGCAATGGGTTCCAGTTCGTGCCGGTGGCGCTGGTCGGCTGGTCGACGAACGATCGGGGAGGGTGGAGCGGACTGGGCCGCGCGGTCGCGATTCGGCAAGTCCGCTCCGGTCGTTCAGTCGAACAGCCCGGCCACCGACAGGTAGCGCTCGCCGGTATCGTAGCAGAAGGTCAGCACGCGGCTGCCGTCGGGGATTTCCGGCAGTTTCTGGGACACCGCCGCCAGCGACGCGCCGGAGGAAATGCCGATGAAGATGCCTTCCTCCTTGGCGCAGCGCACGGCGAACTTGAAGGCATCGTCGTGGGCCACCTGAATGATGCCATCCAGGATGCGCGTGTTCAGTACCGCCGGCACGAAGCCGGCGCCGATGCCCTGAATCGGGTGGGGGCCGCGCTGGCCGCCGCTCAGTACCGGAGAGGCGCTGGGTTCGACCGCAAAGGCTTTCAGGTCCGGGAAGTGCTCCTTCAGCACTTCGGCGCAACCGGTGATGTGGCCGCCGGTGCCGACCCCGCTGATCAGATAATCCAGCCCGTCCGGGAAGTCGGCGAGGATTTCCTGGGCGGTGGTGCGGCGATGAATCTCGACGTTGGCGGGATTCTCGAACTGCTGCGGCATCCAGGCGCCCGGCGTGCTGTCCACGATTTCCTGGGCTTTCTCGATGGCGCCCGGCATCCCCTTTTCCTTGGGTGTGAGGACCAGTTCCGCCCCCAACGCCGCCAGATAGCGCCGCCGTTCCAGCGACATGGATTCCGGCATGGTCAAGATCAGGCGGTAGCCCTTGGTCGCGGCCACCAGCGCCAGGGCGATGCCAGTGTTGCCGGAGGTGGGTTCGACGATCACGGTATTGGCTGTGATCAGGCCGCGTTGTTCGGCGTCCTCGATCATCGCCAGGCCGATGCGATCCTTGATACTGCCGCCGGGATTGGCCCGTTCCAGCTTCATCCAGATTTCGACGTTGCGGTTGGCGAACAGCCGGTTGATACGGACGTGCGGAGTATTGCCAATGGTTTCCAGAATGGTCTGCGCTTTCATCGTTGCTCTCTATCGGGCGGGGTTGCATCGGTTGCCGCACTCTTGCCGGAGGCGGCGGTCAGTATCCGTGATGAGGGCGGCCGCGCCGGATCGGTGCGGGTTCGGAGGGTTTGGGTGCGGCGCCGGAACAGAGTTCCTGTACACTGATCAACCTTCAATTGCTTTGCCATTTAAAAATAGCAGGCGCGGCTAGCCAAGCATAAAGAATAATAAGAAATTTTTTTATAACCTTCAGCGAAGCCGCCCTGGTTGTCGCTCGTCTGCAAAGGAGATCGTGCATGTCCGAAGCTCGTTTTCGCGGTACCGACCGCTATGTCGCCACCGATGACTTGATGATGGCGGTCAACGCCGCCGTTACCTTGGGTCGGCCATTACTGGTCAAGGGCGAGCCCGGCACCGGCAAGACCCAACTGGCCGAGGAAGTCGCCAACGCCCTGAACCGGCCGTTTATCCAATGGCACATCAAATCCACCATCAAGGCCCAGCAGGGCTTGTACGAGTACGATGCCGTCTCTCGGTTGCGCGATTCGCAATTGGGCGAAGCGCGAGTGCATGAGATCGGCAACTACATCGTCAAGGGCAAGCTGTGGGAAGCGTTTACCGCCGAGGTACAACCGGTGTTGCTGATCGACGAGATCGACAAGGCCGATATCGAGTTTCCCAACGATTTGCTGCTCGAACTCGACCGCATGGAGTTTTATGTCTACGAGACCCAACAGGTGGTCAAGGCGCGGCATCGGCCGATCATCATCATCACCAGCAACAACGAGAAGGAACTCCCGGACGCTTTCCTACGCCGCTGTTTTTTCCATTACATTCGCTTCCCCGACAAGGAGACCATGGAGCGGATCGTGCAAGTGCATTATCCCGACCTGAAAAAGCACCTGCTGGCCGAGGCGCTGGAGACGTTTTTCGAAATCCGCGAGGTGCCGGGTCTGAAGAAGCGGCCGTCCACCTCGGAACTGCTGGACTGGATCAAGCTGCTGGTGGCCGAGGACATCCCGCCCGAGGCGCTGCGCGGCGACCAGCGCAAACTGATCCCGCCGTTGTACGGGGCGCTGCTGAAGAACGAGCAGGACGTGCACCTGTTCGAGCGGTTGCTGTTCATGTCGCGCCGCAAGAAGGATTGAGAACCGAACCGCCAGCGCCTCTTTCCAGTGGGAAAGGGGTCCTGAGTCGAGGATTTCCGCTCATGATGACCGATTTTTTTTCTCAAGCTGCGCCAAGCCGGCCTGCCGGTCACGCTGACCGAATTTCTCACCTTGCTGGAAGCGCTGAGCCAGCGGGTGACCGCTCACGACATCGACGAGTTCTACTATCTGGCGCGGGCGACGCTGGTGAAGGACGAGCGTCATTACGATCGCTTCGATCAGGTATTCGGTAGCCACTTCAAGGGATTGGTGACCCTGTTCGACGAAATGATCGGCGCCGAGGTGCCGCTGGAGTGGCTGCGCAAACTGGCCGAGCTGACCCTGAGCGAAGAGGACAAGCAGTTGATCGAATCGCTGGGCGGCTGGGAAAAGCTGATGGAAACTTTCGCCCAGCGCATGGCCGAGCAGGAAGGGCGGCATCAGGGCGGCAACAAGTGGGTGGGCACCGCCGGTACCTCGCCTTACGGGGCTTACGGTTACAACCCGGAAGGCATCCGTATCGGCCAGGACACCTCGCGCCACCGCCGGGCCGCCAAGGTCTGGGATCGTCGCGAGTTTCGCAATCTGGACGACACGGTGGAGTTGGGCACCCGTAATATCAAGCTGGCATTGCGGCGGCTACGTCGTTTCGCCCGCGAAGGCGCCGCGCAAGAGCTGGATCTGGACGACACGATTCGGTCGACGGCCCGCAACGCCGGTTATCTCGATCTCAAGATGGTGCCGGAGCGGCATAACGCGGTGAAGGTGCTGCTGGTTCTGGATGTGGGTGGCTCGATGGACGACCATATCCGGGTTTGCGAGGAGCTGTTTTCGGCGGCGCGCGGCGAGTTCAAGCACCTGGAGTATTTCTACTTTCACAACATGGTGTACGAGTCGCTGTGGAAGGACAACCGTCGCCGTTATACCGAGAAGACTGAAACGGTATCGATGCTGCATACCTTCGGGCGGGACTACAAGCTGATTCTAGTCGGTGACGCCACCATGAGCCCCTATGAAGTAACCTACCCCGGCGGCAGCGTCGAGCACTTCAACCCGGAAGCCGGCGATGTCTGGATGAGCCGATTGCTGGCGGCCTATCCGCAGGCCATCTGGCTGAACCCGCAGCCACAGAACCGTTGGAGCTATGTCCCTTCGATCCAGATGGTGCGGGAACTGATGGGCGACCGCATGTACCCGCTGACTCTGGAGGGATTGGAACAGGGCATCCGTGCCCTGCAACGGTCGCGATGAATTAAGGAGGATCTATCATGATGCAAGTGTATCGCGGCTGGTTGTTTGGTGCCGTGCTCGCCCTGACTGGTGTGGCCCATGGCGCCGGCGATCCTGAAAAAGGCAAGCTGATCGTGACTGCGGGCGATGGCAGCGGCGCTCCATGCGTTGCTTGCCACGGCCTGGATGGAGCTGGTAACGATTTGGCTGGCTTTCCACGTCTTGCCGGCATGGATGCCGGCTATCTGGTCAAGCAGGTGCGGGACTATCGCTCTGGCGCGCGTAAGAGCGCGGTGATGTCGCCGAACGTGGATGACCTTAACGACGACCAGATAGCCGATGTGGCGGCCTATTATGCCGCGCTGGACACCGCGCCCACGTCGCTGCCGTCCGGTGCGCCTGGCACGCTGGCGCTTGGGGAAGCCCTGGCCACCAAGGGTGATTGGGATCATTACATCGTGCCTTGCGAAACCTGCCATGGTCCCGGTAATGTGGGTGTTGGGTCCGATTTTCCGAAACTTGCCGGACAGCACCCAACTTATATTAAACAGCAGCTAAAGGCTTGGAAAACGGGTACCCGGAACAACGATCCCAACCATCTGATGCTTGCTATTGCCGGACGCTTGACGGAGACCCAAATCGAAGCCGTCGCGGCTTGGCTGGCACGTCAGGACCCCAAGGGAGGGAAATGAGATGCGTCCATTCAGTACCGTGCTCTGGGTCGCTGTGATCTTGGGTAGTGGCATGCTCCATGCCGCCGAGGTGCCGGTGGAACATCCGCCCTTCAAGAAGGGCCAATACGTTCACCATGCGCCCACCGTCGATGATTTGATGAAAGATCAGGAAATCAAGCCGCAATTGAAGAAGGTGATCTTGAAGGGGCGGGACATCTTCATGAATACTCAGCAATATCGCGGCAAATATGTGTTCAGCCGCTTAAGCTGCAAGAACTGCCATTTGGGTGAGGGACGGTTGAACTGGTCGGGACCGATCTGGCCGGCCGCGACGACTTTGCCGGATTATCGAGGCAAGAACGGCCATGTCAATTCGCTCGAAGAGCGGATCGCGGGCTGTTTTTCCTTCTCGCTGAACGGTAAGCCGCCGGAATATGGTAGCGATATGATGTTGGCCTTGAGTGCCTATCATCAATGGTTGGCGCTCAAGGCGCCGGTCTACGAAACCCATATCGGTGGTCGGGGTTACAGTTCGCTCGGTAAGGACATACCCAAGGATATTCACTATGTGCAGGGCGAAAAGGTCTATCAGGCCCAATGCGCAATCTGTCACGGCGCCACGGGGCAGGGTAAAAGTGTGGAGGGAAAGGTCGTTTTCCCGCCCTTGTGGGGTGATGATTCCTACAATTGGGGGGGCTGGTATGGCGCGGGGTTTACACGGCGGCATCGTTCATCAAGAACAACATGCCGCTTGGCAAGCCTGGTGCCCTGAGTGATCGGGATGCGTGGGCGGTTGCCTTATATGTCAATAGTCAGGAGCGTCCACAAGACCCGCGCTACACCGGCGATGTCAAGGAAACTCGTGAGAAGTATTTTAACTTCCATCAGTACACGATGTATGGCACCGAACGAGATGGAGTGCTGCTCGGTCAGCATGACAATACCGGAGCCAAGCCGTTCTTGAAACCGGATGCTTTGCGTCCGCGTACCTTCGACGAGTAATCCCGCATCCTGGTTTGTCCGGCAGCAAGTCGGGCAACCTCCGTCCTGTCTCGATATGATCCACCGATCAAACAACGCCTCCACCAGCACGCCACAGTCGTCCTTCTCGATTGTGCCGGCAGATCGCCCGGTACAGCCCAAAAGCCAATGTTTCCGTCCCATCCTCTGGAATAACCCGACCATCGATTCGATGAAACGGCTTGCGGCTTGCGGCTGGAACATCTTTTTGAGTACCTTGGAGGTGCGATGCTCGAATCGACGATAACAATCGAAACGATACGCGCTAATCTTCTTCCGGTCGCGCCACCCTTCGCTGGATCAATTCATGGAACCGTTGACACGCATCGAACGACATTTCGTCGCCAGCCTCGAAGCCAAGCAGCGTACCCTGGCGGCGATGGGGCCGCGCATCGTGCAGGCCGCCGAACTGCTGGCCGAGCGATTGAGG
The DNA here is from genome assembly GCF_012939995.1 of Candidatus Competibacter phosphatis. Taxonomy (GTDB): domain Bacteria; phylum Pseudomonadota; class Gammaproteobacteria; order Competibacterales; family Competibacteraceae; genus Competibacter; species Competibacter phosphatis. Next base: position 27,066 of record NZ_SPMZ01000001.1, on the reverse strand, counting down.
CAGGGCAATAAAATCCTGGTCTGCGGTAATGGCGGGTCAGCCGCCGACGCCCAGCATTTCGCCGCCGAACTGGTCAACCGCTTCGAGATCGAGCGGCCGGGGTTGGCCGCCATCGCGTTGACCACCGATAGCTCGGCGCTCACCTCCATCGCCAACGACTATGCCTTCGAACAGATTTTCGCCCGACAGGTACGGGCGTTAGGGCGGTCGGGCGACGTGTTACTGGCGATCTCGACCAGCGGCAATTCGCCGAACGTGCTGGTGGCCATCGACGCCGCCCGCGAATTGGGAATGGCGACCTTGGCGCTGACCGGCCGCGACGGCGGACGCATGGCCGAGCAACTCGGTAACGGGAATATCGAAATACGGGCCGTGGCGCCGGCGACGGCGCGAATTCAGGAAACCCACATTCTCATCATTCATTGTTTGTGCGATTTGGTGGACTGGCTACTGTTTGGTAAGGAGGAATCATGACGTGGTGGATACGCTTGGCCAGCGCGGTGCTGGCGATGGTGTTGCTGGGGGGATGCGCGGCGCTTTTTGTCGGTGGCACAGCGATGGGTGTCAGCGTGGCGCACGACCGCCGCACCACCGGCTCCGTGGTTGACGATCAGACCATCGAATTGAAGCTCTATGATTTGTTCATGCGAACCTTGCCGCCGGGCAACCGGATCGCCACCACCAGCTACAACGGCGCGGTGCTGTTGACCGGCGAGGTGGTGTCGGCGCAGGCGCGGCAGCAGGCCGAGCAGATTGCCCGCGATCTGAAGGAACCGCCGGTCCGTTTGGTCTACAACGAATTGGTGATCGGTCCGCCCAACTCCATGTCCGTGCAGAGCAACGATGCGCTGCTGACCACCAAGGTCAAATCCGCGCTGTTCCAGATCCAGATTCCCGATTTCGATCCCACCCGGGTCAAGGTGGTTACGGAGAGCGGTGTGGTTTATTTGATGGGTTTGGTTAAACCCGCTGAGGCTGACGCCTCGGCCAAAGTCGCCAGCCGGGTGGGGGGGGGTGAAGCAGGTCGTGACGTTGTTCGAATACATCAAGTAAAGGCTATTTCACGATCTTCAGCACCGGTCTGCGTTCGGTGCGGGCGGCCGGTTTGTCCGGTTGCGGTTCGTTGTCGGGTGGTGGCGGTTCGTCGCCACCCATCTCCTCGCCGAAGGCCATGCCGTGGCCGTTCTCGCGGGCGTAGATAGCCAGCACGGCGGTGATGGGAATGTGGACCGTGCGGGCGACGCCACCGAAGCGGGCATTGAATTCGATCCATTCGTTGCCCAGGCGCAGGTCGCGCACAGCGATCGAATTGATGTTGAGCACGATCTGTCCATCGCGCACATGCTGCTTGGGAACCTCCACGCCGGGCAATTCCGCGTTGACCAGAATGTGCGGCGTCAAGCCGTTGTCTTCGATCCACTCGTAAAGCGCGCGGATCAGATAGGGCCGGGTCGAAGTCATGGCGGGGTCGGTCGGCGGGTTGGGAGATGAGATCCTCCCCAATGGCGCACGGGGAGGAATGAGCAAGCGCAACGCCCTGGCGGAGAGCGACCCGCGCCCTCCGCCGATGGCGGCGTCAGTGTACGTCTTTCCAGTATTCCTTCTTGAGCAGATAGAACACCACGAAGGCCAACGCCAGGAACAGGATCACCCAAACCCCGATCCGCTGACGCTCCAGCTTGATGGGTTCGCCGACGTAGGACAGGAAGTTGACCAGGTCTGCCATCGATTCCTTAAACTGCGGCGGGTTCATGCTGCCGGGCTGGACCAGCTCGAAACCCGTGAGGGTTTCGACTTCGTGGCCCTCGGCATTCTTGTGTTTTTCATAGATCGGTTTCTGCATTCCTTGCAGTTCCCACAGCACATGTGGCATGCCCGCGTTGGGGAAAGCGGCGTTGTTCACGCCGAACGGCCGACTGGGATCTTCGTAGAAGGTCAGTAAGTACGTGTATAGGTAGTCCACGCCGCGCGAGCGGGCGATCAAGGTCAGATCGGGCGGCACCACGCCGAACCAACCCTTGGCTTCGCTCTTGCGCATGGCGTTTTTTCATCGTGTCGCCGACCTTGGCGCCGGTGAAGATCAGATTCTCCTTGACCTGTTCGTCAGTCAGACCGATGTCGCGGGCCATGCGGTTGTAGCGCTGGTGCTCCAGCGAGTGGCAGCCCATGCAGTAGTTGACGAACAGCTTGGCGCCGCGTTGCAGCGACGCTTTGTTGTGGGAGTCGATCGGCGCCGTCATCAGGTGATAACCTTCGCCGCCGGATGCCACGCTCAGGGCCGGCAGCGCCAGAACCGCCAGTGCGAGAATGATTTTTTTTCATTGTTCGGTCACCCTTTCCGGTACAGGCTTGGTCTTTTCGAGTGCCGGCAGAAACGGCAGCACGAGGAAGAAGGCGAAATAAATGATGGTGCAGGTTTGCGCTATGGTGGTACGGGCCGGACTCGGCGGCAGGGCACCCAGATAACCCAGAATCAGGAACGATACCGTGAAGGCGGTGAGTATCAACTTGAACATGAACCCGCGATAGCGGATGGATTTCACCGGGCTACGGTCCAGCCAAGGCAGGAAGAACAAAATGACGATGGCGCCAATCATGGTAATCACGCCGCCCAATTTATCCGGCACCGCGCGCAACATGGCGTAGAACGGCGTGAAGTACCACACCGGCGCAATGTGCGGCGGCGTTTTCAGCGGGTCGGCCGGGTCGAAGTTGGGGTGTTCGAGGAAGTAGCCGCCCATCTCGGGCATGAAGAAGATCACCAGCGAGAAGAAGATCAGGAACGCCACCACGCCGACCAGGTCCTTGACGGTGTAGTACGGATGGAAGGGGATGCCATCCAGCGGCTTGCCGTCTTCGCCTTTTACCTTCTTGATCTCGACCCCGTCGGGATTGTTGGAGCCGACTTCGTGCAGGGCGAGGATGTGGGCGACCACCAGCCCCAGCAGCACCAGCGGCACCGCGATGACATGCAGCGAGAAGAAGCGGTTCAGGGTGGCGTCGGACACCACGTAGTCGCCGCGAATCCACAGCGACAGATCCTGGCCGATGCCGGGGATGGCGCTGAACAGCGAAATGATGACCTGGGCACCCCAATAGGACATCTGACCCCAGGGCAGCAGGTAACCCATGAACGCCTCGGCCATCAGGGCGAGGAAAATCAGCACGCCGAAGATCCAGATCAGCTCGCGCGGCTTCTTGTAGGAGCCGTAGATCAGGGCGCGGAACATATGCAGGTAGACGACGATGAAGAAGGCCGAGGCGCCGGTGGAATGCATGTAGCGGATCAGCCAGCCCCAGTCCACGTCGCGCATGATGTATTCGACCGAGGCGAAGGCGTCGGCGGCGGACGGTTTGTAGCTCATGGTCAGCCAGATGCCGGTCAGGATCTGGTTGACCAGTACCAGCAGCGCCAGCGAGCCGAAGAAGTACCAGAAATTGAAGTTCTTCGGCGCGTAGTATTCGGTCAGGTGCTCGCGGATCGACTTGGTCAGCGGAAACCGTTCGTCGATCCAGCCGAGCAGACCGGTCGTGCCTTGTGTGTTCGCCATTATGCAGTCTCCGGATCAACGCCAATCAACACCCGCGAATCGGTCATATACCGATAGGAAGGCACTTCCAGGTTGAGCGGCGCGGGCACGCTCTTGTAGACGCGGCCGGCCAAGTCGAAGCGGGAACCGTGGCAGGGACAGAAAAAGCCGCCTTTCCAGTTCGGCCCCAGATCGGCGGGTGCCACGTCGGGACGGAACGTGGGCGAGCAGCCGAGATGGGTGCAGATGCCGACCAGCACCAGGGTTTCGGATTTGATGGAGCGATACGCGTTCTGGGCGTATTTGGGTTGCTGGCTGGTCTCTTGGGATTTGGGATCGCGCAATTGATCGTCGAGGGTGGGCAAATCGTCCAGCATTTTTTTGGTGCGTTTCAGCAGCCAGACCGGTTTGCCGCGCCATTCGACGGTCATCATGGCGCCTTCTTCCAGCTTGCTGATGTCGGCTTCCACCGGTGCGCCGGCGGCCCGGGCGCGCTCGCTGGGCGACCAGGATTTCAAGAATGGAACGGCGACGAACGCCACGCCCACGCCGCCGACCACGGTTGCCGTGGCGGTCAGAAAGCGGCGTCTGCCGAGATCGACGGCATCTACCGTACTCATAAGCAGTCTCCCGATTATCGGTTTATCGTTGATATGAATGGTTGGCGGCCCGGATGGCGTCACGGTTTCGCGTCTGCCGGAACCCGGTCGTGCGCCCCGCTGGGCCGAGACGGGCGGCTTTCGGAGAACGCGCGGCAGTGCCGCATCATATGAATCGGTTCAGGCCCCCGTGATTCCCACACGGTACGACGGAAAATAGTACCGCAGTGCGGGTATGAGGTCTATGCGCTTGACCGCGAACCGAAGTAAATGGCATTCGGTCCTTGCGAGCCATTCCCGCGCAAGCAATGGCGGAATGCATGGAGGCTCATGGCGCCGCAACCCGCCGGTCATCCAGGATTCCGGTCGGCGCCGCGATAAATTCTGGTACTTTATTCGCCCATCCGCCGCCGAAAGGTCAATTCGCTCCGCATCCCCCGAGGCCCGATGAATATCCCGCAACATAGTTTGGTGCTTTACAAGAACGGTCCGGCCCGCGTCGCCAGTCTCGGCGACAAACTGGAGATCGAACTGGAGGATGGCCGGTCGCTGCGGGTGCGCCCCAAGGATGTGCTGCCGCTGCATCCCGGACCGTTGCGCGGGTTGCGCGAGTTGGATCTTCCGCCGGGCGAGGTGGAGGCGGCCTGCGAGTTGCTGGAGGGCGAGCAAACCACCTTGCCCGATCTGGCGGAACTGGTCTACGGCGCCTACACGCCCGCCGCCGCCTGGGCCACTTGGCGGCTGCTGGACGAAGGTTTGTATTTTCAGGGCACACCCGAGGCGATCACGGTCCGGCCGCTGGCGGAGGTGGCGCGGGAACGGGCGGTGCGCGAGGCGAAAGCGGCCGAACGCGAAGCCTGGAGCGAATTTCTGAACCGCGCCCGGGCTGGACGCTGCGCCGCCGAGGATGCGGTGTTTCTGCACGAAATCGAGGAAGTGGCCTGGGGCCAGCGCGAGCAGAGCCGAGTGTTGCAGGCGCTCGACTGTGGCCAGAATCCAGAAAGCGCCCATGGGTTGCTGCTGCGCCTGGGGTATTGGGATGGCATGGTTAACCCTTATCCTCGACGGATTGGGGCGCCGCTGGCGGTGGCGACGGTGGATCTGCCCGAACTGCCGGACGAACCGCGGCTGGATTTGACCGGGCTGGCGGCTTACGCCATCGACGATGAAGGCAACCTCGATCCCGACGATGCGCTCAGCCTGGACGGCAATCGCTTGTGGGTGCATATCGCCGACGCCGCCGCTCTGGTGCCACCGGACAGTCCCGCCGATCGGGAAGCACGGGAGCGGGGCGCCACCCTGTATCTGCCGGAAACCATCGTGCCGATGCTGCCGGCGGAGGCGGTGCCGCGACTCGGCCTGGGGCTGAGCGAGGTCACGCCGGCGCTGTCGTTCGGCCTGACGCTGGATGCCGATGGCGTCGTCACCGACGTGGAGATCGCGCCCAGCCGAGTGCGAGTTCAGCGGCTGAGCTATGAAGAAGTGGAGTTGCGGCTGGACGAGGAGCCGTTTCGTACTCTGCACGAACTGGCCCAGCGCCATCGGACCCGCCGCCGCGCCAACCGGGCGGTGTTCATCGATCTGCCGGAAGTGAAGATGCAAGTCGCCGACGGGCAAGTGGCCATCAAGCCGCTGCCCCGCTCGCGCAGTCGAATGCTGGTGACCGAGGCGATGCTGATGGCCGGCGAAGCGGCGGCCCGCTTCGCGCTGGAGCACGGACTGCCGTTTCCGTTCACCACTCAGGACGTGGCGGTGGGCGACGCGGACCGTGAACCGGCCGGACTGGCGGCGATGTACGCCCTGCGCCGCAGCCTGCGCCCACGTCAGTACAGCGGCCAACCCGGCCCGCACGGTGGTTTGGGGCTCGACGTGTACGCCCAGGTCACCAGCCCGCTGCGGCGTTATCTGGATTTGGTCGCGCACCAGCAGTTGCGGGCGTTCCTGCGGGGCGGCGATCCATTGGAGGCCCAGGCGATCGTCGAACGAGTCGGGGCGGCGGAGGTGGCGGCGCGGGGCATACGACGGGCCGAACGCTTGTCCCGCGAGCATTGGACGGTGGTTTATCTACAGCAACATCCCGGTTGGCAAGGCGAAGGCGTGCTGGTGGAAAAGCGGATGCCACGCGGCGTGGTGCTGATCCCCGACCTGGCCCTGGAGGCGCGTGTCAAGGTGAGCGAGAGCGTGGCGCCGGACAGCACCTTGCCGTTGCGGCTGACCGGCCTTGAACTGCCAGCGCGCGAGGCGTATTTCAAGGTCGGCTGAGCCCGCTAAAAACCACGATCAACCCCGACCCAAAGCATCCGCTTGTTTTCACTGGCGTGGCTTTGGGCGCGAGTCTCAGGGCGTCGCTGGCCCCCTTGTCATCCCGGCTGAGTCGGGAAACCAGTACGCGGACCCATGTCGTAGCGGTCACGGGCATAGACCGGTGGGCTTTGCATGTAAACGCTCACCAGACGCGCCAGGCTTTCCAGGGCATCGATGTGAATGCGCTCGTAGCCATGGGAGGCGTCGATACCGAAGGTCACCAGGGCGGTACGCACGTCGTTACCCGCCTCGACGGCGGCCGCGCTATCAGAGCGATAGTAGCGAAACACATCGCGCTGATGGGGGATCTGGAACTCCTGGCAGAGCTGGATGATCCGGTGGGTGAGATGATAGTCGAAGGGTCCGGTCTGGTCCGCCATCGAAATCGTGACGCCAAACTCGCTTGAATTCTGGCCGGGAGCCGTGGTGCCGTTGTCGATGGTCAGCATCTCGGCCACGTCCTGGTGCAGGGCGGCGGAGGCACCCGAACCCACCTCTTCCGAGATCGTAAACAGTGGGTGGCAATCCACCGCCAGCGGCAGTTCCAGGCGCTTGATCGCCTCGATGGCGGTGAGCAGCACGGCGGCGCCAGCCTTGTCGTCCAGATGGCGGGAGTTGATGAAACCGGTCTCGGTCACCTCCGGCGTGGTGTCGATGGCGATGAAGTCGCCCACATGGACACCCAGGCGCAGCAGGTCCTTGAGGTTGTGAACCACGGCGTCGATGCGGAATTCGACGTGATCCCAACCGCCAGGCTGGTTGTCGATCTCCGATGCGAAAGTGTGGCCGGAAGCCTTGAGTGGCAGGATGGTCCCCCGCATCTGGCCAATGTCCATGAACAGGGTTCCGCGGGCACCCTCCGCAAAGCGAGAGTTCCAGTGGCCCACCGGCACGAGTCGCAACCGCCCGTTGTCCTTCAGCCCCTTCACCATGGCGCCCAGTGTGTCGACATGGGCCACGATGGCGCGATCGGGTTGTGACACCGCACCGTTCAAGGTCGCGCGGATGGCGCCACGGCGCGTTAGTTCGAAGGGAACCCGTAGCCGTTCGAGTTCCTCGCATACCAGGTGCACCACTCGATCCGTATAGCCGGAGGGGCTCGGTGTGGAGAGGAGCTTGAGGAGGACACTGATCAGATAGTCGGAGTCGATGGTGGGCAGCTTCAACTGGCGATCTCCCGGGCGGCGGTCATCGGAAACAGCAGGTCGACGAAGCGCTGGGCGGTCGGCTGAGGCTCGTGGTTGGCAAGCCCGGGGCGCTCGTTGGCTTCGATGATGACATAGTCCGGGCCGTTAACCGCCGGCACGATGAAGTCGAGCCCCGTGACCGGGATCTCCAGCGCGCGAGCCGCCGCCACCGCGTCCGCCGCCAGTTTCGGGTGCAACTCGGGGGTCACGTCGTGGATGGTGCCGCCGGTATGCAGGTTGGCGGTCTTGCGCACCTGCAGCACCTCTCCCTCGGGCAGGATGGAGTCCCAGCCATAGCCCGCCAGGGCGATGCAGCGCTCCGTTTCGGCATCCATGGGAATGGCGCTCTCACCGCCGGTGGCGGCACGGCGCCGTCGGCTCTTGGCCTCGGCCAGTTCGCGCACCGACTGCTGGCCGTTGCCTATCACCTGGGCCGGTTTGCGGATGGCGGCGGCCACGACCTCGAAGTTGATGACCACGATGCGCAGGTCCTCACCCTCGACATACTCTTCGAGGATCACGGTGTCACAGTAGTGCCGGGCGCCACGGATGGCCTGCTCCAAGGTTTCCGGGTCGTGCACATCCACGCTGATGCCCACGCCCTGTTCGCCGCGGGCGGGTTTCACCACGACCCGCTCCAGTCGGGACAGGAACGCCTCGGCTTGGTCCAGGGATTCGACCCGGGCCTGCTCCGGTACCCGCAAACCGGCCTGGCGCAGCACCCGGTGGGTGACCACCTTGTCGTCACAGCGGCTCATGGCAATCGCGGTGGTGAGCTCGCTCAGGGATTCCCGGCAGACGATGCGCCGTCCACCGAGCACCAAGGCGAAATAGTTCGCGGCCGCGTCGACCACCTCGATGCCAATACCGCGCCGACGAGCCTCGTTGACGATGATGGCCGCGTAAGGGTTGAGGTCGGCCTCGGGCGTCGGTCCGAGGAACAGCGGCTCGTTGTAGGCGTTTTTGTTTTTCAGGGCGAAGACCGGGATACGTTGGAAGCCGAGTCGCTCATAGAGTTTGATGGCCTTGACGTTGTCGTGCATCACCGAGAGATCGACGAAAGCACGTCCCCGTGCCTGGAAGAACTCGACGAGCTGGTGTACCAGATTCTCACCGATCCCTGGATAGGGGGCTTGGGCATCCACCGCGAGCGCCCACAGGCTGGTGCCGTTCTCCTGATCGCCGAAGGCGGCCACATGATCCACACCGCTCACCACGCCCAGGATGGCACCGTTTTGCTCGTCTTCCGCGACCCAGTGGATCAGGACCCGGGAGGCGTGCTGGTCCCACACGAAATCCGCTCCCGGTGGGACCATGCGACGTGCCACGTAGAGCCGCTGGATGGCGTTGGCGTCCTCGCGGCTGTTGAGGAGGCGCACATGGAAACCCTTGGGTCGTCTCCGGGACGGTTGGTAGCGCTCGATCCAGAGCCGGAAGGTATGGGAAGGGTCCAGGAAGAGGTCCTGAGGGGCATAGGAGAGAACCACATGGGGATCGCTCAGGTAAAGCGCCACATCCCGTTTTCCGGGCCGCTCCTCGCGCAGTACTTCAGCCAGTTGCCGCAGATCGTTGAAGGTCTGGCCAAATAACAACCGCCCCCAACCGCAATCCACCACGGCGGGTTCACTCAGGTTCAGCCCGGCTTGGGGTCCGTGGTTTCTCCCGATCGAGGGGGCGTGGTTGCGCTCAATCGACTGATCAGCATGTTTTTTCATGTATTCCACTCCGCCGACGGAATTGGACGGGTCAGATCCCATGCTGCTGTAGCCACAGTTCCAGCAAGGCGACCTGCCACAGCTTGGAGCCGCGCAACGGGGTGATGTGTTCGTCCGGCGCCGCGAGCAGCTCGTCAACGTACGACCGTTGGAAGAGACCGCGCTCTTCGGCTCGCTGGGAGTGAACCAGGTCGCGCACCATCTCAAGTACCTCCCCCCGGAGGTACTTGAGCGCCGGAACGGGGAAGTAGCCCTTCGGTCTATCGATGATCTCCGTCGGGATCACTCGCCGACCGACGGCCTTCAGCACACCTTTGCCTTCGTCACAAAGCTTGTACTCATCGGGAATGCGAGCGGCCAGATCCACCAGCTCGTGATCCAGGAAAGGTACTCGCGCCTCCAAGCCCCAGGCCATGGTCATGTTGTCCACCCGCTTTACCGGGTCGTCGACCAGCATGACGAGTTGATCGATGCGCAGAGCCTTGTCCACGGGGGCGTCCGCGCCGGGGTGGGCAAAATGGCCGGTGATGAAGGCTCGGCTATGGTCCGCCCCGTGGAAGCGCGGGTTGACGACGCGACGGAACTCCTCGTGGCTGCGGTCGCAGAAGGCCCGTGCGTAGTCCACTGCGGGGTTGGTGCTGCCCACCATGGGAGGATACCAGTGATAGCCCGCGAACACCTCGTCCGCGCCCTGTCCGCTCTGCACCACCTTGACGTGTTTGCTGACCTCCTGGGATAGCAGATAGAAGCCAATCGCATCGTGGCTGACCATGGGCTCGGCCATGGCTCGCACGCAGTTGGGAAGCTCCGGAAGGAGACGCTCCGCGGAACTGACCCGGATCTTGTGGTGCTTGGTGTCGTAATGGCGGGCAATGATGTCGGAGTACTGGAATTCGTCGCCGACCTCCTGGCCCACGGTCTCGAAGCCCACCGAGAAGGTATTGAGGCCCCGTTGGCCCTGCTCGGCGAGCAGACCCACGATGAGGCTGGAATCGAGTCCCCCCGAGAGCAGTACGCCGACGTCCACATCCGCCACGAGACGGCGCTTGACGGCCCGGCGCAGGGCGGCCAGAACTCGTTCTTGCCAATCCTCGAAGGTCAGGCCGCGCTCTTGCTCGGGGGTTTGAAAGACCGGTTCCCAATAGCGGCGTTCCCGGACCGTACCCCTAGGCTCGATCACCCGAATGGTCGCGGGTGGCAGCTTGCGCACCCCGCGCAGGATGGTGTGAGGGGCCGGCACCACGGCGTGGAAGTGCATGTAATGATGGAGCGCCACGGGGTTGATGTCCGTGTCGATCCCAGCACCGGCCAGCAGGGCCGGCAGAGTGGAGGCGAAACGCAAACCGCCCGGAATCTCGGCGAGATAGAGCGGTTTGATGCCCAGCCGATCGCGCGCCAGGGTCAGGCGTCCCGTATCGCGCTCGGCGACGGCGAAGGCGAACATCCCGTGGAAGCGATCCACGCAGGCATCGCCCCAGGCATGGAATGCCTTGAGTACGACCTCGGTATCGCCATGGGAGAAGAAGCGGTAGCCCTTGCCTTCGAGTTCTTCCTTTAACTCCTTGTAGTTGTAGATACAGCCGTTGAACGCGACGGTCAGCCCCAAGTCGCTGTCCACCATGGGCTGGGCGGCGTGGGTGCTGAGATCGATGATCGAAAGGCGCCGGTGGGCAAGCGCGATCCGCCCCTGCTGCCAAGCACCGTTGCCATCAGGGCCGCGAGGGATCATCGCGGCGCTCATGGCCCCCAGGGCATTGAGGTCGATGGTATTGTTATCGAAGCGAATCTCGCCACAGAATCCGCACATCCGGTTCTCTCCTGCTTAATGGATGGAGCAGCGGGACAGGGAGTTAGGGACCCCGACACGCCGTCACGATTAGGCGGGTCTCCTGGGAAACCCAGGCGTTTGGAGTTGGCGGTCTAAGCCTAGTGGGAGCGGACTGCGTAGCGTTGGGGGGCCCAGACCCGACCGCGGTACGGCGAGGCTGGTGGTCGGCCCGTGGTGGCGGGATCGATCAGCTGATATGGCATGGCCGTTCTTCCTCGGAAATCCGGGTTTCGCGGTCTCGGGTGGCGCTCGAAACTTCCATGTTTACCCAGCCATGGAGCCCTGTCGGCACACTGAAGCAAGCTAGGACGGCGTCATTGAGCGTCGCCCCTAGCCGGTTCTGGACCACCCTGATGTTGGTACCCTACCAGACCGGGGCGCCAATCGCCAGACTGTCGTCATGTACCATGAATGTGTCTCAACGGTCATCGCCTTGAGTCGGGCTAACCCAATGGCGGGAGGTTCAGTTGCCATTGGGTTTCCCTCACCACTGCATCAGCCGCTGGATTTCCTTGGCGCTCCAACGCATCGCCCGGCTTTGGATCTGGCCGAGCGCCAGCAGCAGGGCGACGGCGGCGTCTGGATGAGTCTCCCGCAGTTGGCTGAAATCGGCGCGGTTTAGCACCAGCAGTTCGCTGGGCTTCATCGCCGTGGCTTCGGCGGTGCGCGGGCCGGGGTCGAGGAACGCGACTTCTCCGAACAGGGTGCCCGGTCCGAAAACGGCCAGCCGCTTATGGCGATCGGCGGTCACGGGGATGCGAATGTCCACCCGGCCCCGCAGGAGCAGGTACAGTTCGGCGCCGGAATCGCCGGCCGAGAACAGATTTTCGCCGCGAGCCAGTTCGAGCGGCCGTAGCACCGCCGCCAGGGCGGCGACTTCCTCCGGCTTCATGTCCCGGCATAAATCCATCTCGTGCAAGGGGATGCGCCGTTCCCGGACGGTCGGTGCGTATCCCAGTGCGAACAAAAGGGCGTTTTCGGCGTATTCCAGGGCCTGATCGGTGCTGGAGAAGGTCCGCACGTTGATCCGCCGATCGCTCAGGCTGAGCCGGCGCAGGGTGCGCTCGACCGACGGCCCCAGCCCCAGATTCTCGTGAACCTCGCAAAACAGCAATTCGCCGCCGTGGGCGCCCAAGCGTGCCGCGATCTGTTGCAGCAAGCGCACGCTGGAGAGGTCGATGTGCAGCACCCGGCGCAGGTGCAGGATGATCCAGGCTTGCCGGTCGATGTCCGGCAGCATCTGTTCGAACAATTGATCGGCCTTGGCGAAAAACAGGTTGCCGCGCAGTTCGTACAGCACGATGCGATCGCCGTGGCGGGCCAGCAACGCGGCCTGTTCGGCCGGCCGTTGTCGCACCGAGGGGCGCTCGATGGCGGTCGTGCGTCGGTGGACGATCGGCAGACGGCTTTGTTGGCGGATGAACAGCAGGATGGCGATGGCCAAGCCCGCCAGTACCGCCATCATCAGGTCGTAGCCGACGGTGATGCCGGCGACCAGCAAGGCGACCGCCGCGTCCAGACGGGTGCGGCGACGGCGAGCCCAGGCCACGATGTCCCGCTCCACCAGGTTGAGCGCCGAGGCGATGATGATGCCGGCCAGCGCACTGGTCGGCAGCCATTGGCCGAGCGGGCCGGCGAAGGACAGTATCGTCAGCAGCAGCAGGCCAGCGGCCAGCGCGGCCCAGCGGCGGGCGCCGGCGCGGATGGCGGTGGTGGTGCCGCCCACGCTGGCCGCGCCGGCCATGCCCCCAGTCAGGCCGACGACGATCTGGCCGATGCTTTGGGCCAGCAGTTCGCGGCGGGCGTTATGGCGCAGGCCGGTGGCGGTGTCGGCCAGCATCGAGGTCAGCAGGGTGTTGAGCGACGACAGCACCGCCAGGGCGAAGGCGGCGTGCAGGATCAGCGGCCAGGGTAAGGAGGGCCAAGCCGCGAATTGATCGATGGCCAAGTGGAATTCCGACAGCTTGGGCAAGGTGCCGATGACCCAGTGTTTCGGTACGGTCGGCGGGTTGGCGATGTACAGGACGATTTGATAGAAGGCGGTGCCGCCGAACAGGCCGACGATGGGGCCGGGAACGTCTGGCAGGTAGTGAGGCGCGTAGCGAACGGCGCAGAACGCCACCACCGTGGTGACCATCGGCAACCAGGACCATTGGGTCCACAGGCCGCCGTAGCTGATGCCGAGCAGCGGTTTGATTTGCGACAAGATCAGCAACAGGCCGGTGCCGGTGGTCAGGCCGGCGATGACCGGGTACGGGATGAATTTCATCAACCGCCCGCCGCCAGCCAGGGCGATCAGCAGTTGGAGCAGTCCGGCGCACACGGTGACGGCAAACAGGGCCGATGCGATGCGGTCCTGTGGGAGACCGGCGGTGGTGAGCAGCATCGCCGTGCCGCCCAGCAAGGCCATGCTGGCGCCGGTCGGCCCGCTGATCAGGCCCACCGTGCCGCCACCGGCGCCGGAGATCAGCAGCAGGCCGATGGCGCCGAACAGACCGGCCAGCGCGCCCGGCGCGGTGCCGAGGTAGGGTGCGAACACGGTCACCCCGAAGGCGGTGGCCTGCGGCAGCACCACGGCGGCGGCGATCAGGCTGCCTCGCAGGTCAGAGAGGAGAGCGGAACGAACGTTCATACCGGGATACTGCTCGGGTTGCGGGCGCCACGCAGCGAGATCGGGCCAGTCGGATGTTCCGCCGAGTGGTTTGCCGGGGGGCGTGGCGGTTGCCGGAGTCGGGGCGGAGGATCGAGTCGTGCCGGCCGGTTCGAGCGTACGATTCTGCGAGCTTCCATCAGGCCATGCAACTGGTGGTTTGGGGTTTCCCGGCGAATCGAGAAATATAAATTTAGTTATAAATAAATAAATTTATATTTCTTTTTGATTGGATAATTCTGCCTTAATCTTGCCGTCCAAGACCTAGCGAAACACTAGGGAATCCGATGCGCTCCCCGACTGCGGCTCCTATCCGCTCAACCCCGACAGGATCGACCCCGATGAAGGCCAGTGACAAGTATACCGTGGAGACGATTACGGAAATTCGTACCTGGGCATCCAATCTGTTTTCCTTCAAGACCACCCGCAGCCAATCCTATCGCTTCATCGCCGGCCAGTTCGCCCGGCTGGGCGTCGAGGATGACAACGGTGATCTGGTTTGGCGGGCGTATTCGATCTGCTCAGCGCCCTACGACGATTTCCTGGAGTTCTACTCCATCGTCGTGTCCGACGGCGCGTTCACTTCGCGGCTATCGCAATTGAAGGTCGGCGATCCGGTTTTGGTGGAAAAGCGCAACTACGGCTATTTGACCACCGACCGCTTCGAGTGCGGCCGGGATCTGTGGCTGCTGTCCACCGGCACCGGGTTGGCGCCGTTCCTGTCCATCCTGCAGGAGTTCGATCCCTGGGAGCAGTACGAAAATATCGTGCTGGTCCACAGCGTGCGCTACCGCCACGAACTGGCCTATGAGGAGTTCATCCATTCGTTCCAGGAGAACGAACTGTTTGCCGAACATGCCCACAAGTTGAAATATGTGCAGGTGGTGACCCGCGATCAGGCCGCTCGCTCTGCGCTCAACGGTCGCATCACCCATTTGCTGAGCAATGGTGAGCTGGAAGCACATGTCGGTTTGCCGATCGACCAGGAGCGTTCCCGGGTCATGATCTGCGGTAACCCCGATATGGTGCAGGAAACCCGCGACCTGTTGACCGGGCGCGGCCTGACCCTGAGCCTGCGCGGCAAACCGGGCAATCTGGCGGTGGAAAATTACTGGTAGGTTTCGGACGGGTGGCCGGGAGGCTGCCCGGAGCCGGATCATTCGACGACTTGGCTGGCCCAGTCGCGAGTCTTGAACCAGTAATCGTGCCGCTCCTTCAGCCAGCCGTCCTGCTGGCGCAGCATGATCCAGTTGTTGAAAAAGTTCAGGGCATCGGGATCGCCCTTGCGCAACGCGAAACCCTCGGCGCCCTGCACGAACGGTTCGGGGATCGGCAGGAACAATGTGTCGGGATGTTTCAGCGCCTCGAACGCCGGTGTCGGGGTGCTGGTGACGAAGGCGTGCGCCTTGCCGTTCAAGACTTCTTGCAAGGCCAGCGCGTCTTCGTCGAACTGGCGTAGCGTGGCCTTGGGCATCAGCCGCTTGGCGGCGGTGGCCGGTGTCGCGCCGCGTCGTACCGCCAACACCACTTCTGGTTTGTTGAAATCCTCCAGTGTCGAGAAACCAGCCGCCAGTTTCCGGTGGGCCACCAGATGGACGCCGGAATTGGCGTAGGGCAGGGTGAAATTGACGGTCAGATTACGGGCCGGGGTGATCGACATTCCGGCGACGATCACGTCGAACTTGCCGGCCAGAAGCGCCGGGATGATGCCATCCCAAGCGGTGGGCACGAACTCGGCCTTCACGCCCATGTCCTCGGCCAGCCGTTTCGCCACGTCGATTTCGTAGCCGACCAGCTCGCCGTTCTTGTCGCGCATCGCCCAAGGGACGAAGGTGGACATGCCGATCCTGATCGCTCCGCGCTTTTTGACGGTTTCCAGTACGCTGCTGGCGGCGAGTTGCTGGCTGGTGTTTTGAGCACGGGCCAGCGGTGGCAGGAGCAGGGTCAGCGCCAGCAACACAGCGGCCAACGCGATGAACGGACGGTTGTTCATGGAATACCTCCCCAAGGTCAAGGCTCTACTTTGTCGGGAAAGGTAGCGGACATGCCTGGTTCGGGCAACCGGCGTATCAGTGGGACGTGAGGTTCCACCCGATCGAGACAGCGGCGACCGGGATGGTTATCCTGTGGGCATCATGAGTAAAACCTCTGTGTCGAACTGGCGGCGCTGGCGGCCGGCGTTCGATAGTCTGATCTTTCTGGCCGTGCTGGCTGGGTTGGGCTGGCTCGTGGTCGAGGGCGCGGATACCCTGCATTACAACTGGCAGTGGTACCGGGTGCCGCAATATCTCTACCGCTTCGAGGACGGCGTATTCTATCCCGGTCCGCTACTGCGCGGCTTGGGGGTGACGCTGGAACTAACCGGCTGGAGCCTGTTGCTGACGGTGGCGTTCGGATTGTCGGCGGCGTTGTTGCAGCGCTCGACTTCCTGGGCCGGGCATGCGGTGGCGCGGGTCTACGTGGAGATCGTCCGCAACACCCCGATGCTGGTGCAGCTCTATCTGGTTTATTTCGTGTTGGCGCCGATCCTGGACATGGACCGATTCGCGGCGGCGGTGCTGGCGCTGGCGATTTTCGAGGGTGCATTCGCGGCGGAAATCTTCCGTGCCGGTATCGAGGCCATCCCGCGCGGCCAGTGGGAGGCCGGGCGAGCACTCGGACTGTCGCCGTATGCGGTTTACCGTTGCGTGATCCTGCCGCAGGCCGTTCGTCTGATGCTGCCGCCACTGACCGGATTAGCAGTGTCGCTGATCAAGCATTCGGCGCTAGTCAGCGTGATCGCGGTGGCCGACCTGACCACCGAGGGTCGTAACCTGATCGCCGATACTTTCATGACCTTCGAACTGTGGTTCACCGTGGCGGCGCTGTATCTGGCGCTGACCGTGAGCCTGTCGCTGCTGGTCAGTTGGCTGGAACGCCGCCTGCCGGTGCATGGCGCCGGGCGCGGTTGAATCGTGTCTCCGCCCAAACTTCGTTTTGGCTGGCTGGATGCGCTGGTGCTGGCCGTGGTGTTTGGGCTGATCGGCTACGTGGTGTACCGGGCGCAAAGCCATTTTCATTACAACTGGGACTGGCGGCTGATTCCCGGCTATTTCATCCGCTACGACGCCGAGCAAGGCGACTGGGTGCTGAACCTGCTGGGCCAGGGTTTTCTGGCGACGGTGCGACTGGCGTTGTGGGGCGGGGTGCTGGCGGCGCTGATCGGTGGCGCGATGGGTGTGTGCCGGGTGACCCACGTTCTGTTTTTTCGGCTGCTCGGCTGGAGTTATGTCGGACTGATTCGCAATATCCCGCCGTTGGTGTTCATCTTTATCTTCTATTTTTTTCATCAGCAGTCAGTTGTTGCCCTTGCTGGATATCGAGAACCGGATTGCCGGGGCCACGCCGGAGACCTTGCGGGTGCTGACTTGGCTATTCGGGCCGCTGGAGTTGCTACCGAATTTCCTGTCCGGGTTGATCTGCTTGGCGCTGTTCGAGGGTGCCTACGTTACTGAAATCGTTCGGGCCGGTATCGAGGCGGTGCCCAAGGGACAGTGGGAAGCGGCACGGGCGTTGGGGCTGCATGCCGGTCAGGTGATGGGCGAGGTGGTGTTGCCACAGGCGGTGCAGAAGATGGTCCCGGCGCTGGCCGGGCAGTTCATCGCGCTGATCAAGGATTCGTCGCTGATTTCGCTGATTTCCATTCAGGAACTGACCTTCACCGGCACGGAATTGGCCGTGTCTTCGGGGCGAGTGTTCGAAGTCTGGCTGACAGTGGCGGCGCTGTATTTTCTGCTGTGTTTCGGATTGGCGCGGTTGTTCGGGTGGCTGGAGCGGCGTCTTGGCCGGTATCGTCGCCGTTGATTTCGATCCGGCAAGGGCGATGATTTTTCATTGCCGCACGATGCGATCCTCATTGAAGTAGAGTCACAGATCATGATCGACTATTCGACTTCCCGCGCGTTACGAACCGATGAGTTTGTCGATGTGTTGCGGCGCTCGACTCTGGCCGAACGGCGGCCGGTCGATGATCCCGAGTGCATCGCGGCGATGCTTGCCAACGCGGATCTGACCGTGACCGCATGGAAAGGAGAGCGGCTGGTGGGAGTCGCGCGTTCCGTCACCGATTTCAGCTATTGCTGCTATCTCTCCGATCTTGCGGTCGATGCCCATTTTCAAGGACAAGGCATCGGTCGGGAACTGATCCGGCAAACCAGGGCATTGCTGGGACCAAAGTGCAAGTTGATCCTGCTCGCCGCGCCCAATGCCGCCAGTTACTATCCGCATATTGGTTTGGAAAAACATCCCAGTGCCTGGGTGTTGTATGAAGATCGGGGCATCAAAGGCAGGACTTGACCGGCAAGGCCGCGACTTATTCAGGGAGCTTCATGAAAAAACTATCAGGACTCGACGAATCGAAGCTGTTCGACCAACTGAACAAGGCGGAAACCAACGACGCTACTGCTCGTCACCAACTGGCCGGAAATGTTCGCTGGGTGGTCGATCACGCGCAGATTATCAGCGACCAGATTGTTCACCGCTTGCCGCAATACACCCTCCATAATGGTACACATCTGTTCAATGTGCTGTCGATCATGGAGGAGTTATTGCCGGAGGAAACACTACGAGCATTGACGCCGTTGGAATGTGCGTTGTGCATTCTGGCTGCGTTCACCCACGATCTCGGCATGGTGATGCTCGACGAGGACGTGAAGAAATACCAGGAAACCACGGGCACACCGGAAAATCAGGAATGGCGCCGGCATTGCGATGCCTACCCGGAAGAACAGCGCCAAATCGAACGCTGGAAGAAGATTCGCGACAGTGAACCGGTCCGCGCGAGTGAGGCCAGTCGTCGCATCAGCTATCTCGAAGGTCATCTTCTGGCGGAATTCATCCGCAAGCGCCACGCTGACAAAATCGATCCTATCCTGCACTGGTTGACGCGGCTGGAAGAAGAGGCCAAGAACCAAACGCTGTTTCACTACGGCCATTTCGATTTCAAACGCTATCTCGCGCAAATTGGCGTCAGTCATGGGCAACGGGTGTCTTGGCTTCGAGAGACGCTCGTTGGAAGTGACAAGCCGGATCGCTTTTGTCGACTAGCGGGTGGCGAGCGTGTGAATGTCGCCTTCCCTGGTTTGCTGGTGCGTTTAGCCGACATCATGGATTTCGACGCCAGCCGCGCGCCGGGTATTCTCTATAAACATTTCGGTATCGAAAACGCTGTGAGCATCCTGGAATGGAACAAGCACATGGCGATAACCGGCTGGAGCTTCGATGACGATACGCTCACCTACGAGGCCGATGCGTGCGAGCATCCTATTTATGAAAAGTCCATTCACGACTTTGTCAACGTGATTGATCGCGAAATTCAAAGCGTGAAGGAAGAGTTGAACTGGCAACGGAGATTCTTGAGCAGCAAGGGCGACCATTACCAAATCTGCCTGCCCGAATTCGTGCAGCCGCAAATACGCGCCGCTCTCGATGACCAAGGCCACCCTGTCTATATTTTCCACGATCTTCAATTCGAACTGGATCAGCACGAAATCCAGCAATTGCTGATGGGCGAATCGCTATACGCCGATCCGGCCCTGTGTCTGCGCGAGTTGCTCCAGAATGCTCTCGATGCGCTCCAGATGCGCGATCTGCGCCTCAAGGTCCTGGCGAAAGACCCGGATGCGCGCGTGGAGCCAACCGATGCCTTGCGTTCCGACGAAGCGTTGCAAGTCAGGGTGACATGGGGCCAGGATTCCGCCACCGATCGGGAGTATATCCGCGTGTCAGACAGCGGTTGCGGGATGACCCGTGAGGTGCTGGAGCGCTATTTCACCAAGCTGGGCAAGAGCTATTACCGCTCCTCTGAATACGAGCGCGAGCAGCAAATTCTGCGTGAACATGGTTTCATCGTTTCGCCGATTTCCCAGTTTGGCATTGGCTTTCTGTCCTGCTTTATGCTGGCCGATGAAATACGGATTCGTACCCATCCGGGTCAAGCGAACCATGGAGTGCGCGCCGCTTACGATGTTCGCCTCTCCGGCTCAGGCAGCTTGTTCTGGCTATCGCCCGGCACCCTTGAGCGACAGGGAACGGAGATCACGCTTTATCTCAAGCAACCGTTCCAGCTTGATCATGATCATGAACGGGCGATTCGCTGGCTGAAAGGGCATTTCGATTACTCAGCACAACATGGCGAACCTGAAGAAGAAAGGCAGATATTCGAACAACAAAAGCGGATTGACCCACTGTGGATCATCGGCCGCTATGTCATCTGGCCCCTGTTTCCCATTCTGTTTCATCTCGAAAACCACGCTGATCAATCAGTCTGCTTGGATGACCGTTTTCATGGAGATGTTCTAGCGCCTATTGCGATTGAAGTAGTTACAAAAAAAAGCAGCGGAGTGGGATTTTCCCGCTTCAGCCTTGGGTCACCCACGCTGGGAATATCTCGATTGGGAAGATAATCAGAGTGATCAAGCTACCGGTACGCGCATCCGGCTCATGTTTCCATATCATCTCCCAGCTAGCGATCCGCCATTGCCGCTTGATCCACCACTAGATAGTTCTCTGGTGCGAGCGCATGAGTTAGCTGCGTTGGTTGAAACAACATTAGTAAACCGCTTGATGACTGATGATAATCCAAGAAATCGGCTCACCGTCAGAGGGATCGCTGTAGATGACATGATGGTGTGCATGAAAATGCAGTTAGCACATGCTTGGATTGGTACATGGCTTTGGGTGGACTTGCGTGGTGCTGCCGCTCCACGTTTGACGGTCGATCGTAAAACAGCCATATTACGAGAGGATATTCAAGACTGGCCTAGTTTGTTCGAAGGCGTATTTCAACGATGGTGTGACTATCTTCAAAGGCTGTTGAACCAGTATTCATTACAAATTGCTTCAGGTTTGCTTTCAGTATTGGGCATTGATGCTGCTTTGCATCCCAAGGCACCGATTACACCGCAATTGTCCAGATGGAAACTTGAAATAACTGACCGTTCGGTGGCGTGGCATGGACAATGGCTCACGGCTTTGCTGATCCAAGAAATGGTTATTTTCAATGATCAATTCCAACAAGCTGGCAGCGGTATATTTCACACCATCAACACCCTCAGCCTTATTTCCAAACATGCATCTAACCTCAATCGCGACCGCACCCTTGATCGTGCCCTTGCGCTCACTCTCGCTCGCACCATAACCCGTACTCTTAACCCTGCCCGAATCACCGCCTTGCTTCATGACAATAATTCCTACCTTGATCTCGATCCTGTCCTTCGCTTAGATTTTTGATCGCGACCTCAATCCTGCCCCGAACCCCGACCGCGCTTTTGCATCAACTGATGTATATGTCTGTTGGGAATTATCGCTGGCACTTCATCTTCTCCCCGAAGCCTTCGCCGATAATCTTAGTCAGAGTTTTCCTGCTTTGGGCATTTGTGGGTTGAAAGGCCGGGCAGGAGACGGCTGGCTGGTTGCACCTGGCTGGATCGAGTGGGATGTTGATCCAGTGACTGCCGAGGTTCATAGAGAGAGTCCTAAACAGCACTGGTCCCAGCGCCTCATCGATAAAAACTACGATCTGGTTTTTCCATTGACCCACATTCCGTTGGGCCGACTCCGCCGCGATTGCCCAAAGTGGCGCTCCGACCGTCGCTACCGTGCACTGGGCATCTTGGCGTACTTTCTTTTTGGCTCAGAAGAATGGTTCAAGAAGCAAGGCCAGAATTTTCTTGACCTTCTCAGCGTTCCACACATCCATGCCCTCATGCCCCGGCCAGAACTCTGGTTGAAACCTTTCGATGATTGGACAGAAACGGATTGGAACACTTGTGGCCTGTCCGCTTTGTGGGATATCGAATCCGGCGTCGTCTATTGGGCCGAAGGCGCGCATCATGCGGACGAGATGAAACAAGTCGGCAAGCCGATCGAGCAATTCATCGGCTCCAAGAAATAACGGAGGTAACGCAGTGGCCAGGGATCTGAAATCAGGGGACTTTCCTGCCTTGCATTGGGAAGCGGAGAAACTGGCGGAACCGCTCGATCAACTCTGTACCTACGCCAAAAACCAAGCGCAGCAATCCATCGACTGGTATTTCCGCAAGCGGCAACTGAGGCGTCATTTCTGCCGCATCTTCCGGCTGAGCGCCATCCTGCTCACCGCTTTCGCCGGTCTATTGCCGATGATCAACGATATCGTCGGCTCGCAAAAGGCGCTCCATCCACTGTGGGCAGCCGTCGCCTTGGGCGTGGCCGCCACCCTGATCCTACTGGATCGGTTTTACGGCTTCACCAACGGCTGGATTCGATACCTGCTCACCGCCCGTCAACTGATCGAAGCACTGGAAGCGTTCCACTTCGAAGTGGAACGCCACAAGCTGAGCTGGGGCAACCCCGAACCCACGCCAGAACAAGCAACAATGCTGCTGGAGCAGATTTGGCAATTTCACAAAAAGGCGCTCGGCATCGTCAACGACGAAACCAAGGGGTGGGCCGCCGAGTTTACCGAAGCGATCAAACAGCTCGACGAGCAGGTGAAAACCGACCGCTCCAAGCTGACAACCGACACGAGCGGACGGATCAACCCCAAGAATCAACCTTCCATCCCTAGTGGCTGATCGTCTTGCGCGCCTCGGCGGGTGTCCCTGGAATCGATTGAATCAGCCAGAGAATCAGCCCGTGTTGGGTTGTGAGCAGCGATCCACCAGATAGACGATGGAGCGGTAGAAGCGTCCGCTGTGCAAGGACAGGCCGATTTCGCAGGTGCGGCTGGTGGAATACCCGGACGTGCAGTCCTCCGGCAGCGCCGCTTTCAAATCCCGCAAGGCGCTGGCATTCAACTCGGGGTGAGTGAACCCCTTGTCCCCGGCCCAGCCGCAGCAGGAAATCCGGTCGGGGACGATGACTTTTTCCACGCAGGTTTCGGCGATGGCTTTGAGCTTGGCCTGCAAGCCCATGTTGATGTTGCTGCAAGTGGGATGAATGGCGACCGTTTCCGGCCGCTTGTGGATCGTCAAGCGCTCCAGCACGACGTCGTGGAGAAATTCCGTGATGTCGTACAGCTTGAGCGGGGTTTCTGCCTGATTTTTCTTGACCCGCAAGGTGCAGGGTGTGGTATCGAACACGATCGGGTCTTGTCCATTGCGACTGGCCTTGAGCAGGGCTTGCTCGACTTCCCGTCGTTTGGCATCGGCCTGTTCCGGCAAGCCTTTACTTTCGAAGGGCTGGCCGCAACACAGTGAACCGCTGTCCTCGGGCAGAACCACCTCGAAGCCAGCCTTGCGCAGCAGAGCAGCGGTCTTCACCGGCAAGGCATCCAATTCAGGATCGCCCTTGGCCGGCCCCATGGTACGACTGGCGCAACTAGGGAAATAGACCACACGCGGGCGGTCGGGCACGGCGTTCGTTTCCGGCTTGGGCATCGCGCCGGCGGAGGGCATATAGCGGTTCCACAGCGGCAGCCGATTCCCGGACAGTTTACGCGCCGCCCCGGTCACACCGCCTTGCAGCGTGGAGCCAAAGACCGTGTGCGAGAGGTTGGCGGCGGCGAGGTTGAAACGCGTGGCCGTGATGACGCCGGAGAAGTGCTTGGCGACCCAGTTGCCGATCCGCTGCGCGGTTTGACCGCGTTGTTGACTACGCTTCTTCAACATCATCGTGCCGGTGTTGATGCCGACCGGGCAGGTCAGCGAGCATAGGCTGTCGGCGGCGCAGGTCTCCAAGCCCTGATAAGCATACGACTCAGTGATGGCTTGCAGCCGGTTGCTTTCTTCGCCAGCGGCTTGCAAGCGCGCCATTTCGCGCAAACCAACGATGCGCTGGCGTGGTGATAGGGTCAGGGCGCGAGAGGGACAGTTCGGCTCGCAAAAGCCGCACTCGATACATTTATCCACCAACGGATCGACGGCGGCCATCGGCTTGATGTTTTTCAGATGAGCTTCCGGGTCGTCGTTGAGGATGACACCGGGATTCAGCAGGTGATGCGGATCGAACAGCGTCTTGATTTCCCACATCAACCGATGGGCTTGCCGCCCCCATTCCAACTCGACGAACGGGGCGATATTACGGCCGGTGCCGTGTTCGGCTTTCAGCGAACCGTCGTATCGATCCACGATCATGTGGCATACGTCGTCCATGAAGTTCTTGTAGCGTTCGGTTTCGGCCGGCTTGGCAAAGTCGGGAGTGATGACGAAATGCAAGTTACCTTCGAGCGCATGGCCGAAGATGATCGAGCCGGTATAGCCATGCTGATCGAACAGGTCTTGCAAATCCAGGGTCATCGCCGCCAGTTGAGGTACGGGAACGGCGACATCCTCGATGATGACGGTGGTGCCGGTCGCCCGCGCCGAACCAACCGAGGGGAACAGGCCCTGACGGATCGCCCACAGTTGCGTAAATTCTTCCGGTCGGTCGGTGAATTGGAACGGGAGCAGGGTTGGCGTGGCGGCGAGGGCGGCGGCGATGGTTTCGACCTGTGCCTTGAGAGTCGTCGAGTCCAGCGCCCGCGTTTCCACCAGCAGCGCGGCGGCGGTTTCCGATAGTTCCTTGAAATAGGATGGCATGCCCGGCTTATGTTCGACCGAACGCAACGAGGCGCGGTCCATCAATTCCACCGCCGCCACCGGCTGACTTTTCAGCATCGCCACCGCTTCGCAAGCGGTTTTGATGTCGGGGAAAATCATCAGCACCGTGGCTTTATGGGTATGTTCCTCGACTGTGCGATAGGTGATCTCGGCGATGAAGCCCAGCGTGCCCTCGGAACCGATCATCAAATGTTGGAGGATTTCGAAGGGGTCTTCGTAATCCACCAGGGCGTTGAGACTGTAACCGCAGGTGTTCTTGATCTTGAATTTGTCGCGGATGCGTCCGGCCAGTGTCGTATCGGCGCGGGTGCGCCGCCCGAGTTCGGCCAGTTGGGCGAGTAGATCGTCGTGACTGCCCTCGAACGCTTCACGACTGGCGGAATCCCCAGTGTCCAATACGGTGCCATCGGCCAGCATCACTCGCATACTTTTCAGCGTCTGGTAGCTGTTCTGGGCGGTGCCGCAACACATGCCGCTGGCGTTGTTCGCCGCGATACCGCCAATCTGGCAGCTGTTGATCGACGCGGGGTCCGGCCCGATCTTGCGCCGATAGGGCGCCAGATAGCGGTTAGCGTGGCCGCCGACGATGCCCGGTTGCAAGCTGATCGTGGCCGCATGTTCGCCAATCCGCCAGCTTCGCCAGCCGTCGCCCAGTTGCAGCAACACCGAGTCGGTGACGGCTTGACCGGACAGGCTGGTGCCGGCGGCGCGGAAGGTCACCGGCGTTTCGTGCCGGTGCGCCAAGGCCAGGATGCGGCGCATCTCGTCTTCGCTGTCCACCCGCACCACCAGCTTGGGAATCAGGCGGTACAGGCTGGCGTCGGTGCCGTAAGCGAGTGTGCGCAGCGGGTCGCCGATCAGGCGTGCCGCCGGGATGAATTGTTGCAGGTCGCGGTGAAGCTGCTCGTAGGCTGTTGGTGGCATGTGCGTCTTAGCCTCTCTCATCGTCCAGAATCAGCACGATCAACTCCTTGGGGCCATGCACGCCGAAGGTCAGCACTAATTCGATATCGGCGGTCTTGGACGGGCCGGAAATCAACAAGGCGTTGGTCGGCATTCCCTCGGCCCAATGCTCCCGGCGCATGGCTTCGGCTAGGGAGCCGTGAATCTTGGTCGCTTCCAACACCGCGATATGCACCGCCGGCGCCAGTGACAGCAAGCGCGGTTCATGCACGTCCGGCCACAGAACCAAGGCACCCACGTCGGCAAGCCCACCCTGGGTCGAGGTGATGCCCGCGTCGATGGCGAACAGTCGTTCCTTACACTGCTCCACCGCCTCGGTATAGCCGACCAGCGGTGGCAAATCGCTTTCCCAGGTTTCTTCCAAGGTGATCCCGATGGCGGTGGTTGGGCTGTACAGCAAGCCGTTCGCCGAGCGCTTGCGCAACACTTCCTTGAGAATGCTGGTCCAATTGCCGCTGTCGGTGATGTGCACCTCGGCGTGCATGGCTTCCAGCAGTTGCTTGAGCCGCGCCACCTGGTCGGCGCGGCTCAGTTCCATTTCGGGCGGCGCGACGGATTCGGTCGTGGCCACGGCGTCTTGCGCCGTTGTCGCCCGCAGTCTGGCGAGGATGTTGGCGCGCGCGTCACTCATCGTTCAGCCCCTTCTCTTTGGCCAGCACATGCAGGCTCTTGCTGGCGAACTCAGGCAAGGCCCTGGATTGGGTCCACTTTTTCACGATATCCGGCCCCGGCAGCTTGGGCAGTTGCGGACCGAGCAGGCCCAACAGCTTGGCGTTCAGGGCATTGACCCAGGGCGTTGCGTTGCTGAATGCCCAACCCTTCCAAGTCAGGCTCTCCGCCACGTTGACCTTGTAGCCGTGACCCTTGACGGCGTTCGACGAATCCGCCTGGTTGTAGGACTCGGTGCGGAGGCGACGCAGGATATCGACGATGGGAATCTTGACCGGACAAACTTCCTCGCAAGCCCCGCAAAAGGTGGAGGCGGTGGCCATCGCGCCGGCGTTTTCCAGTCCCTCCAGTTGCGGGGTCAGGATCGAACCGATGGGACCGGGGTAGACGTAGCCATAGGCATGACCGCCGAGGCGGGTATAGACCGGGCAATGATTCAGGCAGGTGCCGCAACGGATGCATTTCAAGGTTTGCCGCCGTTCGGGATCGGCCCAGATTTCGGTACGCCCGTTGTCGAGCAGGACCAGATGGACTTCCTTGGGGCCGTCCTTCTCGTCCGGCTTGCGCGGCGAAGTGATCATATTGAAATAAGTGGTGATCAATTGGCCGGTGGCCGATCCGGTGAGCAGGCGCAGCAGCGGCGGCACGTCCTCCAGGCGCTCCACCACCTTTTCCAAACCCATGACCGCGATGTGTACCGGCGGCGCGGTGGTGCACATGCGGCCGTTACCCTCGTTTTCCACCAGGCACAGCGTACCGGTTTCGGCCACCGCGAAATTGACCCCGCTGACCCCGACTTCACCCGCGAAAAACTTTTCACGCAAGATCTTGCGGGCGATGGCGTTGAGTTCCTCGACTACTTCGGTATACGGCGTATTGGGAATCTTGTCGTGAAACAGTCGCGCGATCTGATCGCGGTTCTTGTGAATGGCCGGCACGATGATGTGCGAGGGCGTTTCATGATCCAGTTGGAGTGATGTACTCGCCGAGATCGGTTTCCAGCGCCTCGATGCCGGTCGTTCGTCCAGGAAGCGATTGAGGTGCATTTCCTCCGACACCATC